>JBARRZ010000279.1:0-45522 GCA_049644465.1 Limnothrix sp.
GGGCGACGGGTGGAACAAAAAGCAACCATTTGCGCTTGCTTGAGGGGATATTCCTGCATGTGCCAAAAAAATTGTACATCTTTTGGATTTGCACCGGGCCAACCGCCTTCGATAAAGGGAATCCCCAACTCGTCTAGTTCACGGGCAATCCGCACTTTGTCATCAAAAGACAGCGATAATCCTTCTCGTTGAGAGCCATCTCTGAGCGTTGTATCGTAAATCCACACCGACTTTTCGTGATTCATGGGGCAAAAGTGCTGCTAATCGAAATGATGATTGTTAATTCTAGCAATGACTTTTTTGATTGTTCGATGCTAAGGCTTGGCCCACAAGCTTTAGAAAAAATTGTTTAGAGTAGTTTTTAATTAGTTACAGTTCTGCGCCAAATCCAGAAACTTGGGTAAGCATTAGAGAAAACGCACTGAGACAGTACAGTACACTGAGAATAGTTTGCTATCTTATTTGTTGAAATTTAGGTTGGTTATGACAGTAACGGCTAAAGTCAGTCGCTGGGCGATCGCCATTGTGACCGCAGGTAGTTTGGTGAGCTGTAATGCTTGGAGTGTTTTATCACAGCAGGACAGTGTGCCACTCCTCGCCCAAAAACGAAATATCTCTGTCACGGCGATCGCCTCTTTAAATAGCGCAAATCCTGGTAGCAACGTTCATATCAAAGGTGTTGTAGCGCAGAATGCCCCTTTCATTGAAGGTGGCGCCTACGAAATCCAAGATCAAACAGGCACCATTTGGGTCATTACCAATGCTCCTTTACCCGCAGCCGGCACAGAAGTTTTGATCTCCGGCGAACTTAACTTTCACGATTTGCGTTTGGGGGCCAATGATTTTGGCGAAGTTTTTGTCACAGAAATAGCCGCCCTAGACCCCGGCACAACCGTTAATACTCAGCCAATAACCGCCCCCACAGTTGTTGTGGAAACTATTGAAAAACCTATCGAAAAGCCAAAATTAAACCTTGATCCTTATCTTTTCCCTCACAAAGAGCAAAGCAAAATCAAGAATCAAGGCTAATAATTTAGTTGTGTGTCAGAGTTGAGCACGCAAATTTCTAGGTTAAAAAAGCTATTCAGACGGCGCGTCTGTTGCTGGCACTGTTTCTTCAGTCTCAGTTGTACCAGCTTCTTTTGCCTTCGCTTCAGCTTCAGCTTTTTCCCGACGCTGACGTTCTACCACCAGCGCATCCTCGATCACCTCTAGCACTTGGTTCATTTTCTCCAAGTTGCTGCGATACAAATCGAGATCTTTTTTCATCTTTTCCACTGGCAGATTCATCGATTCGGTGATCGTCGCCAGCATTTCATCGCGTTTTTCAGCGTCTTCGAGCAGAGCGGGTTCTGCTTCTCCTAAGAATGTATACAGACCAATCGCGAACAATCGACTGTACTTGAAACTATCGTTTTTGGCGATCGCCTCCAACTTACCCCATAGCTCTTCTGCCCCTTCTGGCGCATGGTCATCTCTGAAACAACCAATCAGTTGCTCACCAGAACAGCGTTTAGCCAGCTCCAGCAGTGCCGACGCATCTTGCCGATAAGTATTCGCCTCACCGCCCACAGCCTGACACATTCCCTGAAAAATGGAATCCTTATCAGCTTCAGGTCGGTAACCCTGCATGAACCGCTCATAGGACGTCACAACACCTAGCGCATACAGAGGGTCATAACGAAAATCGACATTTACAGAAAGCAAATGCATTTCTACCAAAAGTTCTTCCACAACCCGTCTAAAAATAGAATTTATCGGGCGTGTATGGTAAGAATAAAAACTCCGTTTGGCATCGGAAACCGTGCGAACTTGACTCACAAATGAAACCCACAACTGACACATCAATACTCTATTGTTACTTTTTCAGAGATTTTTGCCAAGGTGATTATTGATTTGCTGATAAATTCTCTCTATTTTGCCAATCCCAGCATGCGAAGTTAAGCCATTACACTCATAGAATCGCAATTTTAAACCTATATTATTCTGATTTCTTCCAAACCAGCAAATGTAAATTATGAATGTCACCGAAATTCAGATCAAAAGTACTTTGATCGTCCAAAATATTCAACAAAATATTGTTTCTTAAAATAGCTTTTCAACAAAAAAAGAGTGGTCAAAAACCACTCTCAAAAAATATATTTCAAAAACTTGTTTACTTAGCTAAGTTTTTACAAAGCATTTGCACCTGCAACAACCTCAGAAAGCTCCTGAGTAATAGCCGCTTGACGAGCTTTGTTATAGGACAACGTTAGCTTTTTCATCAAGTCAGATGCATTCTCACTTGCATTATTCATCGCTGTCATTCGAGCTGCCAATTCACTTGCAGACCCTTCTTGAAGCGCACGCAACAATTGATTGCTGAGATAAAGCGGTAATAAGGCATTTAGAATGTCTTGGGGCGCTTGTTCAAAGATCATGTCTTTCGGCAACTCTTTGACTTCAGCTTTTACTTTGGAACGCTCAACTTGAAATTTACCGCCACGGGTAATCAAATTGAAAGTCTCATCATCTGGACTACTAAGTGCCTCAGGAACGAGTGGCAATAGAGTCTGGATAACCGGCTGTGAACTAATTAAGGAAACAAAACGAGTATAAATCAACTCAATTTTGTCTACAGAATTAGACAAGAATAAAGACAACAACTCATCCGCGATGCTCGAAGCTTCTGCGGCTGAAGGAATTTGGTCTAAGCCAATGTAAGTTTTGCTGATGGGCGCTTGGCGGTTTTGGAAATACTGTGTCGCTTTCCGACCTACAAGGACAAATTTGTATTTGGTACCTTCAGCTTCTAATTCTTTGGCTCTCTGTTCAGCTTTACGAATAATGTTGGCGTTGTAACCGCCACAAAGACCGCGATCGCCCGTGATAACGAGCAAGCCAACACATTTGACTTCTCTTTGTTTGAGCAAAGGCAAATCAGCATCTTCTAAACGAAGACGACTTTTTAGCCCGTACAAAACTTGAAGTAGTGTGTTCGCGAAAGGGCGAGTGGAAGTGACTTGCTCCTGTGCACGACGAACTTTTGCCGCTGCCACCAGACGCATCGCTTCTGTAATTTTTTTGGTATTTTTGACCGATTGAATCCGGTCGCGAATCCCCTTTAGGTTTGGCATGAGTAATATCCCTTAGTTCGATTCTGGTGTCGCCCATAGCAGACAGTTTGTGCTTGCTACGGACGACAAAATTCAACGTCGTTTACGCAGAAACGGAGAAAGTCTGCTTATGTTCGGCGATCGCCTCTTTGAGGAGGGATTCAGCTTCGTCAGTCAGCTTCTTCTCTGTTGCAATAATTTCGCCGTACTTGGCTTTGCTTGTCGAGAGATATTGACGCAGACCAGTTGTGAAATCAACAACTTTATCCACATCAATTTCGTCAAGGTAGCCGTTCAAACCAGCGTAAACAATTGCCACCTGCTCTGCGACAGAGAGGGGAGAGTTTTGAGGCTGTTTCAAAATTTGGCGGAGACGCTGACCACGAGCCAATTGGTTCTGAGTCGCTGCGTCAAGGTCGGAAGCAAACTGGGCAAATGCTTCAAGCTCAGCAAATTGTGCTAGCTCAAGCTTCAATTTACCTGCAACCTGCTTCATCGCTTTGGTTTGTGCCGCAGAACCAACCCGAGATACCGAAATACCTGCGTTAATCGCTGGACGAATACCTGCGTTAAACAAGTCGGAAGAGAGGAAGATTTGACCGTCGGTAATCGAAATTACGTTAGTCGGAATGTAAGCAGAAACGTCACCTGCTTGGGTTTCAATAATCGGCAGTGCAGTCATGCTACCGCCACCGAGCTTGTCACTCAGTTTTGCTGCCCGCTCAAGGAGACGAGAGTGGAGATAAAAGACATCACCGGGATAGGCTTCACGTCCGGGTGGACGACGGAGCAAGAGAGACATTTGACGATAAGCCTGAGCTTGCTTGGACAAGTCATCGTAAACGATCAATGTTGCTTTGCCTTTGTACATAAAGTATTCGGCGATCGCCGCACCAGTGTAAGGCGCGAGGTACTGAAGCGTTGCTGGATCGTTAGCGTTTGCCGCAACAACTACTGTGTAGTCAAGCGCGCCTTTTGACTCTAGCGTCGAAACCACTTGCGCTACAGTAGAAGCCTTTTGACCAACTGCTACATAAACACAAACAACATCTTGGCCTTTTTGGTTAATGATTGTGTCAACCGCAACAGCTGTTTTACCAGTTTGGCGATCGCCAATAATCAACTCACGCTGACCACGACCAACAGGAATCATTGCGTCAATCGCAGTAATACCAGTTTGCATTGGTTCATGGACAGAGCGGCGCTCAATAATGCCCGGAGCCATAAATTCAATGAGTCGGCTATCGCTTGCTTCGATATCACCTTTACCGTCGAGAGGACGGGCAAGAGCATCTACAACACGACCAACAATTGCTTCTCCAACAGGAATTTCAGCAATACGGCCAGTCGCCTTAACGCTGCTACCTTCTTGGATATCGCGGCCGTCACCCATCAATACCGCACCAACATTGTCCTCTTCGAGGTTTAGGGCGATACCAATCGTGCCGTCTTCAAACTCAAGCAGTTCACCTGCCATCGCTTGCTCAAGACCATAAATACGAGCAATGCCGTCTCCTACTTGGAGGACGGTGCCGACATTATCGACTTTGACCTTTTGGTCATAAGATTCAATTTGCTGACGAATAATACTACTAATTTCGTCGGGTCTGATATTAATCATGTCTGTACTGTTAAATAACGGTTAATTTAAGGGACAGTCTTTGAAGACACTTTTCTATTTAGAACAGGATTGTGATCTCCCAAAAATCTCTCAGAGAACTAAGCTAGTTAGTTCACACCAAATCTAAGCGGATACGACGCAACTGGCCTCTGAGGCTAGCGTCAAAAACCTGAGAACCAACTTTGATAATGACACCACCGAGTAAATCAGCGTCAGTCGTAATATCTAGTTCTACAGATTCTGCATCAGTCATATCCTTGACTCGGTCGGCGATCGCATCTTCTTGACTACGGGTAAGCGCCGTTGCAGTCGTTACTTCAGCCAAAACGATATTGTTTAGTTTCCGTTGCAGCGCAACAAATTCTTCACAAATTGATTCGAGAAATAGAATGCGGCGACGGTCTACGAGCAATAACAAAAAATTTAGAAAATAACTGTCAGTGTCTCGACCACAGATACTCCGCAGCACACCCTTTTTGTCTTCAGAGCCAATCAATGGATTGACTACAAAAGCCTGCAACTCCTCAGATTCTTGGAGTGCAGTTAACAAAGAACGTGCATTGTCTGCGAAATCATCAACTTTGTTTACCCCTTGGGCAAGCTCCATTAACGCACTCGCATAGGGCTCAACAACTTGAGCGTTCATTGCGCTTCCTTTCATGAGCCACCTCCAAGTTGGGAAATACTACGGTCAACTAGATCTGATTGAACTGATTCATCCAGTCCAGATCGTAACTGTGCTTCCACCTTTTCTAAGGCTAGCTCAGCAATGCGTCGCTTTAACTGCGCAATTACTTTAGCTTGCTCGGTGTCTAATTCTTTTACAGCAGAGGCTTTGAGTTTTTCGACGTCCTCATGACCTTGTGCGAGAATTGTTTCCCGCGCTTTTTCTGCAGCGACCTTAGCATCTTCACGAATTCTACCCGCTTGTGTTTGGGCTTCTTCTAAGGATTTTTGTGCTTTAGTTAATGCTTCTTGTGCCGTTTTCGCACGATTTTCAGCATCTTCTAGATCAGCAACAATTTTGCTTTTACGTTCTTCTAAGAGCTTGCCAATAAATTTGCCGCCATAGACATAAAGCACCCCGATAATGATAACGAGGTTGATAATATTCGTTTCTAAAATATCGAAGTTTAAATGAAAACCACCCTCCGATGCGGTGGCAAGATAGGAAAAGATTCCCATAATTTCGATCTACCCCAGCGCTATTTTGCTTATGGTGTATTTGTCAAAAAGCTGTGAATCCAGCCTTGCTCAGTCAGAATAGCTTTGACAAAGAAGTGCTTGGATTCACTGTCGGCAAAACCGCGAAATCTCTAGATCTCTTATCCCACAAGTTTTGTGGCAATCTGTTGACTTAGAGCTTCTACTTCTTGTTCGAGTGACTTGAATGCAGATTCTCTCTGAGATTCAATGGCTGATGCAGCTTTTTCTCGCTCCGCTAAAACTTCTGATTGTGCAGTTTTGATTTCACCTGCTACAACCTTTTGAGCTTCTGCTTGTGCTGTGGCGATCGCCTCTTGAGCTCCACGACGGACATCCCGTAGTTCTTGCTCATATTGAACCGCCAAACTCTCAGCCTTCTGTTGCCGCTCTTTCGCATCAACAAGACTATTCCGAACATAGTCCGAACGCTCATCAATGGCCTTACCAAGCGGTTGATAAAACAACTTATTTAGTAAAGCAGCAAGCACCAAAAACTGAATTGCCATAACAGGCAAAGTTGCATCAAAGTCAAACAAACCACCCTCTGCGGTTTTTTCGACTGCTTCAGTTGCTAAAACAATTGTCCAGTGTGTCATTAGTTGTTGACCCCACCGTATTCGGGTCTTAGAAAGTTTGTATATTGCAGGACTTGCGTCCTAAGGCTTACATCTAGAAACCTGTCTAAGCCGCCCAGCGAACCGAGTAACTTAGACAAGATCATTCGTAAACTTATGCAAAAGGGTTTGCAAACAAAAGAACAAGTGCAACAACAAGACCGTAAATAGTCAACGCTTCCATGAAAGCCAAACTAAGCAGGAGAGTTCCACGAATTTTGCCTTCAGCTTCAGGTTGGCGTGCAATACCTTCGACAGCACTACCCGCAGCATTACCTTGACCAATACCAGGGCCGATTGCCGCAAGACCGACAGCGAGAGCAGCAGCAATAACGGAAGCAGCAGCAGTTAAAGAATCCATATTTTTTTCCTTTCGATGTTATTGAAGTGGGTATACACAGGTCTCTACGAACAGATCCCCGTCAAAAAAATTAACAGAAAAAGTGACCAGAAAAACAAAATATTTTGAAATTTCTAGTTAGCCTTCAGGCTTTGTATAAATAATCTCGAAAGATTCCAAAACTCTAATGATGACCTTCCATCGATTCAGCAATATATGCTGCAGCGAGGGTTGCGAAGATCAATGCCTGAATCGCACTAGCAAATAAGCCTAGCGCCATCAGTGGTAAAGGAATAATCAAGGGAACCAATAGCACCAAGACACCGACAACCAATTCATCCGCCAAGATATTACCGAACAAACGGAAACTTAGGGACAAAGGCTTAGTGAAGTCTTCCAAAATATTAATTGGAAGCAAGATTGGAGTAGGCTCCACATATTTTTTTAGGTAACCGATTCCACGCTTTCTGAACCCGGCATAAAAATACGCCAAAGAAGTCAACAGAGCTAAGGCAACAGTGGTATTAATATCGTTCGTGGGAGAGGCCAACTCACCTTCAGGAAGACCAATGACTTTCCAAGGTATGAGTGCGCCAGACCAATTAGCAACAAAGATAAATAAGAACAATGTGCCAATGAAAGGAACCCAAGGACGATACTCTTTTTCTCCCAACTGGTTTTTCACCAAATCACGTAAAAATTCGAGAGTATATTCCATGAAGTTTTGAAAACCGCTAGGAATACGCTGAATATTACGGGTTGCGATGAGAGAAGCGATCACGAGCACAGCGATAACGAACCAAGAGGTCAGTAAAACTTGTCCGTGAACTTTGAGACCACCTAATTCCCAATAAAAATGTTTGCCGACTTCAAGTTCAGCAAGGGGAAATAAACTGAATGTATTTAAACTATTAAGCATTTCCATTCGATGATCTTTTCCCAGTCTTCAGCAAAATGAGCAGTTTCTATTACGGTCTTAATCTGATTTTTCTACTGCGAAAGAACTATTAGGCAGTATGGACAGAATGATGGAAATTTTGTAAGTTAGGAATCCCAAAAACACTGGTAGCAGTTCTAATTGCTCCCATTTGGCTGCAATGATGATCATGCCGGCAAATAGGGCAAGGCGGCCAGAGCTAACGCGGGCATTATCTCCGCTAACTTTCTCTACATCTTTCGCCAACATTCTGAGATAAATTATTCCAACGCACGAACCGACAAAATAACTTGCTGCGGTAGTGGCAGAATAAGTCAAGCAAACGATTACAGAAATAATGACTGTTGAGGCAATTGCAACTAAAAAAATGGATTTCTTGAGTTGGTAATACTCATCCATTGCATTAGCTGAAATTGTGACATCTGCTTCTACTTCTGATGTTTGTTCAGAGGTTTCGGTCAGATTTGTTTGGCTTTTTGACTCAGATAGATTCACGCTTTAGCAGGCTTATAGACCAATGATTATTGATCGACTTCGCTTGACTGTCTTTTTCACTTTGGGAAAGGGAAACAGTACAAACCACGTGCAATCATATCACGGCATTGTCACAAAAATTAAAAAGTTGGTGGTCTGTCACGAATTGTCGTCAATGGCCTGTTGGGCAAGGATTGTGGGTCACAAGAATGTGTTGTTTACGGGACGGCTTGGCTGTTTTTGGCTTGGTGAGATTATAGTTTTGTAATGATTATCTCTTTTTGTTTTTATGAGTTCTTCTGTTTTAGACTGGCTAGCGATCGCCGGATATTTTGCGGTGACATTATTGGTCTGCTGGCAAATATTTAGCCGCAGTAGCTAATTGTTTCGAGTGGTAACTTAGTTTGGACGCGACGTTTTTCAATTTGTGATGAATCAACAATTACCGGCTTTGCCTGCGATGGGTTGTGGCACATGGGCTTGGGGTAATCGTCTCCTTTGGGGCTATGACCAGAGTATGGATCAGGATTTGCAAGCGGTGTTTGACTTTTGTGTAACACAAGGAATTACTTTATTCGATACGGGCGATTCCTACGGTACTGGCCGCCTGAGTGGTCGTAGCGAAAGCTTGCTGGGAGAATTTTCTCAAGCCTACAATGGTGCAAATCAAAAGGAAATTATTCTTGCGACAAAGCTCGCGCCCTATCCTTGGCGACTGACTGCTGGCTCAATGAAAAAAGCTTATCGGGCTTCTTCCGCAAGGCTCCAGCGTCCAGTGGATTTGGTGCAGCTGCATTGGTCTACGGCCAATTATGCGCCGTGGCAAGAGAAGAGTTTACTTCGGGGTTTAGCGGAGCTGTATCAGGAAAATAAGGTAAAAGGGGTCGGTGTCTCTAATTTTGGTGGCGATCGCCTGCGCAAAATTCACCAGTGGTTTGATGATTGGGGCGTACCAATTCGAACCCTGCAAGTTCAATATTCTTTACTTTCCCAAGAGCCAGTTACTAAGTACAACGTAAAAGAAGTCTGTGACGAATTAGGCATTCAACTCATCGCCTACAGTCCCCTCGCCTTAGGCTTACTCACCGGAAAATATAACTTAGATAGCTCCTTACCAAAAGGCTTGCGGCGTCGCGCTTTCAAACAAATGTTGCCAGTCATAGGTAACCTGAAAAATTGTTTGCAAGAGTTAATGAAACTGCACAATAAAACAATGTCACAGGTCGCTCTAAACTGGTGTATTTGCAAAGGAACAATGCCAATACCCGGCGCAAAAAATTTAGCTCAAGCAAAAGAAAATGCCGGTGCATTGGGCTGGAACCTAGCCACAGCAGAAGTAGAAGCCCTGGATCAAGCCGCTGCCTCAGTCGGGAAAACGATGCTACAAAATCCGTTTCAATCTCGATAAATCTAGATCTAGGAGAAATTGGCAGAAATTTGCTAATTATCAGCAACAAAACTCAGAGATTTCCGCAATTTTTAGCTCTCAAGGAGAATTTTTCACTTTGCGATCGCCGTTGAGATTTTCTATATTTGGTATATTATTAAGTCTCTAATGCCTTTGCGAACACCAAATGTGGTGTTATATCTATGAGTATCGCGCCAATTCCTGATTTTCAAGTAGACACGCCTCAACAGCTGGCGGAATACTTGGCGCAGTCAGAAACTTGGGCAGAAATCGAAGGCTTAACCAGTCACTTTTCCCATTTTAAAGTAGAAGCTTGGCAATTGCTCACAGAAGCTCAGCAACAATATATCCTCAAGCTCAAACAGTGGAAAGATCACGAGCTAGCGCAAAAATTCCCCCTCGGCTGCACTGTTCAGCGCCGTAATGATAGCGAAAAACAGCAAGGCATTGTCACCAACTATTGGACAGCCCATGGCGTAAACTACGTAACGTTCGATGTAGATGGATTTACCGATTGGTGCCAAAGCACAGCTCTGAAAAGAATTTACGCAAATAGTTAGCCATTTTGAAACAATTTGCCACAGCCTATAGTCATAAACAAAGAAGTATTTCTCCAATTTCAGAGAAAGCGCGTACCACTGTGGAGATATGGTGTGATGACAAAAAAAGCCTCTTTTTCTTTTAAAAACATTCTGACAAAAACGACTTTAAACCTGTCCTTAGCAGCGCTGTCGGTTAGCTCAACATTACTGCCAGCTTTTGCCGGAGATCCTTTCCGTACGAGTGAGCCTCGCGCTATTTCTTCGCAAACAGAATTAGCTTTCAACGCTATTTTCAAAGAAGGTGACTATCCAGTTGCCAAACAGTATCTTGAGCAAGCTTATCAAGGAGATACTAGCGATCCACTCGTTCCAGCTCTCATGGCTTCCCTTGCGTACACTAATCAGAATTGGGATCAGCTCAATGAATACGCCCAAGAAGTAAAACGGCGTGCGGCTGGTCTAATGGACTCCGACAAGTTGCGAGGGAATTTATACCTTGGCGTTGGTCACTTTATGGAAGGTGGCTACCTTTTTGAAACGAAGGGGACAATTGCTGCGCTTGGTAAGGTGCCGACAGCTATTTCTTATTTCGATAAGGCGAAGCAAGAGGATGCGAATGATCCTGAGTACAATTTAATTCGTGGCTATGCTGATCTGCTTCTTGCGACTAATTTGCCTTTTGCAAATGTCCAACAAGCGATTGACCGTTTTGAGCAGCATGGCGCACCGGAGTATTTGGTCCAAAGAGGGATTGCGATCGCCCACCGAGATTTAAAAAATATGCCCCAAGCTCTGAGCTACGTAAACTTGGCGTTGTCGGGTACGAATAACAACCCCGAACTCCATTATCTCAAGGCTCAGATTCTATACATGCGCGGCAATCGACAGGATAACGTCAGCGAAAAAACAGCTTCCTATGCTGAGGCTCGTACTCATTTCGATATTGCTTATGAGCGGCGATCGCAGCTACCAGCAGTCACAGCAAAACAGCTAGAAAGCGAATATAAAAAGTTTTCACGTTCTTTTGAGCAATACAATCAATAAAACAATTAGACATTAACAAATATTTCTAGGATTTCGCCAGAGAAAGTGCGTTGTGGTATGACAAAAAGAACTGCTATTTACTAGGCAAATTCTATGCGGGATACCTCAAAAATTCGTTTTCATTTACATCACGAACTAAACACTTTTTATCATCAACTTTTCAATCAAGTTGCAGATGCCGACATCTTTGAAGGAGATGCAGCAAGCGTCACTCAGATGCTGCTCAACTCTCGTTTTGATGCTCTGAAACATCTTGTTTCGGAAGATGAGATGACAGATTACGCCAAAATCTATCAAGAAGACTGAACTTACAAATAAACTTGAAAGTGCAAGAAGATAAATGTTCTCCTTGCGCTTTTTCTTAGAATAAATAAATCATTTTTTGACGAGACTAATCGGGTGGTTCAACCCAACGATCATCCGATTTGATCAATTGAATTAACTCTTCAACACCTTGGTTTTCTGGTACCTTGCGAATTTCTTCGCGACCTCGATAAAGAGAAATAAAGCCGGGTGTTTTGCCAACATAACCATAGTCAGCGTCCGCCATTTCACCCGGGCCATTAACAATACAACCCATTACGGCGATATCTAATCCGGTTAAATGATTTGTCGCTTCTCGGACTTTGTGGAGTACTTCTTCGAGATTGAATAAAGTCCGGCCACACGATGGGCAAGCAACATACTCCACCATCGTTTTGCGGAGACCCAACGCTTGCAAAATGCTATAGCAAACAGGAATTTCTTTTTCTGGTGCTTCGGTTAATGACACCCGAATAGTGTCGCCAATACCGTCAGCAAGTAAAGTGCCAATTCCAGCAGTCGATTTAATCCGGCCGTACTCACCATCGCCTGCTTCTGTGACACCCAAATGTAAAGGGTAATCCATGCCTAATTCATCCATCCGTCTAGCCATCAGACGATAAGCCGCCAGCATCACAGGGACGCGGGATGCTTTCATCGAAATAACAAGGTTATGAAAGTCGAGCGACTGGCAGATCCGAATGAATTCGAGAGCAGACTCGACCATTCCTTCAGGGGTGTCACCGTAGGTAAACAGCATTCGTTCTGCTAAAGAACCATGGTTAACACCGATACGCATGGCTTTGCCTTGGTCACGCAGAGAAATAACCAAGGGTTCTAAGGTTTCTCTAATTTTTTCGCCGATCGCCGCAAATTCTGCATCAGAGTATTCGGTACGGCCATCATTCGCATTTTCGAAAACGTATAGACCCGGATTGATCCGAACTTTGTCTACGTGTTTCGCAACTTCAAGGGCAATTTTCATGCCATTGTGATGCACGTCTGCGACAAGGGGGACGGGCTGATAAGTGGCTTCGAGGCTCGCGCGAATTTTAGCAAGGGATTTTGCGTGAGCCATGCTGGGCACGGTAACACGGACAATCTCACAGCCAATTTCGTGAAGACTGCGAATTGCGGCAACAGATCCTTCAATATCGAGGGTATCCTCGTTAATCATGGACTGTACAACGACGGGATAGTCGCTACCGATAGTCACGTTGCCCACTCGTACGGGTCGAGTTTTGCGGCGATGAATGGTGGTATCGATCAGTTCGGGGGTTGTTGCACCGGGATGATCTAGGGTTTGCATGAAATTTATTGTATTGAGCTGGGTAAATCAGTTACAAAATAATTGAAGTAAATAACGACGGATTTGTTTAGCTACTTGCAACGGGTAGGTGTTGCAAAAATCCTTCAAAATCAAAGTGCTTTTGAAAAAGTTCTTGGGCAACTTCTACTTTGATTGGTTCTTGTAAACGGACGTGATCAAAGGCTTGATCGATGATTTCTACTGTGGTTAATGTATCGCAATCGACTGAGAGGATGGGGATTTCTAGATCGTCGGCACGGTTGAGAATAATTTCTTGGGGTGCGACGTGTCCGGTCAGGATTAGGCACTGGGTTGAGGTTTCGAGGGCGGCAAGTTGTAGATCGGTGCGATCGCCCCCTGTGACAACAGCCATATTTTGTCGCTGGCGGAAATATTTGAGAGCAGAGTTAACGTTCATTGCACCAATGGTCAAACTCTCTACCATTAGGTCAAGACGATCGGGGCGACAGAGGACTTCTGCGTCCAGACGTCTCACAAGCTCACGGACATTGACGCTGCGCAAAATGCGATCTGAGGGGATTAGACCGTAGACGCTGATACCGTGCTTACTCAAGAAGGGTTTAATTTGCTGCTCTGCAATATCCATCACCTCTGACGGGATCTTATTAATCACGACACCCATCAGGCGATCGCCTAAAAAACGATTAATCGTCAACAAACTATCCACCAACAATTTGTCGTGGAAAGGAATAACGAGCAGAACTTTAGCGTCTAAGGCAGTAGCAATCTCACCCGCAGACAAATTGAAAAGACTGCCTTCCCAAAGACTATTAGAAGCCTCAACGAAAACGAGATCGCTAGTGAGGCTCTGTAAATCATCTTGTAATTTTTGCGAATAATCGAGCTGATCTTCACCAGTTAATCGCTGCGACACAGTCTCGTGGTCGAGAAATAACACAGGCGATCGCACCTCCGATTCTTGCAGCTCTAAAGTATCAGCAATGAACCTTAGATCATCCTCAATACGAGCAAATTGACCTTCCTTTTCATCATGCCAAACAGTACCAATAGGCTTACTGTAGGCCACAGAAATACCTTGCGCCTTCAGACGTTGCACGACTCCGAGAAGAACCGCCGATTTACCGCTATAGGGTTCGGTAGAAGCAACAATGACTCTCTGGGTTGATTGGGTCACACCCACTACTCCTTTAGAAGCTTAAATTCTATCAGTCCACAATAACGGAATTTAGGGAATGAGCAAACATTACATCGACTCTTTACTCATTCCTAAAAGCTGACGATAGAATCCTTTGGGGAAATCAATACCGCGACTACGGCGGAAATTTGCCAACAAATCAATCAAATACTCAACAAATTCGTTATTGGGCAGTGTGACACTATAGCTCAGGTCTGCTTGAGAATCGAACTGTAAACGGCAATTTGTCATCTCAGAAGGAAGCTTTGAGACAAACCAACTAGCGACAAATGGAATGCTATCACCACCTTCAATGCTGCGCTCGCCTTCAATGGATCCAGTTTGATACAGACCAATGGCATGGGGCAGAGCTTTTTGCTTATTTTTGGGATAATAAGGGAAGTAAATCATTACATCCCCTTTGCTGGCGGGTTTAATATTTTCTAGGGCCGACATAATCTACAGTGGAAAGTGAGCTGTCTTTGTTAGGCATTGTATCTCCTTCTTTTGTCTTCGCGAACATGCTTGACAGGGAAGATAAAAGTCTTATTGGAATCTTTATGTTTGCTGGATCTTGATGCTATGGATTGCCCTCATCTTTTAAGTGTCGCACCGATGATGGATCGTACGGATCGGCATTTTCGTTATCTCATACGTCAGATGACACGACGGGCGTTGTTGCACACGGAGATGGTCACGACACCGGCTATTATTCACGGCGATCGCCCGAAGTTATTAGATTTTTCATCAGCAGAACACCCCATTTCCCTACAACTGGGGGGTGATCAACCCGAAGAACTAGCCCGATGCGCAACAATTGGCAAAGACTGGGGCTACGACGAAATCAATCTCAATGTCGGTTGTCCAAGCCCGAGAGTCCAAAAAGGTAATTTTGGTGCTTGTCTGATGGCGCAACCGGAATTAGTGGCTGATTGTGTCGCAGCGATGCAGTCAGCCGTCAAGATTCCAGTCACAGTCAAGCACCGAATTGGTGTAGACAATCAAGATAGCTACGAAGACCTCTGTCACTTTGTTGAGACCGTCGCGGAAACAGGCTGCACTCGTTTTTCTGTCCATGCCCGCAAGGCGTGGTTGAAGGGTTTAAGTCCAAAAGAAAATCGCACAGTGCCACCGCTACGCTACGAAGATGTGTATCGACTTAAAAAAGATTTTCCGCAGCTGTGGATTGAAATTAATGGTGGCATCACAAATATTGAGCAAACCCAAGCTCAGTTAAAACACGTCGATGCAGTGATGATTGGGCGGGCGGCCTATGATAATCCCTATAGTTTTGCGACAGTAGACCGCGATATTTATGGTGAAGATATTCAACCTAAGACACGCCATGAAATTGTCGAGGCGATGTTGCCTTATATCGATAGTTTCGAGCAGCGAGGTCTCAGACTACATAGCATTAGTCGCCATATGCTGACGCTTTTTTTGGGGAAACCGGGAACGAAAGCTTGGAAGCGCTACATTACAGAGGAAGGGCGAGGTCAGCAAGCAAATCGCCAAGTAATCGAAAAGGCTTTAGCACTCGTACCTCAGTAGTGTTTTTGAAAGGAAATAAATAAGGTAGTTAGGAAATCTTTTTTTCTCGGAATTTATATATAGCTTTGTTTCTTAAGCATGGTGGCGATCGCTTTCAAGGAAAATACAGATAGGTTTAACTTATTATCAGCCGATTGGAACAACAACAATTATTGATCAAAAAAAAGTTAAGGTATTCTTTAGGAAGGTAAAGTTAAAACTCCTCTAAACGTGAATATTTGCCAGCCTTTCATCTAGATATTTAATCCTTAAAACGTAACCCCACATTATGTACGCTCCTGTGTACCACGAGGAAGAACAAAGAATCCTCGTCGTAGATGACAATTTAGTGAATCTTAAGTTGCTCACGGGAATGCTTTCTCAACATGGGTACAAAGTAGATGCCGCCAAGGATGCGAAGACAGCTCTAGAGCAGATTCAAGATCAATATCCAGATCTTATTTTGCTGGATATCAAAATGCCAGAAATGAATGGTTATCAGCTTTGTACTCTGCTCAAAAGCCGTGTAGAAACGCAGCATATTCCGATCATTTTTTTTAGTGGCATTACCCAAAGCATTGAAAAAATCAAAGCTTTTTCAGTTGGTGGCGTCGATTTCATCACTAAACCGTTCCAAGGAATCGAAGTTATTATTCGCATCGAGCATCAGCTCAAATTAGCAAATCTACAGAAAGAGTTGATCGCCAAAAACAAAATTTTGGAAGCAGAAGTCCAGCATCGTAGTCAGATCGAGTCGCTGTTGATGCGCCAGAAAGATCAGCTAGAGCGTGAGATTAAACAACGAAAATTTATGGAGAGCTTGCTACGCGATCGCAACGTACGGCTTTCTAAACAAGCTAATGTCGATGCTCTAACACAGGTTGCAAATCGTCGTCATTTTGATGGCTGTCTGGCACGGGAATGGCAACGCGCGACGAATGAGGGGCAACCGCTCTCGATTGTGTTGTGTGATGTGGATTATTTTAAGTTGTACAACGATAGTTATGGGCATCAAGAGGGGGACAGTTGCTTATATCAGGTGGCTCAAACGTTGGCGAGTGTGGCGAACTTGCCGGGGGATTTGGTGGCTCGTTATGGTGGTGAGGAGTTTGTGTTGATTTTGCCGGATACTTATAATTATGCGGCGATCGCCGTCATTCAAAATATTCAAAAACTGATCGAAGAATTGCACATCAAACACGAAAAATCAGAGGTTGCAGATTACGTAACCGTCAGTTTTGGTGGTGTAACCTTGCTGCCCAACGAAAAGGCAAATACTGATGAGTTGCTCAAACGAGCTGATGAAAGTCTGTATCGTGCCAAGCGCCAAGGTCGTAATCAAGTCTGTTGGTGTGATGAGCAGATTATTGTCGGTTCAGAGCAAAATAATAGTCATAATTATCAATGATGCAATAAATTCCCCAACGCTTTTGTTTGTTGGTGACTCCGCCTATTTTTATGAAAGATCTCCCCAATATTATCGAAACGTTTCAGTCTTTATTCCAAGCCCATCACACAAGTCTGCCTTGGCAACCTACTGAGGCTAATATTCAACAGTTCAGTGAGCTATATATAGAAATTTGCTCTGGGAACGAACGTTTAAACCTGACTCGAATCACCACGTTAGAGGATTTTTGGGAAAAGCATCTCTGGGACTCACTCGCGGCGATCGCCCCTAACTTTGACCCAGCGCAACCGACCAAGCTTATTGATATTGGTACAGGCGGCGGCTTTCCAGCTTTTCCGTTGGCGATCGCCTTTCCCCACTGGGAAACCACATTGCTCGACTCCACTCGCAAAAAAATCAATTTCCTCAACGAACTGAGCCAAAAACTTAACTTCAAAGCCCAAGGTGTTGCCGAGCGCGCCGAAACCCTCGGACGTAATCCCAAACACCGTGAGCAATACGATCTCGCCACCGTCCGCGCCGTCGGTAAAGCCGCTATTTGTGCCGAGTACGCCTTGCCATTTCTGAAACTCGACGGACTCGCCATTCTTTATCGTGGTCAATGGAATCCAGAAGACACCACGACCCTAGAGCCGGCGATCGCCGAATGTGGTGGCACAATCGAAGATGTCCGCACCTTTACAACACCCCTCACCCATAGCCAGCGAACCTGTCTCTACATCCGTAAAACAAAACCCATCAAAAATCAATTTCCGAGACCCATAGGCATCCCCAAACAAGACCCTCTTGCAGCCGTTTAAACCTTGCCCACACAAGCTTCCGAGGGGTCACTTTAAACTTGTTTACAGGATCCCAAGAAATGGTACTCTGAGTATGGCAAATTTTTACATTAGGTTACGAGTTCGGTTTCCAAATCCCGATTTGGATTAAGAAAACAGCCTATTAATATTAGAGAAGCATGGTAGCTACACAAGAACAAACTGTCGGTAAAATCACCCAAGTGATCGGTCCCGTTATTGACGCAGAATTTCCCAGCGGTAAACTCCCTCGGATTTACAACGCCCTAAAAATTCAAGGCAAAAATCCAGTCGGCCAAGATATCAACATCACCTGTGAAGTCCAACAACTTCTCGGCGACAACAAAGTACGCGCTGTCGCAATGAGCGGTACAGACGGTCTGGTTCGTGGCATGGAAACTGTTGACACAGGCGAACCCATCAACGTTCCCGTTGGTAAAAAGACTCTCGGTCGTATCTTCAACGTACTCGGTGAACCCGTTGACGAAAGAGGCGATGTGGATGCAGAAGAAACCTTCCCCATCCACCGTCCCTCCCCTAAATTCACCGAACTCGAAACAACACCTTCCGTATTCGAAACAGGCATCAAAGTTGTAGACCTACTGACTCCTTACCGTCGTGGTGGAAAAATTGGTCTCTTCGGCGGCGCTGGTGTAGGCAAAACCGTCATTATGATGGAGTTGATTAACAACATCGCCACAAATCATGGTGGTGTATCCGTGTTTGCTGGTGTAGGTGAGCGTACCCGTGAAGGGAACGACCTCTACAACGAGATGATGGAATCCGGCGTAATTAACGAAGAAAACCTCAACGAGTCTAAGATTGCGCTCGTGTACGGTCAAATGAACGAGCCACCCGGAGCACGGATGCGTGTCGGTCTCTCTGGTTTGACCATGGCGGAATATTTCCGTGATGTAAACAAGCAAGACGTATTGCTCTTTGTTGACAATATTTTCCGTTTCGTTCAAGCTGGTTCTGAAGTATCTGCACTCCTCGGCCGGATGCCTTCTGCGGTAGGTTATCAGCCGACTCTCAGTACTGACATGGGTGACCTTCAAGAGCGTATTACCTCTACAAAAGAAGGTTCCATCACTTCGATCCAAGCGGTTTACGTACCTGCGGATGACTTGACTGACCCTGCGCCTGCGACAACTTTTGCACACCTCGACGGAACAACGGTTCTTTCTCGTGGTTTGGCTTCTAAGGGTATTTACCCTGCGGTTGATCCTCTTGATTCAACCAGTACAATGCTCCAGCCTGACATCGTTGGTGCGGATCACTACGACACAGCCCGCGCAGTGCAATCTACACTTCAGCGCTATAAGGAATTGCAAGATATTATTGCGATTCTTGGCTTGGATGAATTGTCTGAGGAAGATCGTATTGTTGTAGACCGCGCCCGCAAGATCGAGCGTTTCTTGTCTCAGCCTTTCTTCGTTGCTGAAGTCTTTACTGGTTCTCCCGGTAAGTACGTTTCTCTCGAAGAAACAATCTCTGGCTTTAAGCGCATTTTGGCTGGTGAGTTGGATGATTTACCTGAGCAGTCTTTCTATCTCGTCGGTAATATCGATGAGGCGATCGCCAAAGGTAAGAAGCTCCAAGAACAGAACTAGTTCTTCGGAATAGTCAAACAATCGGGTGGACATCATTTGCAAAGTGAAGATGTTCATCCGGTTTCCGGTAAGTAGTCCATATTTTTGAATTTAAGTTTAAGCAAATGGCTTTAAAAGTACGTGTAATCACTCCTGACCGAACGGTTTTGGACGACAGTGTAGAAGAGGTCATCTTACCTAGTAGCTCTGGCCAAGTAGGTATCTTGTCTGGACATGCTCCCCTTTTAACCGCATTAGAATCTGGTGTCTTGCGTATTCGCACAGACGGCTGGGAAAATATCGCGATTACGGATGGCTTTGCAGAAGTCGAAGAAAATGAAGTCAAAGTTTTGGTAAACGCAGCAGCAAAAGCCGCCGATATTGATCTAGAAGAGGCTCGCACAGCATTTGACAGCGCGAAGTCAGCTTTTGAAAGCATGAGCAACGACAATAGCAAAGAATTTCGTGATGCTCGTCAAGAATTTAAGCGCACAAGAGCACGCTTTATGGCGGCTGGTGGCACTATTTAAACGATTAGCAAAAGCTGGCTAGTGGTTTTTATGGCAAATAATAATACATTAGTTACAAAAAAAGCAGCTCCATGATAGGGCTGCTTTTTCATGCGTAAAATCACAAATAGAAAATAAAAAATATAAAAAATTTCAACCTAGAGAATAAAAGCTTGCTCTAAAGCATGAAATCTAAACTTAGAAGGCTAATTGCTGCCGCTAAAAGCGACTTCAGGAAAATGCGTCTGGGCTTCAGCCATACTTGTTTTTTTGCCGTTCTCTTGCCAGTAGTTAATCACTTCTGTCGCTTGGTTGAGTACGTCAATGCGTTCTGCTTCGGAAATCCAGTGCTTAGCTTCCATCTCGTCTTTGAGCTGCTGCCAAGCGTCGTTGCGGGGCCAGAAAAAATATGCAGTCAAAGGACTTGTGCCTTTCCCAACAACTTGATCTACGGCGATCGCCACATCTTTATCTAACCAAAGTACCTTTAAAAGAAATCTTTCTGCCAAAAAAGCCTCCAAACCCAAACAATAAGTGGTTTCAAAAATTTACAGTCTCCTATTCTACAATGAAGCCGACTATTTATGGCGTAAATCTCCAAAACACTCTCTTCTAAAAACCTTGCAATCGACCTCAGATAGCTTGACAGACTGGCATTAGGTTATTTTCCCTTGACGGTGATAAAATAAATAGAAGAGACAAGCTTTTGTTTGTTTCTAACCACCCGATTAAAACGTCTCGAAGTGGGCTTGACCCGCTTTTTTTGTTGTCTATATTATTTTATGGCTCATCCCTTAGTCCCTGAAATAGTGAATTGTGCCGAACCCATTGCTACAAATTTGGGTTTGGAAATCGTTGATGTTGTCTTCCAAACAAATAAAAAGCCGCCTGTCCTGAGAATTGATATCCGTAACCTCACACAAGACACAGGCTTAGAAGATTGCGAACAATTTAGCCGTCAATTTGACGCTTATTTAGAAGAAACAGCTCTGATCCCCGGTGCCTACGTTATGGAAGTCTCAAGTCCGGGTACAGAAAGAGCCTTGGCCCTTGATCGAGAATTTGTTGCCTTCCGTGGCTTTCCTATTCTGGTCAAAACCTACGCTCCTTATAAAGACAAAAAAGAATGGCAGGGCACTCTACAAAAACGTGACGATGAGGCGATCTACCTCTCACAAAAAGGTAAGTCTATTGTGATTCCTCGTGAGCTGGTGGCAAGGGTGCAATTAGCTGAGCAGCGTCAGAATTAACGTTTTAATCGTTGGTCGCCGCCAACAAAGTTTTTGTTCATTATTATTCAAATTTAGTTTCTGTTAAATTTCTATGTCTCTTGTTACTCTTCCCGGTTTAGGTGCTCTCGTTGGAGAAATCAGCGATCGCCACAACCTTCCTAATACTGCAGTCCAAGACGCGCTACGTGAAGCGCTGCTTAAAGGCTATGAACGCTATCGGCGATCGTTAAATTTAGAGCAGACAACGCCTTTTCCAGAAGAATATTTCGAAAACTTTGAAGTAGAACTCGATCTCGTTGATGAAGGCTTTCGAGTCCTTTCAACCAAGCTCATTGTCGAAGAAGTCGAGAATACAGACCATCAGATTGCTCTCTTTGAAGTCCAAGAAGTCGCAACAGAAGCACAGCTGGGCGACTCGGTAATTCTTGACGTCACTCCAGAGCAAGGGGATTTCGGTCGGATGGCCGCAATTCAAACAAAGCAAGTCCTGTTGCAAAAATTGCGGGATCAGCAACGTAAACTCGTTCAAGAAGAATTCCAAGAACTTGAGGGTGAAGTGCTACAGGCGAGAGTGCTGCGCTTTGAAAGACATTCCGTGATCATGGCGGTGACGAGTGCTTTTGGTCAGCCAGAAACAGAGTCAGAATTGCCGCGCCGAGAACAGCTCCCGAACGATAATTATCGTGCCAACGCGACGTTCAAAGTTTATCTGCGAAACGTTAAAGAGGGTTCTCATCGTGGCCCGCAACTTGTGGTTTCGCGAGCTGTCGCTGATCTAGTTGTGTACTTGTTTGCGAATGAAGTCCCAGAGATTGAGGAAGAAATTGTTCGTATTGTCGCAGTAGCACGAGAGGCTAATCCTCCAACTCGTTATGTTGGGCCGAGAACAAAGATCGCGGTTGATACTTTAGAGCGAGATGTCGATCCTGTTGGTGCTTGTATCGGAGCGCGGGGATCACGGATTCAAGCGGTTGTAAATGAGTTGAGAGGGGAAAAAATTGATGTGATTCGCTGGTCGCCAGACCCTTCTACTTACATCGCAAATGCGCTTAGCCCAGCACGGGTTGATGGGGTGATTTTGATTGATGCGGAGGAACGTCAAGCGATTGTGCTTGTGCCAGAAAATCAGTTGAGTTTGGCGATCGGTAAAGAAGGACAAAATGTCCGTTTGGCAGCACGTCTCACTGGTTGGAAAATTGATATTAAGGATAGTCAAAAATATGAAGACGAACAAGCGGCGATCGCCGCAGCTCCTCCAGAAGAAGAGCCTGAGTTCGAAGAAGTAGAGACAGAAGCACCAGAAGAAGACATTGAAACCTCAACACCAGAGGCCGAAACAGAAACAACTGTTGAATCTGGGTCTGAAGAAGAATAGGATGATTTTGAGGGTTCCTCTGGGGGGCAGCCGTCACCGATTTTGATTATGAAACCAAATCTACGTCGATGTGTGGTCTGTCGCCAAGTCGCCCCAAAGCAAACTTTTTGGCGTGTCGTTCGAGTCTATCCATCCCAAAAGGTACAATTAGATCAAGGTATGGGACGTTCTGTCTATCTCTGCCAAAATCATGATTGCTTGGCGATCGCCCAAAAGAAAAATCGTTTAGGGCGATCGCTTAAAAAAGAAATCCCCTCCGAAATTTATCAAACCTTGAAACTAAGACTTACAGAAAAAACAGCCTACAACTTTTAATTCGATTCTCACCCCCCCTAACAATCATTTTTCAAAACTAAGCATTTATTAATTCCAGACTTAAAGCACTACAGCACTCCGGAGGACAGACCATTCCTTTACACCATTCTTGCTAAAACCAACCCCACTCCCCCAAAAAAATAACTCTTATATTAGGAAAGGACATTATTGAATGAATAACGGCAAAGTTAGAATTTATGAACTCTCAAAGGAGCTTAGTCTTGAAAACAAAGACATCCTAGACATTTGCGAACAGCTTTCGATCGCGGCAAAGAGCCATAGCAGTACCATCACCGAGGAAGACGCCACTAAAATTCGTGAGAAAGCCGTGACAGCTAAACCAGCAGCCTCAGTCACTGCCACCCCACCAAACGCAGTTAAACCAAAACCACAACGCCCCAAGAAAAAACAGCAAATACTTGCCGTTCAACCCAACAAAAATGGTGAAGGACAAACATCAACAACTGCAGAAAGCAACGGTGCGACTAGTGCAAATAAGCCTGCTGCAAGCCAAAACAAGAAATTAGAAAAACCACGCCTACAGTCTCCCCCAGACCGTGCGTCAAAAGCAGCAGTTGTCAAACCGACCAGTCCAACGACCGCCGCTGCACCAGCAGCAAAAGCAAAAGACAATGCGGCTGAGGCTCCAGCAGAAGAAGCTCCCCAGCCAAATCTGTTTAAGCCAAAACTCGTTTCACCCCCTTCTCGACCAACGAAGAAAACACCAGCAAAAACCACTGGAGTAGGTGGCGGGAATCAAAGTCCTAGCAAACTCAAATCCGATGGCGAAGCCAAAAGTGTTAAAGGGCCGCAATTACGTCCTAAACCACAAATTGTTGGCACAGTAAGTCGTAAGGCAAAAATAGAGTCTGAGGCAAAGCCAGATCTCGATCCAGTTTCCTCGGACACAGATGTTGAAGAAACTTCATCGGAAGAATTGCTCGCTCCACCAAAGCGGCCTCAGCTGAAACCGAAGAAGTCGCTTAGTGCTAAACCAAGCAAGCGTAAAGTTTGGGAAGAGGAAGAAGAAGAGAAAGAAAAAGAGAATAAGGCGAAAAATTCTAAACTCAAGCGTCGTCCCGTCGTTATTGATGACGACGATGATGACTTCGAAACTGCTTCAAGTGCAGATAAAGAAGCAACGCCAGTCAGTCTTTCTATTGCACGCCCTCCCCGCCAAAAGAAAGCAACAACAAACAAGCCGCCAACGTCTCGCCCTCGTAAACCGGGTGTGAAAAAAGCCGGTAGCGGCAACAGCAGTTCCAACAATCAGAAGAATCAGAAGCGCGATCGCCCAGATGTCAAAGCTCCCCCAGCTGAAATCGATTTAACAGAAACGATGACCCTGCGAGCAATGGCTGAAGTACTCTGTATTTCTGAAACAGATATTATTCGTCGTCTGTTTAGCAAAGGAATTGCGATTAATATTACCCAAACACTCGACATTGATACCGCCCAGATGGTAGCCGAGGAGTTTGAGGTGATCGTTAACACACCTGAGCTAGAATCTGAAGCGAAGAAGTCAACAGAAATGCTCGATGCAAGGGATCTCGATTACCTCAAGAATCGTCCCCCAGTTGTCACAATCATGGGTCACGTTGACCACGGTAAGACAACACTGCTGGACTCTATTCGCGAGACCAAAGTAGTACAGGGCGAAGCTGGCGGTATTACCCAACACATTGGTGCTTACCACGTTGACGTAGAGCACAATGGCAAACCTTCGCAAATTGTGTTCCTTGATACTCCGGGCCACGAAGCCTTTACTGCAATGCGAGCAAGGGGTGCAAGGGTAACCGATATTGCCGTATTAGTCGTTGCGGCTGATGATGGTGTGCGCCCTCAAACTCTTGAGGCAATCAAACATGCTCAGGCTGCAAAAGTGCCGATTGTTGTTGCCATCAACAAAATGGATAAAGCAACCGCTGAGCCAGATCGTGTGAAGCAAGAACTTTCTGAGCAAGGTTTACTTGCTGAGGAGTGGGGCGGCGATACTATTATGGTTCCGGTCAGTGCCCTCAAGGGAGAAAATCTCGATACTCTCCTTGAAATGCTGTTGTTAGTCTCTGAGATTGAAGAACTATCGGCGAACCCAGACCGTTTGGCAAAGGGTACGGTAATTGAGGCTCACCTCGACCGTTCCCGTGGCCCTGTAGCAAGTTTGTTGATTCAAAACGGAACACTTCATGTCGGTGACATTATTGTGGCTGGCCCAGTCATGGGTAAGATTCGTGCCATGATCAATGACCGTGGCGAGCACGTAGAAGCAGCGACGCCTTCGTTTGCGGTTGAAATCCTCGGTTTGAGTGAAGTTCCGGCTGCGGGTGATGAGTTTGATGTTTATTCAAACGAGAAAGAAGCACGGGCGATCGCCGACGAGCGTGCAGAAGGCAACCGCCAATCACGCTTACAACAAGCAATGTCTTCCCGTCGCGTCAGTCTCAGCAGTATTTCAGCCCAAGCCGAAGAAGGAGAGCTTAAAGAACTCAACCTTATTCTTAAGGCCGACGTTCAAGGTTCCGTCGAAGCAATTCTCGGTTCTCTACAACAACTGCCCCAAGACGAAGTTCAGCTCCGCGTACTGCTTTCCGCTCCCGGAGAAATTAGCGAAACAGATGTAGACCTCGCCGCAGCCAGTGGTGCTGTCATCATCGGTTTTAATACAACCCTTGCTTCCGGTGCGCGACAAGCCGCCGAACGAGAAGGTGTTGACATCCGTGAATACAACATCATTTATCGTTTCCTAGAAGAAATTCAGGGTGCGATGGAAGGTCTCCTCGATCCAGAAGAAGTCGAAGAGCATTTGGGTCAAGCCGAAGTGCGTGTTGTCTTCCCAGTCGGTCGTGGTTCAGTCGCAGGTTGTTATGTACAGTCTGGCAAGGTTGTACGCAACCGCATGATTCGAGTCCGTCGTGGCGATACGATCGTTTACAACGGCCAATTAGATTCTCTAAAACGTGTCAAAGAAGACGTTCGCGAAGTAAGCTCTGGCTTCGAATGTGGTATCGGTGTTGATCGATTTAGCACTTGGAAAGAAGGCGACCTTATTGAGGCTTACGAAATGGTCTTTAAGCGTCGTATTCTTGCTGGCCGTAAAAGCTAGGCAGAACCACTTTTGAAGATGTCAGTTTCTGACTGAGCAATCAACCTCCTGCTAATTGTGGCAGGAGGTTTTCATTTAACGCAAAGTCGAGAGAATTATCACGGAAAGATTCACAGGCAAGCAGGTTTCGCGATAGGATATTGATTGATAACTTTATGAAAACTAAGGCTTAGTTATAAGTATATGGATGTTCTTTCTTTAGGCTGGGGCGCGATGCTCGCTCTCTTCGCTTGGTCGATCGCCATGGTTGTTTGGGCAAGAAACGGTTTCTAGAATTGTGGAAACGTACTTTTTGAATTCTCTATTTCTCGGTGCTCTCGCTTTGCTATTGTTAGTAAGCGGTGGTATTTCTTATCTGACTTTTGTTGAATGGCGCGATCGCCGTCGTCGAGAACGAGATAGACGCGGACAATAGTCTACATTTTTATTTGAAAATTTTTGTTTGAGAATAAGCAAAAAAATCCTTCGTTATTGATAGCGAGGGATTTTTTAGTAGTTGCTCTAAGTATTTTATCTAACCCTTTGTTTTAGCAAAAAGAAATCTGGTTTTTAGACAACAAATTACTTTGGTTGGACACGAGGATCAAGGAAAGCATAACTCATGTCAGCAAAGGCGTTAAACAGAACAACTAACAACGCATAAATAATTGTAATCCCCATAATGACGGGGGTATCGTTACGGTTAATTGATTCAATTAAAAGTGCGCCAATGCCGGGAACGCGAAAAATTTGTTCTGTGATTAGTGCACCAGTAAAAATGGTCGGTATATCGATTGCAACTAACGTCACAACTGGAATCAGAGCGTTACGTAAAATATGCTTTTTTAAAACATCAAACTCGCTCAAACCCTTTGCATAAGCGGTGCGGACGTAATCTTGTGGCAATTCTTCAAGTACGGCATTACGGATAAATCGAGTTAAAATCGCGGACTGATATAACGCCAATACGGTAATTGGCATTATTGACTGCAGGCACTGCTGAATAAATGTTTGGAAATTGGTAACTTTGAGGGTGCTGCTATAGATAAAAGGTAGCCATTTCAATTGCACGCTAAAAATTATAATCAGCAACAATCCAGTGAAAAAAGTGGGTAGTGAATAACCTAAAAATGAAAAAGTTGTCGCTATTTGGTCCCACAAAGAATTTCGACGCAAGGCTGAAATAATGCCTAAAGGAAAGGCGATCGCCACACTGACAAAATAAGAAATCCCTACAACCCATAAGGTCGTCGGTAGCCGTTGCCAAATAAGATCTAAAACGGGACTGCGGCTCGTAAACGAATACCCAAGATCGCCATGGAGCAAGGCCCATAGCCATTTGACATAACGAATATGAAACGGCTGATCCAAACCGAGCGATCGCCGAATTGCTGCGCGTACCTCCGCTGTGATCGCAGGATTTGTCGCAAACTCACTCATCGGGTTACCCGGCGCTAGTGCCAAGATCGTAAAAATCACGAAGCTAATCGCCAACAAAGTTACGACGGCGATCGCCAAACGTTTAAGCAAAGATCGAAACATTAAACAGAACCAACACCCGGTTCGAGCTGCCATTCCAGCGTATCGCCAATTGCGTTGCCATCATGGTACGCCGCGAGCAAAACCTCACTCGTCTTGCCCCAAACAATATGGCCCTCAGCATCAAGAGAAATCGCACCCAGATCTCGCTGATTTGCCGTTGATTCATCAATCGATTTAGCCATCGCCGCCTCTAAGCTCATACCATCCGTAGCCCGAATCACAACCTTTGCCGCCAGACATTCATCGATAATATCCTCGCCAATCCCTGTGCAACTTACCCCAGCCACAGCCGTCGCATAATTTCCCGCAGGCATCGCCGAATCACTCACTCGGCCAATTCGCTCTAACCCTTTGCCACCAGTCGATGTAGAGGCAGCAACCTTGCCATTTTGATCAAGCGCAACCACACCGATTGTGCCGCGCCGTGCTGACGGAACAGCCATTTCTTCTTCAGCAACAACGCCCGCCATACTGCTGCTGAAATTTCCTTTGCGTTCTTCCATCCATTCACTCAGACGCAAATCAGTAAGGGGATTATGAATCGGCATTTGTAATTCCCTTACCATTTCCGCCGCCCCAAAATCTGACAAAACCCGATCGGTTTCTGTTTGTAATGCTTTAGCAACTTGAATCGGATTTTTGATGCGAGCAACGTTAATCACACCACTAAACTTTTGTGCTGCGCCATCCATTAGAGAAGCACTCATGCGAATTTGACCATCTGATTGCAGTACAGATCCGGTGCCAGCGTTAAAACGGGGCTGATCCTCAAGAAGTTGTGCCCCAAGGATTACAGCGTCTACTGCGCTGCCGCCATTTTCTAAAAGCGTGTAAACTTCCGCGATAACTTTGTGGAGTGATTCGCGTACTGACATTAGGCCGCCTTTCCCTTGGAGTGAGCTGCCTGCACCGCCGTGAATAATGAGTTTGGGTTGAACGGTCATGGTTGATTTTCCCTGCAAGATTGCGAATTACAGCTTGCTACATTACCACATTTCCTTAGGGGATCTTTGTAGCGTCGTGGTGATAGTTTGCTGTCTTTGCCGCTTGACAAGCCTGAGAGATTTGGGCAATAATTATTCACACCTTGGGGGTATAGCTCAGTTGGTAGAGTACTTGCATGGCATGCAAGGTGTCAGCGGTTCGAATCCGCTTACCTCCATTTTTCTACTCGATGATTAATAGCTGGCGATCGCCGTAATCTTACTGTGGTGCGTTTCTATGCAATTAGTTAGATTTTTAAACTTAAGCGACGAAAAACAACGAATTCTGTCACAAATACTAGGGCGATCGCCGCGTAAAGTTCGGATGTTTCTACTAAAACTCCCCAGAGCTTCGTGCTAGGATCGGTTCAACTAGTTCTACGAACCAATCTTACTTCAGACTATGCCTGAGATAAGCCAGAATAGCTGAAGTTTTTCAGATTTTTCACACACATTTTAAAGAGGAAAAAACACCATGGGATACGAACTTCCTGAATTACCTTACGATTACACAGCTCTAGAGCCCCACATTTCCAAGAGCACTTTGGAATTCCACCACGATAAGCACCACGCAAGCTATGTTTCCAAGTACAACGATGCTGTCAAAGGCACCGACATGGAAAGCAAGAGCATTGAAGAAGTAATCAAAGCAGCAGCAGCAGATCCTTCAAAGTCTGGCTTGTTCAACAATGCAGCTCAAGCATGGAACCATAGTTTCTACTGGAAGTGCATGAAGTCTGGTGGTGGCGGTGAGCCTTCTGGCGTTCTTGCAGAAAAAATTGCCAAAGATTTCGGTAGCTTCGAGAAATTTACTGAAGAGTTCACGACGGCTGGTGGCGGTCAATTCGGTAGCGGTTGGGCATGGCTCGTACTTGATGGCGGCACGCTCAAAGTTACTAAAACGTCTAACGCTGGCAATCCGATCACTGAAGGTAAAACACCTTTATTGACGATGGATGTTTGGGAGCACGCTTACTACCTCGATTATCAGAATAAGCGCCCTGATTACATCAAAACTTTCCTCGGTAGTCTCGTTAACTGGGATTTCGTTGCTGAGAATCTTGCTGCTGCGTAAGCGGAATATTTTGAATCGAAATACTATGAATTAAAATCAACAAATTAATTCTAGTTTTCAACACTTCTTAATTATTTTGAGTCTGCTTCGCAGGCTTTTTTTTTTGCTCACACAGATAACTGTAGTAGCTATAGCCGATCGCCCTTATTTTTTCGTCTGACTGTCGGGGACATTGTGCTGGTGGAGGCTGAAAATGAGTATTAAACATGAGTATTTTCGTTGGCTCAGAAAGATTATCAACTACTTTCTTCAATATCTGAGCGGGTTTGTTCTTTGCTCGAAAGTTGTCTAACAGAAGAAATTGCTGCGCGAAAGTCGAGTTTAAATTGTGTAATTCCCAAGCTAGCCCGATCTGGGTACGGATCACCGCAATTTCGTAATAGTGAGTAGACAAAATCGCAGGTTGTTGGTCTTCAAGATCTCGTAAAACTTTTTGAGCGATCGCCTTACTATCTTCTGGTTTACGGTAAGCGAGATCAAAATTAACCGACAGCGAACTAATTAGCATTAAACTCACAAGAATAATAGCTGTTTGCTTATTCGATCGCTGCCAAAACTTTAAAGCAATTTGATTGTTTTCAACTGGCTGCCAAAAATTTGCGCTGAGAATACTGAGTAGGAGAATGACTGCCGGAAAGTAAGTGAAATGATATCGAGGGGCAAGGCTCAAGTCTAATTTTAGAAGATAAACAATTCCAAGTAGGGTACAAAGATTCGCTAAAATCAAACTGCTAAAAATTCTTGTTTCGAGCTGCGACCAAGTATGTTTGAGTGCGGTAGTTGCTTTCGGAATAAACCAAATTAAAATCAGAAATAGGGCGATCGCCGACAAGACCACCAGCCAAGTTTGAGACGCTTCGACGGGCAGCATAAAAATCATACCCAGTAACCAAGCTAGCGATCGTAACGGAGGTAGCAGCACATCTAAACTCCAGCCATAATCTTGGTTGAGCCATGATGTCAATTCACCATTACTATCGCTCGACCATTGCGACATCAACAAATAAAAACTCAGCCAAGAGGCTAATAGTCCACCAATAATTCGATACCAGTGAGGCAAAAAAATGTGTTTTATAGCGGGAAGTTTTCGCCAAGAATAGGTAATTTCTTCGGCATAAAAAAAGAGTAGCACCAACCCCTCTGCAAAAAGACACAACACCATAAAGTAATGGCTAGCAATCCCTAAACTATTGACTACAATCCATGCCGCGATTAATTTGAAAGATACAATTTTGCGCTGTTGCTGATCTTGAATAATTTGTGCTACACAACCGTAAGACAAAGTTATCCACAGCATCGCCAACGTATAATGACGCGCTTCTTGAGAAAGATATACAGCGTAGGGGGAAACAGCCATGGCGATCGCCGCAAAGTGAGCCGCTAGTTTTTGTCTGGTGCTAAACCAACTCACAGCAAATGTCGTCGGAATTAGTAAAACCCCAAAAAATGCAGCAGGCGATCGCCCGACCCAGATTGAAATAAATTCACCGTCCTGAGACCACAAACCGAGCCAAAGATGAGTCAGCCAGTAATAGAGAGGTGGATGGTTACTTTCAGCGAAAAGATGCTCAGTAACAGCTTGAATTGGGGTGCTGCTGTCGTAGCGTAAAGGCTCAATTAAAGTCGATAGATCAATTAAACGATCAAGCGGAATATCACGAAAACTATGCCCCAAACTAAAAACTAAAGTCGCCCATTCATCTCCCCAAACTGACTTCAGATCGAGGCAATAAAACCGTAAAAAAACACCAATGGCCACCCACATTGTGAGTAGCCATAGATCTTGTCGTTTGAGCTTAGATTTCACGCAATTTTAGAGTGAGATTATCGCTCAAATCATACCTTAGCATTGCCGTTTAGCAGCTAATTTCTGAGTAAGATTTTTTTGCATGGAAAAACTAAATTATTCACCCTCTGGCAAAAATTCTTCGTAGCTGCCACCAACACTAATATCGGTGTTATACAATTCTGCATCAGTTAAAGTTAGGTCTTCCATTGATGCGTTGTTTACATGGGTGTTGTACATGCGAGCAGCAGTGAAATCAACCCGATCCAATTGAGCTTCGTCCATCACTGCATTTGTTAAATAAGCTTCTGAAAGGTTTGCACCGAAAAGGTTTGCTTCGGTCAAATCTGCCCCTTCAAGATTCGCCTTATTGAGGTTGGCATAACTTAAATTTGCGCCGCGCAAGTCAGCACCAATCAGGTGTGTACCACTTAGATCTGCACCGATTAAATTACAGTTTGTGCAAGCGCCTGTTTCGAGTAAGCGCTGTACATGTTCTAGGTTCTCGCTGCTAGCAGGCTTGGCGATCGCCAAGATAGCTGTCATTGCGGTTAAGGTTAAAAATAAACGTTTCATAGATATTACTCCCCATACTTTATATATTTACAACATCAATTCTTGAAAAGCTTTTCGCTTCGATCTCCTCAACAAAAACAAAACAATGATTTGCTTTTTTTTAAAAAACGTTTGGAATACTCAACGGCATCTTCAAAACGGATTCTGACGGCATTTCGCCCTTGTCATTTGAGGTATTAACTTAATTATCCTATATCTGATAATTCTTAACTCGAAGTTCACTGAAAACGTTACATTTTCCTGTGCTGAAATCTTTAAAGACTGTCGTCTGAATTTATTATAACAAGACTTTACACTGATCACAAAGCATGCTGGAGAAATCTACCTTTCGGATTATGATTAAAACCAGTGATTATTTGGTCTTTATCGAGCCGATATAGTGAGCAATTCTTTATCTTCTTTTTCGCCGCCATCGCCTCAATCTCTTGGGCATCACCACAGTGTTGAAAGCACTTTAAATCAATTGGCTGTTGATCAAAATCAAGGTCTTGAGACAACTTCTTCAAGGCAGCGATTGCAGATTTATGGACTGAATGAAATTAAAGCGGAGTCAGGTCGGAGTCAGTGGGAGATTTTGTTTGATCAGTTTAAAGATGTGATGCTGATTATGCTGATCGTGGTCGCCATTATTTCGGGAGTACTCGATTTTGTGGAGTGGCGAGCGGGTGAATTGGCAGCGGGTTCGATCCCTTTTAAAGATACGATCGCCATCCTTGCAATTGTGGCGGTGAATGGGGCATTGGGTTTTGTTCAGGAAAGTCGGGCGGAGAAGGCTTTGGCGGCTTTAAAACAGATGTCTTCGCCGCAGGTTCGCGTATTACGAGATGGCGAAAAAAGAATTGTAGAATCCACGGAAATTGTGCCGGGAGATATCGTTTTTGTGGAGACCGGGACGCAATTTTGTGCGGATGGTTTGCTTTTAGATTGTGCAAATTTGCAGGTGCGGGAATCGGCGTTAACGGGTGAAGCGAACCCTGTTATGAAAGAAGTGATTCCGGCGGGTTTACCGGAAGAGACTAGTTTGGGCGATCGCCTGAATATGGTGTTTACCGGCACAGAGGTTTTGCAGGGACGCGGCAGTTTTGTGGTTACCAGCACTGGCATGGATACGGAGCTAGGCAAAATCGCGCAACTCATTCAAAACGTAGAGAGCAGCGATACGCCACTCCAAAAACGGATGAATCAGCTCGGCAAAATTTTAGTGGCGGGTTCAATTGCGATTGTCTGCCTTGTCGTGGTGATTGGTTGTTTGCAAGTCGGTAATTTTAGTCGTTTACAAGAACTCGTTGAAGTGTCGCTGAGTATGGCTGTGGCAGTAGTGCCAGAAGGATTGCCTGCGGTGATCACCGTAACCTTGGCGATCGGGACGCAACGAATGGTCAAGCGCAATGCTTTAATTCGGAAGCTGCCAGCGGTGGAAACATTGGGTTCTGTGGATACGATTTGCTCGGATAAAACGGGCACACTCACGCAAAACAAGATGGTGGTGCAGGAAGTAGAGACCCTTGATCATGCGTTTCGAGTGACGGGATCTGGCTATCAACCGACTGGAGAGTTTGTGCGTCGTGGGGAGGCGATCGCCCCAGCAGATCACGCCGCCCTACAACAATTACTTCTCGCTTGTGTGCTTTGTAACGATGCCAGTCTCACCCAAGAAGACGCCGCTGCTTGGCAAGTGATTGGCGACCCGACAGAAGGGGCGCTACTAGCTTTGGCCGGTAAACATGGTTTGTACAAAGCTGAGTTACACAATATTTGGGAACGAGTTCAAGAATTTCCTTTTTCCTCCGACCGCAAACGCATGAGCGTGCTTTATCAAAAAACTGGCGAGCAACAGGATTACACACTGTTGTGCAAAGGTTCACCGGAACTGATTTTAGAACGTTGTAGCCGTATTCAGAGTGATGGCGGCGTCCTTGATCTTAGTAATGGCGATCGCCGCGAAATTCGCCAACGCAACGAACATTTAGCCCAACGGGGTTTACGAGTCTTGGGATTTGGCTATCGTCACTTTTCCCTGCTACCAACCGATGCCGCCGCTGCCGAAACAGACATTATTTGGCTCGGTCTAGTCGGGATGCTCGATGCGCCCCGCCCCGAAGTCCGTCAAGCCGTTGAACACTGCCGCACCGCAGGTATTCGTACCGTAATGATTACCGGCGACCACCAACTCACCGCGAAGGCGATCGCCCAAAAACTAGGCATTGTGAACGAAAACGCCCCGACCCTCACCGGTTTAGAACTTGAAAAACTTTCCCAAGCCGATCTCGAAGCCCAAGTCGAAGCAACCAGTATTTACGCCAGAGTGACCCCAGAACACAAACTGCGCATTGTCCAAGCCTTGCAAACCAGAGGCAAATTTGTCGCTATGACCGGAGACGGCGTTAACGATGCCCCCGCCCTCAAACAAGCCGATATCGGTATCGCCATGGGCATTGCCGGCACAGACGTCAGCAAAGAAGCCAGCGATATGGTGCTCCTCGACGATAACTTTGCCACCATCGTTGCCGCCGCTGAAGAAGGGCGTGTTGTCTACACCAATATCCGCCACTTCATCAAATACATTCTCGGCAGCAACATCGGCGAAGTTTTGACCATTGCCGCTGCGCCCCTATTAGGCTTAGACATTCCCCTTACGCCCTTGCAAATCCTTTGGATGAATCTCGTGACCGACGGTGTCCCCGCGCTCGCCCTCGCCGTAGAACCCGCAGAACCCGATGTCATGAATCGCCGTCCTTTTAGTCCCAAAGAAAGTATTTTCGCTAGAGGTTTAGGGTTCTATATCATCCGTGTCGGCATTATTTTCGCACTCATTACCATTGCTTTTATGGTCTATGCCGAGTCCCAAGCGCCGAACAGTCTCAATCCAGACAGTTGGAAAACCATGGTTTTTACGACACTTTGTCTCTCACAAATGGGTCATGCGATCGCCGTCCGCTCCCAAACCCGCCTCACCCTTGAAATAAACTTTTTTCGAAACCCCTATTTGATCGGCGCAGTAGCGCTCACAACCCTGCTACAACTCGCGCTAATTTACATCGCACCCTTACGTGAATTTTTTGATACCCAAACTTTATCTGGCGAACAACTCCTAATCTGCCTCGGTGTCAGCACTTTAGTGTTTGTTTGGGTAGAAGTTGAAAAACTATTTCTGAGATGGTATTGGTCGCAGCGAAAAACCACCAAAAGAGAAAATCAGACTTTCTCAGCCAAAGATCGTAACTATTAACTTGATGCCAATTCTGTATAGATCTTATCAGTTTTGGGCATTTGCCTTGAGTACTATGATGCGGTTACACCTACGGAAAATTACTCATGACTGGAAATGCAGCACGCGTCAAGGCCGTTCAACAAATCACAAACAAAGCGCCCATGCAGTGTGGCGAAGCTCCAAAGCTCGATGAAATCTGGGCGACGAATGTCTTCAACCTAAGCAAAATGCAGGCGAGCCTTCCCAAGAATGTTTTTAAGTCCATCAAAAAAACGATCACATCTGGTGAAAAGCTAGATCCCTCTTACGCTGACGCTGTAGCAACAGCCATGCGCGACTGGGCAATGTCAAAAGGCGCACTTTATTACGCCCACGTTTTCTACCCCATGACCAACCAGACCGCAGAGAAGCATGATGGCTTTATCTCTGTCCAAGGTGATGGTAGTGCGATTTCTGAATTTTCTGGCAAAGTTTTAGTGCAAGGTGAGCCTGACGGTTCTTCTTTCCCTAATGGTGGTATTCGTGACACCTTCGAAGCCCGTGGTTATACCGCATGGGACGTAACTAGCCCCGCCTATGTCATGGAAACAGACAACGGCGTTACTCTTTGTATTCCTACTGTTTTTGTCTCTTGGACAGGTGAAGCCCTTGACAAGAAAGTGCCTTTGCTTCGTTCCATTGAGGCCATGGCGAATGCAGCGGATAAAGTTCTCAAACTTCTCGGCCATATCGATGTTGCCCACGTCAACTCTGGTTGTGGTTGTGAGCAAGAATATTTCTTGGTTGATTCCAATTTTGCCCACCAGCGCCCTGACCTTCTCCTTGCTGGTCGTACTCTCTTTGGTAAGTCTCCTGCAAAGGGTCAGCAATTTGACGATCACTATTTTGGTGCAATTCCTGAGCGGGTTCAGGTCTTCATGCAAGATGTTGAGACTCAGATGTACAAGCTGGGTATTCCTGCTAAGACTCGTCACAATGAGGTTGCTCCGGGCCAGTTTGAGCTTGCGCCTTATTTTGAAGCGGCTAACGTTGCGAGTGACCACCAGCAGTTGACGATGACCATTCTGCGCAACACGGCGAAGAAGCATGGTTTTATGTGTTTGCTTCATGAGAAGCCTTTTGCTGGCATTAATGGTTCTGGTAAGCACGTAAACTGGTCTGTGGGTAACGCGACTCAGGGTAATCTACTTGATCCGGGTGATTCTCCCCACGAAAATGCTCAGTTCCTCGTGTTCTGTGGTGCGGTTATCCGTGGTGTTCATCTCTTTGGCCCCTTGATGCGTGCGGCGATCGCCACTGCGAGTAATGACCATCGTCTAGGGGCTAACGAAGCACCTCCAGCGATTATGTCTGTTTACCTCGGCTCTCAGCTTGAGGAAGTCTTTGAACAAATTAAGCAAGGTAGTGTTTCTGATTCTTCTCACAAAGGTGTGATGGATCTCGGTGTACCTGTGCTCCCTGCGTTGACTAAGGACGCGGGCGATCGCAACCGTACTTCTCCTTTTGCTTTCACTGGCAACCGTTTTGAGTTCCGTGCTGTGGGTTCCAACCAGTCTGTATCTGGCCCATTGATCGTCCTCAACACCATGCTTGCAGACTCCCTCACTTGGGTCGGCGATCGCCTAGAAAGCGAATTGGCAAAAGGCCTAAGCACCGATGATGCCATTCTCACTGTCCTCAAAGAAGTCATGGAGAAGCATGGCGATGTTGTATTCGGTGGCAACGGCTACTCCGACGAATGGCACAAAATGGCAGTAGAAGAGCGCGGCCTCAAGAATCTCCCAACCACTGCAGATGCCCTGCCTTTCCTTAAAGACAAAGCAGTCGAAACCTTGTTCGAAAGTGCTGGCGTTCTCACACCTATCGAATTAGAAAGTCGTTTTGAAGTCTATTCAGAGCAGTACATTCTCTCCATTGAAGTAGAAGCACATCTGGTTGTCAGCATGGCAAAGACCATGATTTATCCAGCCGCTTTGGAATACCTTTCCAAGCTATCTGGCACTATTACTGCCTTGTCTAACTTAGGTATTACCCTCGAAAAATCAAGTGCTGAAACAGTCGCTGGCCTCGCAAATTCTCTCGTAGAAGCTACTGACAAGTTGGCAGCAGCCATTGAGAAAGAAGACTTTGCTTCCACAGAAGACCACATGCAATATTTCGCAGGCACAATTCGTCCTTTGATGGATGGTGTTCGTGAGTATGCTGATGCGATTGAAGCGGAAATCCCTGATGAGCTATGGCCTCTTCCTACTTACCAAGAAATGCTGTTTATCAAGTAATTCTCGGTCTTTGCTGAACGCAAATTTGGTTTAGTCCATCTCGCAAGAATTTCTAAACTAAACATTTAAACTAAACACCTCTGCTTTGTTTCGGGGGTGTTTTTTTGTCGTGTTTCGATGAATGGCGAAATAAGTAAAGGCCACTATAATTTTGGGATGAAATTCACTTTGCAAAAGTTCATAAAAGCTAAAACGATTGTATTTTGCGACTTTGACGGCACTATCACGACTGTCGATACTTTTGGGGATGCGTTGGCGAAGTTTGCGCCGAAACTGTCAGCGGCTATTTTGCCGAAGCTCTACAACAGAACGATGACGTTGCGCGCAGGGGTCAGGCTCATTTTGGAATCCATTCCTTCAGCGCGGTTTCTGGCTTTTGTTGATGAGGTAAACGATCAGCAGGTTCGGCCGGGCTTCAGTGAATTTTTGCAATTTCTCGGCGATCGCCACGTGCCATGCGTTGTCATTTCTGGTGGTTTGGTCGAGATGGTGGAGCGAGTTTTGGAACGCAAAGGTATTGACGGGCGACCATTACGCCACGGGGTAGAAAGTGTGGCCGCGATGAACATTGACACTTTGGATGAATATTTTAAAATCATCTCGCCTTTTGAAGGGGGTACGGAAATGGTGGAAAAAGTTCAGGTAATGAAAAAATATGACTATGAACAGGCGATCGCCATCGGAGATTCCTTAACCGATATCAATATGGCGCTTGAAGCTGACCTCGTTTTCGCCCGCAAGCATTTGCAAGACTATCTCGATCAAGAAGGAAAAAGTTATGTGCCGTGGGAAACCTTCGATGATATTCGCAACTATTTATCAACGAATGGTTTTTCTGCTTAATTTTGACGAACCGGCGATCGCCGCATCTCAGTAAGCACCTTTGCCGAAAAGTACAATTCTCGCTGTTTCTATCAAAATATCAAGGTCCAAATTTAGCGACCAATTATCGATGTAGTAGAGGTCTAACCTTGCTGCGTCATTGAAATCATCGAGGTCTGACCGCCCAGAAATTTGCCATAACCCAGTAATGCCGGGCACGACATGGTGACGGATGTGATGCCAAGAATCAAATCGTTCGACATCGCGGATCGGTAAAGGGCGTGGCCCGACTAAACTCATTTGCCCCAGCACAACGTTAATTAATTGCGGCAGTTCATCGATGCTGGTGCGGCGTAAAAATTTGCCGATTGGGGTGATGCGCGGATCTTCTTTGATTTTAAATAAAATGCCGTCGGCCATTTGGTTTTGGGCTTCTAGCTGCTTTTGTAAGGCTGGAGCATCGCTAACCATGGTGCGGAATTTCCACATTCGGAAAATTTTGCCGTTGAGACCAACGCGCTGTTGTCGGAAAAAGACGACACCGGGTGATTCGATTTTGATGGCGATCGCCACCCCGATCAAAAATGGCGATAACAACAGTAAACCAATACTGGCCCCGCAAAAATCTAGCCAGCGTTTTAGCCGATAATCCCAGCAGAGTAGTAGCGGTGTATCCACTCTTAATGTCGGAATACCAGCAAAAATTTCGGGTAAACCGCGCCGATATAGCATCTCTTTACTAGACGGCATCAACCGAATCGCGATGCCAGTGCTCCGCAGTTGCCAAAACAAGCTAGAGGCCAAATCTGTATCGGGTAAATCTTTGACCAGTACTTCCATCGCACCAGATTTTTTGATGTAGGCGATCGTTGCTTGGGTGTTGGCTGTAGAAGAGAGTGCCGCGCCGACAATCTGATAATGAGGTCGTTTTTTGAGTAAGGTCGCGAGATAATTCAGTTGGCCTGCGGGGGCAATCACAAATACTTTAACGCAAGGCGCTTCACTGTCGAATTGCCTCAACACCAAAGTAATCGTTAAGCGAAAGCCCAGCACAAAACCAATGCTCAAGACCCATGCCGTAATGAAGAGTGAGCGGGGTGGATCGAGCTGCGGATTGTAAAAATAACTGCCCAGTAAAAAAAGGCTATAGACCAAAGTGACGATGCGACCGACCTTAGTGTAATCTTGTGATTCTGTCGGAATTCGATACAGGTGATTCGCGAAAAAAAAGCTCAGGGTAATAATCATAAATACCCAAAATAAGCTAGGAATGCCGAACCACACCCACCACACTAATTGGGGCGGCATTGGTGAATAAAAGGCATTAAAATAATTAGCCAATTGCCAGGCGATCGCCAGACCTAAAATATCACTACAAACCAGCAATAGACGCCGTTTCCACTGCTTTTCAGTTGTTTTCACCCAGCCGAGCGGATTAAACGAACGAATGTCATTTTTAATTGAACTAGGCCGATCTTTCAACATGAGCAAACCCAAGGCTCACCTTAGGGTTAGTACGCAACGACGTTGTAGCATTCGAGTCCGATTTCAGGATAACTTACGCCGTGACCATTGATAGCCTAAAAGCTGCATCGCAAACAACAGCAGAAAAGCCGAATTATTCACAACGTAGCGTTTCCACAGACGTTGTGGCTCTTGAATTAGACGGTATAGCCACTCCAAACCAAACCGCATCATCCACCGTGGGGCTTGGGCGACAGTACCTGCATGGAAATCGAATGCTGCTCCTACTCCTAACAGGACAGCCGGGAGCTGATCCGTATAGTTATGCATCCATTGTTCTTGCTTTGGGCAACCGAGACCCACGAAGACTAATTTTGCGCCAGATTGACGAATCCTTTGTAATGCTGCATCAGTTTCTCTTGGTGTTAAAGCTCGAAAGGGTGGCGCGTCGGTACCGACAATGTTTAGCTGTGGAAATTGAGCTAAGAGATTGATTTGAAGTTGATTTAACGTTTCAGGGCGACTGCCATAAAAATAGACTGGTGTCTTTTCGGCAGCGGCTTTTTCGCAGCAATGTAGGGTCAAATCTGGCCCATAAACTCTCGTCGCAGCGGGTAAACCCAGCCACCGTAATCCTAAAACTAAGGGCATGCCATCGGGCGTCGTCAGCAGGGCTTGATTGATAATGGTTTGAAATTTTTTGTGCCAATAGCCTGTCATCACCATGTGTACGTTGGCGATCGCCACATAGCCATATTCCTCTGCACCAATAGCGGCAAAAATACGCTCACAAGCATCTGTATAGCTCGTGAGATTGATCCGCGTACCAAGGATCTTTCGTTCGGGAATATCTGTAAAAAACATGGCGATCGCCAGAAGACATTACAGCCTATTCTATAGGGGGGTTTGGGGTCGTCCAAGAATTCTTTTACAATTAAAAAAACCAAGCCTGTTTACTATGCCTCCATTACAAGCCGTTTTTTTCGAGTTGAGCGGAGTTTTTCTCAATGATTCAGCCCTGCAATTTGAGCTGATTGATGACCTATTGCTAGCAGAAAACCTACGGCCCACAGACCAGCTATTTCGTGACCAAAGCATCGGTAAAAGCGATCGCCGCTGCCTAAAAGAAAGTTTATCTTTGCGAGGCCGGCTCATTCCCGACGAATATCTCGATCAATTAATTCAAAAAAAATCGGTCATTTACCAAGAACGATTGGCCGAACAAGAGTCTTTATCAATCTGGCAAGACGTATTGCCCTGCATCACTGCGATGAAACTGAAAAATCTTCACATCGGTATTGTCACCGGATATTGCCGCGCCGATACCTTATTTTTACTCCAGAAGCTCGACCTCCAAGCCGCTTTTGATGTCATCATTACCGCCGATGAAGTGAACGCCTTCAAGCCCAGCGGTGACAGTTACCGTCAGGCGCTGAGCACTTTGCAAACACAATATCCAGACGAAAATATTCAGGCCGAAAACTGTCTTGCCATCGAAGATAATTTCCACGGGATTCAAGCTGCTAAAGCTGCAAAAATCGCTGTTGTTGGCGTGGCTCATACTTACCCCTTTCACATGATGCAGCGGTGTAGTAACTGGTGCGTGGACTACCTGACTGACCTTGAGCTAGAACGGATTGACCCTAGCCTAAAGGAACCAGAGGAAATGCTACAATAGCTCCGGCTTACGGGGAATTAGCTCAGTTGGTAGAGTGCTGCGATCGCACCGCAGAGGTCAGGGGTTCGAATCCCCTATTCTCCATCAAAATTTTATGCAATCTCACCGCGATCTTTTATCTCGATAAAGGTTTGAATGAAATATTTGCAGCGGGAAGTTTGAGGCGATCGACATTATGTGCCAATCTCCGATTACTACGGCAGAACTGTTTCAAAACCACTAAATCACAGAATAAAGTCAGTTAATAGCTTGTAAATTGATGATTTTGATGATTTTTAATTGATTATGCCTTTTTTTGCGGTAACTCTGTTTACCAATTTGTCTCCCTTTGAAAGGAAGATGGCGAAGCCAAAGGGATCCTCAGTCAGCCTAGGCAGAGCTTATTAATCTCAACAATCACCGATGCTCAAGAATGAAACAGCCCTGCGATTACTACGGGGGGTGAGAAGTTACTATTCACAGAACACAATCACAATTAAATTATTAGGCGATCGCCTTTTTGATCTCATCTAATAAATTTTGAGTTTGCCTCATCAGTGCAAGGGTTTCCGATTCCTCAAAGTCAACAAAATCTGCATAATCAGCCTCATGTCTCCGCTCAAAAAGATCGTTATACAGTCTCGCGGTACTCTTTGAAATAATGCCAGTCCTAACATAGTTTTTGTTGAATAAACTTCTTATGCCACTATGCTTTGGAGAAGATAAGCCATTTTGAAGCAGGAGTGCAGATACAGCATAAAAACAACTGTAGTAAAGACGATTGATGCAACCATTCCAGTCTTGGGCATTGGCCAAAAGTTTTGCTGCCTGATATGCAGACTCAGCACGTCCTAAACGATATTGAATAAGTTCTTCAGACATTATATTGATAGCAGAATCGCATCTTGCTTAGCTGCCTGATAAAAAGGCGTTTGCCGAATTTTTGGAAGCTCCCAAACTACCTTACTACGGACAATAGAGCTAATTACCGTATCTGTTTCCCATTCAATCTCATATAAATGATGACGAATTTTATCTGTGATCTCTTGATCAACATGTCGATCTAACAGAATCAAAAAATCCCAGTCAGAATCCTCCGTCGCATCACCACGAGCGCGGGAACCATACAAAAAGATTTGAGCTGTCGGTTCCAGTTTTGTTACTTCTTCAACTATTCTTTGCAAGAATTTTTGTTGATTAGTCATAGTAAGTTGAGATGATCTTTAGCTCCGCTTTGATTTTATCCCTTCTAAAAATCTTTGGACTATGCGATCGCCTCCCCTTCTCCAATACAGAAACTGAGGGGCGATCGCCTTTTTTTTACCAAATGCGTTCCATCTTGAGAGAAAAGCCAGATAATTCGGGAGAACAGACTACAGTCTTCGGTTTTTCAAGAATTTGCGGATTTTGCCCTAGACGATAAACATGAACTGTTTGGTTTTTGCGATCTACTAGCAGACCTAACCGCACACCATTTTCTACATACTCCTCCATTTTTTCTTGTAAGCGTTTCAGAGAGTCGCTGGAAGATCGCAATTCCACCACAAAGTCAGGACAAATAGGTGCAAACGAAGCTTTTTGTTCCGCCGACAATTGATTCCAGCGTTCTAGCCGAATCCACGAAACATCCGGTGACTTTGTTGAGCCATTAGGTAGCGTAAAGCCCGCACTCGAATCAAAGGTTTCTCCCGTCCCATCTCGATCAGCCCAGTTTCCTACTTGTTGGGCAATTTTAAAATTACGGTTTCCGGTATCTGAAAAAGCTGGTGGCATAACAATTACTTCACCCGTCGCAAGACGTTCAATGCGTAAATCTCGGTTACTTTGACAAAACTCGTAAAATTGCTCATCACTCATCTTTGTTTTGGGGACTAATGCCGACAAATCCACTTCGAGAGGGTGGGATGTGATTGGAATTTGTAAAGTTGTCATGATGAGTTTCAACTCGAAATTATTTTTGAGCTACTTCTAGTTTATCAATGGTTTTCGAGTGGTGGCGATCGCTGCACTTATTCAAAAACAACAGTAGTGTTAACAGCTTATTTTTTAGAAAGATGATGGTGCTTTTTCAAGGCTTTTTTGTTCTGGTTGTTTAGCTTGAGGGGAAGGAGTGGGGCGATCGCCGATCTCGTGGAGCAAAGTATAAAAACAAGGAATGACGAATAGCGTTAAAACCGTCGCGAGGGACAAACCAGAAAACACCACAATACCCAATGGTTGCAAAAATTCTGAGCCTTCACCAACACCGAGCGCGAGGGGAAATAATCCTAAAACGGTTGTAATGGTCGTCATCAAAATCGGTCGTAGTCGCTGAGGAGCTGCCCGCAAGATGGCTCGACGATAACTCAAATTTTCTTCAGCACGAATTTGATTGGCTAGCTCCACCATGATGATGGCATTATTCACCACGATGCCGACGAGGAGCACTGCCCCGACAATAACCGTTGCGCCAATCGCTGTTTCTGTGACAAATAAGCCCAAAACGCCACCGGCTAACGCGAGGGGAACAGTCAGCATAATGACCAGCGGATCAATTAACGAGTTGTATTGCACCGCCATCACCACGAATACGAGAAAGGTTGCCATACCGCCCAACACGACCAACGCGGCTTGAATTTGGCTACTAGTTTCGGCGGCGGAACTGGGTAAACGACTGACACCTTCGGGCAATTCTAAATCAACAAAAACGGCTTCGACTTCATCAAGGGCGGCACTGAGACTGGCTCCTTCAGTTAAGCTGCCTTCGATCAATAAAATTTGTCGTTGGTTAATGCGTTGGATTTCTCCCGGTGCTTGCCCAGTGCGAATGGTTGCAATGTCGCCGAGTTGCACGAGTTTTTGGTTGTCGGTAAAAAGGGGAATATTGCGCAGCTGGGAGGGTTGCTGGATGGTGCCGGGTGCGAGCTGGACACGGATATCTACTAGGCGATCGCCCCGTTGGAGTTGAGTCGGTACAGAGCCGTTGAGGGCAGTTTGCACCGTTTCACCAATCTCTTCAGCAGAAAGCCCAAGGTCGGTGGCTCGCTGCCAATCAGGGAGAATTTGCACTTCCGGTTGCGGCGGTGAAGCGTCGGGTTTGTAAGTGGCAAGGATTGCTGTTTCTTCGAGAGCTGCCAAAATTTGATCGCCTGCTGTATTTAAACTAGCCGCATCTAATCCTTGAATCACCACATCGATATCGTCACGAGTAGGAGAATTGCTGAGAATTAGACCCCGAACCGAGCCGGGAGTCAGCCGTAACCGTGCCCCGATCACTTGAATTTTTTGCGACAATTCGCCATTAACGCGATCCACATAGGCTTCTACGTTGGTGTCAGGCTTAAGGGTGATGGTGCTGGAGCCGCGTAGGGCATCGCTAGATGTACTTGTGCCAAATAAAAAGCCGCCGGACGTGGTGAAGACATAGTCCGTTTCGGGTTGGTCGAGCAAAATATCATCGATCGCCGCCATGATTTTATTGTTTTCTTCGACGGTGGTGCCGGGGGGGAAGCTGGCAAATAGTCCCGCTTGTCCGGTGTCAATTCTCGGTAAAATTTCTTGGGGCAATTGGCCGACCATCCAAAAACTGCCGCCCCCAAATAGGGCGATCGCCGCCCCTAATATCAACAATCGATGTTTCAAGACCCAGCCCAAAGTCTTGGCATAGTTTAGGGTCAAACCGCGCAGATTTCGTGCAAAGCCCCGCATGAAACCCAGACTTTGCAAGTTGCTAGATTTTCGAATAGACAACAATTTTGCGGCCATGGTGGGGACAATCGTTAGGGCGATCGCCAAAGAAGCAGCAACGGCGAAACTAATCGTTAAAATCAACTCACTAAAAATTAGCGCGAGAAAACCACCGATTAACAAAAACGGCAAAACGGCGACTAAATTTGTGGTGGTGGAGGCGAGGAGAGCTGATTCTAATTCTTGGCTGCGGCCTTCGATTTGACGCTGTAGCGCTTGGGGAGATTCACGATTACGAGTTTTTGAAGTGGCACCGGAAGCGATATTTTCGAGCATCACGATGGAATTATCCACGACGATGCCGACCCCCAATGCCAAGCCTCCCAAACTAAAAATATTGAGCGATAAACCGAACAGATTCATCATGGCGATCGCCGCGAGTGTCGCCAAAGGAATTGCCAGCACAATGATCAAGGTTTGGCGCAGAGAACCAAGAAAGAAGAAGACGGCGATCGCTGCCAAAGTTGCCCCACTCAAACCCGCCACAGCGACATTTTGGATTGAGTTACGAA
>JBARRZ010000280.1:0-1751 GCA_049644465.1 Limnothrix sp.
TTCTCAACCTGACCTTAATGCCTATGTGAGTGAGTTGATTTTTTCGCCACTAGGTCTACTGCTATTGGGTTGTGGGGTTTTGTTAGCCTTCATGACCTTCAAGGGCGATCGCCGTAAATCGGTCGTCCTTGGTAAGGGCAAACTAGCGACTTCTCAACAGATCAAAAATGGCGCATTGCGGACGCTAAAACAGGTTCAAGCTGCCAAACGGGCGGATGTTGGTCTTTGGGTTGGCACGCCAAAAGGATCTGTTCTTTGCTGTCAAAAAGGAAAATGGCACATCGATCTTTGCTACGACCCGCAAACGCTTTATCTCAGCGACTGCACTTCTGGAATTTCGGTGTTGGGTGGCGCAGGTTCGGGTAAAAGTTTTTCGGCGTTAAATCCGCTCTTTTTGTCGGGTTTAGCACAGGGCATTCCGGGGATTTATTTCGATATCAAATATTCCACTCACTCGCCAGAAGACCCATCACCCACGGCTTTGATTGCGGGTTATGCCAAGCGGTTGAACTATGAGGTCGGTTTATTTGCACCGGGTAAACCGGAATCTCTTTGCTGTAATGTCCTCGATTTTATCCGTCATTCTGAAGACGCGGCGATGGCGCGACAAATTGCGAAAGTCCTTTATTTGAATTTAAATCCCCAAGCTCTGAAAGGCGGTTCTAATCCGTTTTTCACGGAGGCAACGACTTCTTTTTTAGCGGGGGTAATGTTGTTGGCAAAACAAACGGACTGCCCTGATTTGGTGATGTGTCGCACGTTAACGCGCCTACCGAGTGACCAATTACAGATGATTGTCGATGCCCAACCGGAAGCGATTCGCATGGTTTTTGATGCGGTGGTTGATGTGTTTGGCGTTGAGGAAACCTATGGCAGTATCAAAGCGACTTTTGCCAATCTTTTGAGCGGGTTATTGATGCCGGATTTGCTGCCGTCTATCTGCGGTAAAACGACGATTCCTCTGGATTTGGATGAGCGTAAAGTGCTTATTTTTGGCAGTGATGCGGAGCGGGGTGAAATTGTTAATCCGATTTTGGCGACGGTGATTCATCTGTTAACTAACCGGAATTTGCTGAAGCCGCGTCAACGTCCATTTTTGCTGTGGCTCGACGAGATTTCCCAGATTTATTTACCCTCGGCGGAAGACTGGCCGAACATTCATCGCTCGGCGGGTTTGGTGATGGCGATTGGGGTGCAATTCCCTGAAGTCCTTGAAAAACGCTATGGCAAGGATGGGGCGAGTCGCTTGTTAAAGGCTTGTGCGACGCAATTGGTATTTCAGGCGAATGATATTGCGGATGCGGAAAAGTACTCGAAATCGGTCGGCAATCGGGATGTGGAGTACGACACCAGGGGGCGATCTCGGCAAAAGGGCGGCAATTCTACCAGTGATACGGAGCATAAACAGGCGATCGCCATCATTGAAGCCAGTGAAATTCTGCAACTCTCGCAGGGTAAAGCCATTATCTGGAATCGGGGTATCGGCGATCGCCATGGTTCCCGCATTCCTTTAATTCAGACCATCACTATTCCAGACCATGATCTCAAAGCTTTTAAAGAATCCACCGCCGATTGGGAAACCCTCAAACAACAGTTTTTAGGGACAGCTTTACCGCATTTTACGCAGCAAGATTTTGTCAAACGAGATCTCGCTCTAATCAATGCCTATCATGGGATTTGCCCTGAGCTTGGACAAGCAACAGCACCACAAAATGACGAGATTGACCTTGCTCAACTCCGCCAAGATGCCA
>JBARRZ010000281.1:0-2983 GCA_049644465.1 Limnothrix sp.
TTTTTCAAAACTGCTATTTTGTCTACTTTAGCCGCTGCGACTTTGGCTTTTGGCTTTAACGTAGAAAGTAGCTCTGCTGCACCTTTGAGTGTCGCATCGAGTTCCAACGTACAAGGTGAGCTTGTCGCATTTTGGGACTCTGCAAAGAACAAGGCCATTGAAGACAAAGGTAAAATTCAGGAAATTCTTGGTGAAGCTGAGAACAACCCTGCATTGAAAGCGAAAGGTCAGCTCAAGCAAGTTGACGGCAAGGCTCGTGATGCCGTTTCTGATGTAGTCCGCAGTGGTGCTCAGCTAGAAAATAGAGCAAAAGCTAGATCTCTGAAGACCAATGTTGAAGGCAAGATTCAGAGCAAAATGGGCGACATGAATGGCAGCATTGGAGACCAAGTTGTTGGTGGCGCAAAGCAGCTCGAAAGTGATGCAATTAATGCTGTAGAAAATCTTAAGGATATGGCTCAAGACGTTCTAGACTAATAAATAATCCAACTCTGGTCAGCTAGTTTGCTGCTGACCGGATATTTGAAGGAAAAGAATTTGAGGAGAGAGGCGATCGCCTTTCTCCTTTTTGTTTGTCTAATTTTCCATGAGCAACACAGATTTTAGATAGTAAAACAATAGATCTCTTGATTCATGCAAGCAGTCTAGTCAGTTGTTTGAAGAGTGAAGAACCTTCTCTTCTCAGAAAAGAACAACTAAAGTAAGTAAAGCCCAAACCCAGTAGGAGTAGGGCTAAAAAGCTTGAAAATCAGGAGTGTATAGGAGCCAACTTTGACTGTGAAGGTATGGCAGGCGATCGCCCGATAGATAACTTGACTCACAATTCATTACGAGTCAACAACTAAAAAACCGAGCCATTCCATAAAAGAATGACTCGGTTTTGTTGTACCAATTTAAATCAATAGAAGCCAAAAGTGCATCAATTAACGATTACGAAGCTGTTGCTTTAATCATCATGCCTTTGACACCAGTCATCGAATCCAGCATCTTTTCGATCTGATCCAGTTGTGCTTGGTCTTTAGCTTGACCAGAAACGGTAACAACACCATTTTGAACTTCAACACCAAGCTGATTATCAGGCCACTTATCTTTGAGCTGCTTAGTGATATTTGTCTTCAGAGCACTATCCGTAACGCCAGCATTCGCCGGACTAGATACAGAAGGTTCCGGTGCAGACGGGGTTGATGCTTGCGGAGCACTAGGAGTACTAGACGATCCAGCAGGAGGAGGCGAGACAACAACTACTGGGCTAGGAGCGCTAGGTGGAGCTTGGGGAGCTGGCGTATTAGTCGTCACATTGACATCTGGCGCATCTGGTTGAGGAGCCGCCTCGACATTAATATTGGGGTTGATATCAGGTTGCTCGACCACGATTTCACTGGGCAATGTCTCAACCTCTGGCTCAGAACTTTCTACATTAATAACTTGTAGAGGATCTGGAGGCGTTGGCCTTGTCAACAGATAAACAATACCTGCAAAAAGACTACCCAAAGCGACGATGAGAATACCGATCAAGACACCATTAGACTGGGCACGAGATTCTCTTTCTGCCTGAAGTCTACCTTCAGCGGTGGGATCGTAAGGGCGATCATAAACGTAAAGATTGCCCGCGCTATCTCGATATTCAGTATAAACATGACCTTGAGCATCTTCATATTCGCGGTGAACGTATCCTCGAGAATCGGTGTATTCACCTCGGAAAATCGAGTTGGTATTCATAAATTCAATATCTAAGTTCTATAGTGGTGTTTTTGGGTAGATAAATAGCGACCAAAGTAAAATCAATGCTCACTTTTTGGTCGCTATTTGGTTGGTAGATGTATTGAATGATTTCTAGTTTTATTGTTCCGACTAGAAACGCCTAATATTTTGAAGAAAAATACTTACGAAGTGCGACGAATCAGACCCCAGATGTAGATAGCAATGATTGCTCCGAGAACAGCAACAATCATGCCGGGGATGCTCAAAGATGCGCCAGTGAGTGAGAACTGACCGGTCTGGATCAATGTGACGACTGTTCCGCCAACGAAAGCACCGATAATGCCTAGGAGAGTTGTCGCGAAGATTCCGCCGCCTTGACGACCGGGATAAATAGCTTTGGCGATCGCCCCAGCAATTAGACCTAAAATAATCCAAGCAATAATATTAATCATTGAAATTTTCCTTTGTGGTAGTTTTAAAGTCCTTCAATTGAGAGCACTCGCAACCTTGTAAATGTGATTTTTAGATTACTATTTTAGACTTCGATCTTAGTTGTCTAAAAAGTGGTGTTTTTTTGCTTGAAAAATGCAACGAGTAGACTCAATCAAGGATCAAAAAGTATGGCTACCGATTTAATGGCATTGTGGCCCCTAAATAGAAGACAGTTATTTTTGTCTGGCTGAGCTAGGCAAACTAAATCACTTAAGAAAAATCGCGTTTGCGTCATTTTCAAGGTTGTTAGTGAGTGGAGAGACTATATATTCTTCATGCTTAATAGTAACAAAAAACCGTATTTTCTTTATATCTCAATTGGAATATTTCTAGATCAACCGTTTGAAATACTGCTTTTCTAACTAAGATTCTCTCTAAAGAGCTATTGCCTTTTTGTCCTCTGGTTTTTTTGGCAACTTTACTATTTCGATTTAAATCTTTTCTTGACGTTTTGTTAATAAAAAGTCTTGTTTTTGGGAAAGTTTAACCAAACTTTTGGAGTGCTCGAACTAACTATCTATATTGAAAAATAAGGCTGTTGATACTGCTTATTAAAAGGTCAGCTATCTGTCTGTTTTCATTCTGCTAGGAAAATGATGGTGATGAGTTTGGCGATCGCCTAATTGCCGCCTGAGACCAAAAGGTTGATCAACACAGCAGGAACAGAGGGTTTCAATATCGGTAACGCTGCCGTGATGAGGTATTCCACTTTTTAGAATGGCCTTAAAGTGATGAGCTGAGATTGACCATGCCGAACTTTAGCCTGTGCCATAACCCCCACTGCGAGCAG
>JBARRZ010000282.1:0-6125 GCA_049644465.1 Limnothrix sp.
GACTATGAACATGGAGCTTTTTTAAACTCAATTTTAGGGAATACGAATAGAATCAATGGAATTAGTTTTTCCTTGAATGCAAATAGAAGTTTTGGAAGACCAGCAAGTGTTTCAGCAAATATTCTGAATTCAGGTGTTTTGATGAAAAGCTACTCTAGCCGGATTTTTTCTGTGTGCGGTGGTACAGGAAGCGTTGATTTTGCAGAAGCGAGTACAGATTGGATTATCAGTTTTGGTATGAGAGACGACGGTGTTTTGGGTTTTGAGGATTGTTCTTTCTCCTCTTCAGATATAGAGCAAGCTATCTCTAAAATCCATGGCAGTAAATACAGCATGGATGGTTATTGTGCCTATGTGGTTCCTAGTTTTTAGATCCAGTTAATGCCATGTAACGCACCTTTTAATGCTAATTGTTTGTGCGTTATGCTGCGCTAATACACTTTACAGCTGGTTAAACAATTAGAGGCGATATACATTTTCAAAAGACAGGGAATATGGGCGATCGCCTCTAGACCAGACTAAAATAGATACGTTAATTGAGTCTGATTCCAAATGTTGGTAATGCCAAGAATGTAATCAGTGGGCTACGAAAACACGATAAAGCAAACTTCGGTGTACAGCAATTTTTTGGGCAGGCGATCGCCGAAGATACTCAGCTATATATCAATGTGACTACTCTTGGTGAATTACGTCTAAGCCTCGAACTCATTTGTTATCGTGGCGATCAACTAGAACTTGGCTCATGATGCGCTCCAAAGCTTTTTTCTAAGTTGTAAGATTTCTCAAAGCATAGAAATTATTGATTATCAGCGTAAGAAAAAATATGGGCGATCGCCTCTATAACTAATCGAATATCCTTTCAACTACAAATATAGTTAGGATAGTAATAATAATAAAAACAAGCTGCGATTTTTGAATATCTATCTTCTCAACGAAAACCTAAAAATCTTTGTCCAGCTCAGTAACGGCATTCTGACAAGTCTTTGTCAAATACTGGCTTTGACGATTATTGCATTCGGTGTAATTAGAGCCTTACTCATTTTCCTTGATGAGACACTTCTAAAAAAAGAGACCTCACAAGCATTCCAGAAAAGCCGTCTGATGATGGGCTATTCATTTTCCCTAGGCTTAAGCTTTTTGATTGGTGCAACCATCATGAAAACTATGATTTCTAGTCAGTGGGATGACTTAGCTCGTTTGGCCGTAATTATTCTTATTCGAACAACCTTAAACTTGCTCCTAGAAAGAGCAACAAAAGCCGGATTACCAGAAACATCTCCAGCCGAAAAATCGATTACCCCATCTGCCTGAGAAAATTCGAGTCGAATTTCAAATCAATATATCCTTCAAAAATGGTGAATATTGCCACTTTTTCGCCATTTGAGATAACAAGTTAGATTATTTCAGTTCTGTATTTTTAGTCTTCGCTTCTTTGCAAATCATAAAATACAGCTAAAATTGGCGAAATTGTATAGAAAGTTGGCATTCCTAAGGCAACACAATGAGCTTTTAAACGTCGATTTATCTTATTCTGCTTATTCGTTTAAAGCAGTAAAGATCAATAGTTTTAATTTTGAGTTATTTCCGTAAAAAATTGTAGTGAGAGCTGAGGCGATCGCCCACCTTCTCCCAAACTTTTCTGACGTGACAAATCAAGATTTAAAGGCTCGTTGTCGTCAGACTTTTCCAACCCTCAACCTTATGACCAACACGCAGCGAAATGGACTGAGCCAAACCCAAATGGTCTGCCGCAAGCAACAACATCACGGATTGAGACCGAACAAGCTGTAATTGCTCACGACAATTTTTAAAGTCAAGACACAAAATAGTAGATCGATTCCAAACTTCTCTATGCAGCTGGCAATCGACGGGCAAAATAGGCAGAGATTCCCTTAGTCGTTTGAGTGCAGCCTGTTCAAATGCAGCACTAGTGCCTTGTAAAGGAGAAAGTTGATGGTGGGTCATAGCTTTACTATGTAGCAATCTAGAGAGCATTTCCTTATACGGTAGAACTCTTACTCCAAAACAAACGCTCTTCTGCTGAAATTGTCACTTTTGTTCGCAACAGTTACAAAAGAACGAAGAAGCATGAATCAATATTCGCAGAAATCACCAACAAGAACCGTTCAAAATTGTGGCGAGTTGTAGGAACGATAGGAATCTTTTATACACCTTGTAAAACTAAAAAAAGTTTTCTAAAGTGAGATTATCGCTATTTTTTGCTTATTTTTTGGTGAGAGGCAGATGGTTTATTTTAGTAAGTTAGAAAAAAGAGGCATGGATCAAGGCATTCGCCGCGGCATCCTGAATCAAATTCGTCATGGCCTAGACATCAAATTTCCAAAAGAAGCTTATCAACTATTTACTGAGATTCAGCGTGTGACTAGTTTGCATGCGTTGCAGATTGTCGAATCTCGTATTTATCAGGCAAAGACGGTTGAGGAACTACAGCGGATTTATCGCAATTTGCTTTGATGAGTTTGCTGGATAAAAACGACCATGAGCTTTTTGCAAAATATTCATACGCTAAAAACGTTTATTGGTTCGTTTCATCCCATCATTATCATCGAGACTGTAGAGGAGGAGCGAGTTGAAGCACTCCTGAAAGAGGTTACTGGTGAGATTAACGCGCCGCTATTTGAGTGGACGGTGAATTTGGGTTTGGCGCCGACTTTGGGAACGAAATATTCACCTCGCACTAATGAATATGCGCGTCCGGGTACGAATCAGCCTGTGGCATTTGAGAAGACAACGGAGCCTTTGGATGCGCTGCAATATATTCGGAATATTGAGCGGACTGGCATTTTTTGGTTAAAGGATTTTGCGGCGCATTTGGATGATCCGAAGGTGATTCGGGAGTTGCGGGAACTGGCTCATGTGTATGGGTTGGTCAGTTCGGCGTTTGTAATCACGGGGGAGGCGATCGCCTTACCGAAAGACATTGCCCATGATGCGGTGTATTTCGAACTCAATTTGCCGGATGATGATGAGCTGTATCAGACGCTCTCGGAGGTGATGCGAGAGTTGAAATTTCGCCACAAACTGAAGATTCATTTGGAAGGGGACGAGCTAAATCATTTTGTGAAAGCGCTGAGTGGCATGACGTTAAAACAGGCTCGGCAGGCGATCGCCTATGCTGCGTTAGTCGATGGCGAATTAAACGGCGCAGACATCTTGAAAGTAGTGCACCGCAAAGCGCAAATTTTACGAGAAGAATCGTTGTTAGAGCTATATCCGGTCGAGGAAAACACCGCGAAATTGGGCGGTTTTGTTGGGTTGAAACGGTGGTTGAGCCGCACAAAAGTTGGTTTTAGCCCAGCGGCACGACAGTTAAATTTGCCAACACCGAAGGGCATTTTGATTGTGGGAATTCAGGGTTGCGGTAAATCTTTGGCAGCGAAAACGATTGCGCGAGAATGGCAGTTACCACTGCTGAAGTTGGATGCGGGGCGGCTGTACAACAAGTTTGTGGGAGAGTCGGAAAAGAATTTCCGGCAGGCGGTCAAGTTGGCAGAATCGATGTCGCCTTCTGTTTTGTGGATTGACGAAATTGAGAAAAGTTTTGGTGGCAGCAGTGATGGCGATGGCGGTTTAAGTTTGCGGTTGTTTGGGGCATTTTTGACGTGGCTACAGGAAAAATCCGAAGAAGTTTTTGTGGTGGCGACGGCGAATAATTTATCGCAATTACCGCCAGAATTATTGCGGAAAGGGCGTTTTGACGAGATTTTTTATGTGGATTTGCCCAATGCTCAGGAGCGGGCTGCAATTTTCACTATCCACCTCAATCGGCACAAACAGGTAAGTCCTAATTTTGATCTAAAATTATTGGTGACGGCAGCGAAAGGCTTTAGTGGTGCGGAAATTGAGCAGGCAATTATTGCGGGATTGTATGAGGCGCTTCATGAACGAAAAGCACTGGATACGGCGTCCTTAGTCGCTCAAATAAAAAATACAGTGCCGCTTTCGGTGTCGCGACGGGAAGATGTGGAGAAGTTGCGGGCGATCGCCGCCGAGCGATTTGTGTCTGCACGTTGAGGGTGAACGCGATAATATTTAACGATGCGAATTTATGGTAATCGCCAAATCAAAACCCTGTCTGGTGAGCTGACGCGCCCTACGTTGTCAAAGGTGCGGGAGGCGATTTTTAATATTTGGCAGGGGCAAATTGTGGGTTGTGCATGGCTTGATCTCTGCGCGGGTTCTGGCTCGATGGGTGCAGAGGCATTGTGTCGGGGCGCGGCGACGGTGGTAGGCATCGAGAAAAATAATCAGGCTTGTCGGATCATTGCGGACAATTGGCAAAAGGTGGCAAAACCGGAGCAAACTCACACTTTATTAAAGGGCGATGTGCGCAAACGTTTGGACAATTTGTATGGTGAAAAGTTTGATCTGATTTATTTTGATCCGCCCTACGCCGCGAAATTATATGACCCGGTTCTTGAGGCGATCGCCGCCTATGATTTGCTGAAATACACGGGAGAATTAGCCGTCGAATATGACCCGAAACTCTGGCAGCCAATTACTGTCGAAGGGTTAGAAATTTTCCGCGAAAAAAACTATGGTAAAACGGCGATCGCCTTCTATCGCACCACCGACTAATTTAATGAATCGAGACGCTTTAACCAATCAATAATTCGCTCGTTCACAGCATCTGGATTTTCGTCGTGAGGACAATGACCTGCGCCGGGGATGGAATGAAATTCAACACCCTGATTTGCCGCTGCAAGATCTTGATAAATTTGTGATCCCTTGATCGGTGTCCAAGGATCCTGATCGCCCCACAACACTAACAACGGATGCTGACGTTTTGGCAAAAGCTGGTCTGGACTCTCCCCCGGTGGTGCAGTAATCACTGACGCGAAAACCCGCTGTGCTCCGACGTCACAGGATGGTGCGTAAAGCATGTCAACTAGTTCATCCGTCACTGCGCGGCGATCGCCATACACCTGATACAACGTGCCGCGAATCCGAAACTTTTGCCGAACTTGATTAAACAAAAATTTGCCAGTCAGCGGCGAACTTACTAATTTACCAAATGTGCCCATCACAAAACGGAGCGGCGGCGCTAACTCTTCAGGGCGATGGCTCAAGCCACCCGCACAATTAATCAAAACCCCACCAGCACAAAGCTCTGGATGATTTGCCAGCATCGACAAACTCAACAATCCACCAATCGAATTTCCCACAAAAATAGTTGGCCGCTGGATCTTTGCCTGACAAAAATCATGGATTAACGCTTGCCACAAATCGAGCGAATAATCCCACGCAGGCTTTGCAGAACCACCAAACCCCAGCAGATCAATTGCAAAAACCTCGTAACCCTGAGCGGCGATCGCCGGAATATTATGTTTCCAATGGCCGAGACAAGCCCCAAACCCATGAATCAGCAGCAGCGGTTGGCCTTGTCCTTGCACCGTATAACAAATTTTTTGGTCGCGCCATGTCCAATCAAAAATGGTCAAATCCGGGGTCAATATTGCTGTCTGGGTCATAGCTCGCCATCACGAAAAACTCTTAAAAAGTATAACGTAGACACAATTAATCCTTAGTTCTCTCACCTTTTTTATCTTTCTTGCCTCCCTTCCCAAGGGAGGTGCCGCAGGCGGAGGGATCAAAATGTATTACACAACTTTTAAATTGAGCGGAGGGATCAAGCTGTGGATTTTACGCTATCGGGTCGCCATAATGGGGTCATTGTGTCTGGTGTGCCGAGGAGTCTATGGCGGATTGTCCTTTTTTTGCGGGTTCGACGATCACCGATCCGCGTTATTTCGTGGGGCGGCGGGAAGCCCTGAAGCTCCTCTCTGACCGGATGCAGGGTTCCCAACCGACGAGCATTAATGTGGTGGGTCGCCACAAAACGGGCAAGTCTTCGCTGCTTGTGCATTTCCAGCAGACCTATGGGCAACGGGTCACAAATCCTGATGGCTATCGGGTGGCGTATCTGTCGCTCCAGAAGTCGGCTTGTGAGACGGAAGAAAAGTTTTATCGGGAAATTGCGAAGAAGTTGGGGCAGGGGGAACAACCGCTAGATCGGCAGGGGTTTACGGCATGGGTGCAGGGGCTGCGGGGTCTGGGGATTTTGCCGGTGCTGTGTGTGGATAATTTTGAGGAGTTGCTAGAGC
>JBARRZ010000283.1:0-5022 GCA_049644465.1 Limnothrix sp.
AGGCTGAGGGCGGTTTCTGAGACGCTGCGTGAGCTTTCTTGCCATTGGATCGTGGCGTTGCTGTAGCAGCCGAGATCGAAAAATACTTCTTGGGCGATCGCCCGGATAATTGACTTAGCCTGAACAACAGAAAGTTGTCGGTGAGTAATACCTTGATACAACAACTGGTATTCCCACATGCGAGCATCATCAAGCTCTCCCGGATCCGGAACCCATTGCGGTACTAGTCTCTGAGTGATTCGATTCCAGCGGCGCGTGCTGTGAATGCCTGATGTGGAGTAAAGCAATCGGCCGGAGAGTAAATGAATACGCCCTTGGGATTGACTATTACCGACGATCAACTCACCCGTTGCCCGCTTTTGGCAAAGACTGTTGAGCTGTTCGGCGATTAATCTGAGTGTATTGGCTGCTGCTGTCATATCAATTTCAAAGCATTCTCGCCCGTTAATGATAGCTTTAAGGCTTTAATTGAGTTATTAATTAGTTGTTGATCTATAGAAAACTTATTCTGATTATTTAGATTATGCTTGAAAAGTGTATTTAGTTCCTTAAGACTAAGAGTTTACTGTTCCATCAGGAAAAAAAATCTCTTATCCAGAAAGCTGCTTTTAAAGCATTTTACAACTGAGCTAATGCTGTAAGCCTAGAGACATTTGGCTGAAGTTTTGATTACCTAGATTGGCATCATAGCTATTGGTTGCGTAGAAATACGGAGAGGTCAAGCACAATTTGTTTTAGTACATAAAAAACATGTTGATTGTTTATCTAAATCGGTAGAGCAAGAAAGAAATAGCCTAGTAAGATTTATGAATAATTTTGATAATAAAAAGTCGAATAAATTAATAGACAACTCGGTATTTCTCAAAATACAAAATGATTTACTCTAGTTGCTTTTACTACTAGAGAATGCAGAATCCGGTAAGTTTGGGCAACAAATCACAAACCAACCTTGATCTGAGATTGCTCAGTCACTGTGGCTGGGGATAGTGGCGATCGCCGGAAGGGAGTGGGATAATAAGATTTTTGCGTTATGGCAGACATTGCGACCCTCATCGCCCAAGTGCGCGCGGAAGCAGAACGAGAACCCTTTCCAATTGATACGCCTGTTTATCAAAGTGCTAAATTACCGACGACTCAGCCCGTACTATATGGGGGAAATTTAAAAAGTCAATTATGTTTTTTTGGTCGAGATTTAGGCCGTGATGAAGTCCATGCCCGACAACCACTCTACGGTGCAGCCGGGACGTTGGTACGACAAGGTTTTTATCAAGCCATTCACGGCAAAAAAATTCATGATAAACAAGAGCTTGCCACTATTTGTAATCGGGTGTTGCTCTCGAATACAGTGCCTTATAAACCGCCCGGCAATAAGGCTTATTCGGTGGCTGTGAAGCAAAGATTTCGGCCTTTTGTGGAGCGGCTTTTGGTGTTGCATTGGCAGGGAAACCAGCTTGTGACGTTGGGGACGGAAGCCTTTAAGTGGTTTGATCCTTACGGACGGCGCGGTGAAGTGAATGGCTTTTTTCGGCGGGATGATCGCTTTGAAGCAACGCTCGATGTGACTTTGCGAGCAACGGATGAGCAGGGCCTAGAGCATCAAAAGGTGGTGACGTTATCGCCTTTGCCGCACCCTTCGCCGCTAAACCAGAGATACTACGCTAAGTTTCCACAGATGTTACAAGCGCGGTTGGAGGCGATCGCCTTCTAAAGTTATTTGGGCATTTTAAAAAGAGCGCAAAAAATATCTTTATGATAGGAAGCGCAACTATCGCGAGGAGAGAACGCCATGATTCAGTGGTTTAAAGTGGGGGCGATCGCCGCCATGATCAGTAATCTAGGATTTTGCCTTAGTGTTCAGGCTTTGCCGGGGGACTTGATCGATGATGTCGCCAGTTGGATCGAGGCCAATCCCACTTTTCGCGGCAGTATGATCAATAATCTCAAAGTGACACGCTACAATACGGCCGCCCAAAAACTGACTTTTGAAGCCTCGGCCTATTCTCCCACTCGCATCAACGAAAAGCCCTCTGGCTTGGTGCGGAGCGAGAAATTACACTTTTTTGATGTCACAAATGGCGTCACTGTCGGGCGGCTCACCGAAGCACTCCGGACAGTCTATGGCGTCAATATTCACCAAGATTTTGCAAGAGCCAGAGAAGTCTACAGTTATCCCGACATCAACACTTTGAATCGTGCCAAACGAGAAAACTTGCCGATCCTTGCGGCACAACAGGGCAGACTCTTAGAAGGCGATCGCTTTGCCTACTGGGTAGAAGTCGTGAAAAGCAATCAACAAACTGATTTTGCCACTCGCGGTCACATTACAGTTCTCGAAAAAGGCGACCTTGCGGCCCTCGAAAATCAACTGAGCAGCCGTTGAACAATTAACAACCAGCTAATCTTTTTTCTCGAAATCATTTCCAGACCCATATTTCAATGCCTCAATCAGCCGCTTAACTCGGTAGTTATCTGATTGGGGTAATTTTTTGCTGAGATGATAGCCAGAACTGTAGACACCGAGCGACATATAGTGCCGTAACCAATCTGCTAAAGCACCGATACCCAGTTTTGGTAAGAGCGGTAATACGGTTCTAAATCTCACCAGCGGTAAAGTTTTGGCTAAGCCTTGAAACTGCACGACATCTTGCAAAAACGGATAGAGAACATCGTCGCCCAATTCCGACATTACTTTAAATACTGCATTCATCAAGTCGTTAATCTGGCTAGGTGGACAGGTTTCGTTGATGCCGACGCTCATTGATTTTTGAAACAGCCATGTCACGGACAGGTTGGGTTGATAGGGTTGGATCTGCGCTAAAGAGCGGCGATCGCAGCAATCCTGTTTGAGAGCATCACTAATCCCTTCAGTCAGGCGTGGCAAATGGCGGATCATCGAGCCAAATCCCCCAAAACTAACCGGAGACTGCACACCGCTACTATCGCCAATTGCTAAAATTCTGCCCCACGGATATTGCACAGGACTTTGACGATAGCTCGGGAAAAAGCCAAACAAAAATCGTTGAAAATCTAACGCACCTAAATCTACGCCTTGATATTCCGGGAGTAGCTTTAAATATTCCTCCATCAAAAATTCCAGACTAAAGCGATCTGGGTGCGCGTCAAGGTAGGTGAACATGTAGGTTGTGCGCCCATCTTTGGCGGGAAAGGCTTCCCAAAAATACTGGCACTGATTCCGAATCGGCGTGAATGTGTAGATCAAATCGCCCGTGTCGTTACGGCTATAGCCTTTCGCGCAACTGCCGACGACTAAACAAACGCCGTCTGGTTTTTTGCCTTGGCGGGCTTGTTGGGCAATGGGTGAAAAGTGACCCATCCCGTCCAGCACTAAACGGGTTTTTAGGGTGAGTTTTTCTGTTTTGGCGATCGCCCCCCCATCACAAATTTCAATGCCCGTACAAGCATTATTTTCAAAAATTTTGCCGCCCCAAGTCAGAAACTTTTCCTTGAAAATTTGCAGCAAAACCCGTGGACTGACCCCCACATTCAACACATTATTAACCCAGAGCGGTTCTCCCCCTTCAAACTGAATTCGCCCCGGATTGTATTCCGAAAAAATAATCTCTTTAAATTCTGTCGGTGTCAGCAGATCCATCTCGACAAACGTTTCCAGCTCGGCCCGCGAAATATTCCATTCCTGCTCCCGTCCCTGCAACACACCACGCTCTAGCAAAATCACTTCCCAACCGCGCCGTTGTAGCGTCGCCGCAATCAGGATGCCTAACGTGCCACCACAGACCAGCACATCACAGTCAAACCCTTCACATTTTTTGTCTACAGATTGCACCAACGGTGGCGGCGCACTATTACCATGTCGCAGCTCATACCAACGTAAATTTGCGGCCCGTAAACCACTAAGAACGTCACCTTCTACCGACTTGAGAATTTTTTCTAGCTGTTCCATGGTTAATACTCGCTATGGTCTTCTCATTTTGTAGACTGCTTTTATCATTTTTGTCGCAATCTGCTGGTTATAAATACTCAAAAATCGAGGGAAATCAACAATAGTCTTGACTTCACAAAACTTAATCAATAGAATCAGCTTAACTTAACTTTCAATTTGCCATTACGGAAATTGTCAGAAATTTTATTAAAGATTATTTTGATTATCCTTTAAGGAGCTTGCTCATGCTTAAAAAACTTTTTGGTAAAAAGGAAGAGAAATTTTTTGCTTCTCTCGCAGAAGATATTGGTGATGCGGTAGAGAGTGCGGGTGATGCGGTGACGGATGCGGTTAGCTCTGTGGCTCCGGCTTTGGTGGAAAAACTCGAAGCTGTGACACCTGATGAGGCTGATGTTGCGGCGGCAACTGGTGAAGAGCCTCCTGCTGCGGAAGGAAATGCGACGGCGATCGCCACTCAGCCCAGCCCCACAACCCCTCCTCCTACTGTTTCGACAGCGAACTATTCTAATCCTCGCGAAATTATCGCCGCTGCTCTAAAAGCTAACTCTGAAGAAATGGCCGCCGCTGCCGCGAAAAAGACAGAAGGCGTTTTTGCAGAAGAAGCTTTGCTAATGCCCGGTAATCGTACTAGCAATCGTCGCCCCGGTGCGAGCATGTCTACTTTTATGGATATGGCAAAGACAATTAAATCCTAGATTGGATTAGTGTAAATTCTGTTTTGCAAAACAGAATTTACACTATTTATTTAACAAAGAGCAAGAAGTCTTCGGGCTTCTTTTTTTTTGCGATTTAGTGAAATTATCGCAGTGGATTTTGGGTCTGATGCTTGATCTCGGCAATTTATCGAAAGTTTAGATTTTTGTGCTTCACGACAAAGTAGGGCTATTTATGACAAACGTACGTCATAATGTTTGGCTAAAAGTTTAAGGCTTTTTCTATTGGTTTTGTCATCGACTGGTGGCGATCGCCGACTATTGCCTAGCATTTGCCTTAACAATGACCTTGATTTTCATAATTAAAAGCTGACGAATTCTATTTTTCAGTGATCCTCTATCTATAATGATCGCAAACTGCATGCTGCCCTGTTCATGAACCCCAAC
>JBARRZ010000284.1:0-3454 GCA_049644465.1 Limnothrix sp.
GGCTGAAAGTTAGGCGATCGCCTCAAGGAAGTTCACCGCTACAAGCCATTCAACTGCGAGATTTTGGGTTGTTATTTTTGGTGGGGGCTGTATCGTCTACTTCGGTGGTGTTGTGGGCTTTATCTCTGTCTGAGACGAGTGTGGCCAATTCGACTGTTTTGCGCAATTTGACGCCTTTGTTTACGAGCTTGGGGGCTTGGTTAGTTTTCGGTCAGCGTTTTGATCGGCGCTTTTTACTTGGATTATTCGTGGCTGTTTGTGGGGCGATCGCCATCGGTATTACTGATTTTCAGCTAGCGTGGCACAATTTGACGGGCGACCTTTTGGCCTTACTTTCCGCGCTTTGTTATGGCATCAATTTGCTGTTGGTTGAGAATTTACGGCGTCGTCTTGGTGCAAGTCAGATTTTGTTGTGGCGCTGCGGTTTTGGTGCAGCCTTACTATTGCCTTTCGTGCTATTGACAGAGACGCAAATTTTTCCCCAATCTGCATTAGTTTGGGGGGCTGTCATTGCCTTAGCTTTGCTATGTCAATGTTTTGGTCAGGGTTTAGTAGTGCACAGCCTTAAAACCTTTTCTTCGGGATTTGTGGCAATTTTTCTGCTGTTAGAACCTGTGATTACAGCGATTCTTGCTTGGCTGCTGCTCGGAGAAACGCTGAGTTGGCTTAACGGTTTGGCGTTCGGAGGCGTGCTAACGGGCATTTACCTAGCTAAATCTAGTCGTTTGCTGAAGCAGCAGAACCTGACTACAATCGCAGCAGACAAATCTCCTGCCTATGATTCTTCGCCAGCCACTTGAAGCCGGTACTCTTCGGCAGTCATAGTTTCGGCCAGCATTTCGTCGTCTAGATTATCGACACGTACTTTTAAAAACCAGCCTTCTTCGTAGGGATCTTCGGCGATCGCCTCTGGGGAATCAATCACCATTTGATTACGGTCGATTACTGTGCCAGAAATCGGGGCATAAAGATCCTCCACGGCCTTGACTGATTCAATCGAACCAAAAGTGGAACCCACCTCAATTGCATCGCCTTCATCCGGCAATTCTAGAAAAACAACGTCACCCAATTCATCAATGGCGTAAGCACTCAAGCCGATAGTCGCAATCTCGCCATCTAAACGGATATATTCGTGGCTGTCCAAATATCTCAGATCATCAGGATATTCGAGTTCCATAGTTTCTTCTCTAGAATGAAAAATGTTCGGGGTTTACACAATAACTCGTCCTTACATTCACCGAGTTTGTGGCCCTTTGAGCTACTTTATGCCGGAATTTTACCAAAATCAAGATCCCTACCGAAATTTGTTACTTTTGGCAGTCTTTTATTCTGGTGGAGGGCGATCGCCAGACGACCTTGAACCGAGCTTTGTCCCCATTTCTGTTTTCACTGACCAACAGAGATAAAGCGCTAAACCTACGAAAAAGCAGCCAAACCCGAAAATATCCGCATTGATCATTAACGATGCTCAAGCTCATCAATTTCTTTTGGTACAGCCGCCGTCAAAACCTCATTACCTTCTGGCGTTACCAACACATCATCCTCAATGCGAATACCAATACCTTGCCAGCGTTCAGGAATGTCGGGCTGATCTTCTGCTGCCTGCATGTAGGGCGAAATGTAGATACCCGGCTCGACAGTGATAATATTGCCTGCTTCAAATGTTGTCCAATTATCTTTTTCTGGGCCAAGCTTGTAAGTGCCTGCATCATGGACATCTAAGCCGAGCCAGTGACCTGTGCCATGCATGAAAAATGGTTTGTATTTTTCCTCTTCGATAAGTTTTTCTAAATCGCCTTTGAGCAAGCCTAACGCCAGCAATCCTTCTGTAATCACGCAGACGGCCATTTCGTGGGACGCACGCTGGGAATTGCCAACTTTTACTTCATCAACTGCTTTTTTCTGAGCTTCGAGCACAATTTCATAAAGGGCTTTTTGTTCGGGCGTAAAGGTCGCACCGATGGGGAATGTGCGGGTAATATCGCCGTTGTAATATTTGTAAGACGCGCCGGCATCGATTAGCAGTAGTTGGTTGTCGTGGAGTTGGTCATTATTCTCAATGTAATGCAACACGCAAGCATTGGCTCCCCCTGCAACGATGGAAGGGTAGGCAAATCCTTCTGCGCCTTCTTGCCGAAAGACATGCTCGATCTCAGCTTGTACTTGATATTCGTAGAGTCCGGGCTTGGCATATGCCAGTGCTTTGAGGTGAGCTTTGGCAGAAATGGCGGTGGCGCGGCGCATCATCTCAATTTCGGCTGGACTTTTGACCATTCGTAGTTTATGCAAAATTTGGTTGGTATCGACGATCGCCGTGGGGCCAGTGCCACGTTTTGCGCGGGTCGCAAGCATCCGTTGGTAATGATGCAAAAGGGTGAGATTAAATTTTTCGTCTCGCCCGAAATGGTAAAAAAGGCGATCGCCGCCCTTTGTGTATTCCGGTAATTTTTCAGCCAGCTCTGTAATCGCGAAAGCTTCGTCCGCACCGTATTTCTCCTTTGCGCCTTCCACCCCGGCACGGTAGCCAACCCACGTTTCTTTTTCTAAATCTTTGGGCTGCACAAACAAAATATATTGATGTTCTTCGTGGTGAGGGGCAAGAACCAGCACGGCTGACGGCTCATTAAATCCGGTCAGATAATAAAAGTCGCTTTCTTGACGGAAATTGTACTCCACATCATTGTGCATCACCGCATAGGGCGCACTACGAAAAATCGCTGTGCCATGGCCGATCTGCGCCATCACCTGCTGACGACGCTGCTGATATTCCTGCGGTGTGATGCTCATAAAGTTTGTGCTGCTACATTGTGTTCACGCGCATATAAATATAACAAAATCATTAAGAACAAAATCTTTCGTCAGCATATTTAATTTCCTTGACATCAAATTTGGGCGATCGCCACAAAAAAATCCCCACCGAAATAACAGCGAGGATTACTTTAAATTAAACGCGGCCAAAAACTTATAAACCCAGTCTAGTTTTCCGCAAAAATATACTTGCGAAGTTCGCTCGGATCCGGCTCAGGACTCTGCTCGGCAAACGTGACAGACTCATTAACTTCTGCCTGCACTTTGTCCGTAATCGCCTTAAGTTCATCCGCCGTAGCCAATTCTCTGCCGAGAACAAATTTCTCGAACTGAGTAATCGGGTCTTTCTTTGCCCAAAATTCTTTCTCTTCAGGCGATCGCAACTCATCCGGATCCGCCAACGAGTGACCCCGAAAACGGTAAGTCAAAGCCTCAATCAACGTCGGCCCTTCCCCCGCTCTTGCCCGAGCGACAGCCTTCTGTGCCACGTCCCGCATTGCAAGGACATCCATTCCATCCACCTCATAGCCCGGCATCCCAAACACACTCGCCTTCTTATAAATCTCCGGCTGAGAAGTTGCTCGTTCATGAGCCATGCCGATCGCCCACTTATTATTTTCCACCACAAACAAAAGCGGTAATTTCC
>JBARRZ010000285.1:0-19723 GCA_049644465.1 Limnothrix sp.
ACAGTGCGATCGCCCAAGGTGCAACAGTCCCTTCTACAGAAAAACTGGCTCAATCACAAGTTGTCGCGATGGCAACGGACGCAGTAAGTACGACTCGCGAAGATTCTCTCGAAGGGGCGATCGCCGACAATTCACTAACATCTCTGAGTGAAGTTTGCTTTGAAGGAATATGTACCGAAACTTTTTATACTGACCTTTCCCTTCAAGCCTCTAACTCAGGAGAACGGCTCTACGCCCTGACAATCATGACCGAATTTGCATTTGGAGGGGCTATGGAAGAATCGGAATGGGAAATCGGTGAGCATCCGACCCAAGTTCTCTGTTCCACCACTCGTCCGATGGTTATTGAACTCGCTAGCCTAAGCGACCCATATTCAGTTCACCACATTAGCGGCGGGTCACCTAATACCTATTCTTCGACAAGTCTCCAAGAGCTAGATGCTTTGTATTGGGATGTTTGTCATGATCTCAAGGACGCTAATACGAATGATGTCCGTCGGCTAGCTGGACGGCTTGGGTACGATTTAAATCGTGAAGCTCGTACCACTGAGCAAGACTTTCTTGAGTTGATTGAAAGATAATTTTGTTCCACAAGAACATGCAGAATTTTAGAAAATATTTTTCTCGCTAATTATTAATTTCGGTGTTGGTTTTCAGACTGTTTTGGGCGATCGCCACCATGAAGACATTTAGCGTGATTTTTTGTAGGAGCTAGGCCCGAATCTTTCGAGTCTTCTGAATTGTTCAGCCTAGTTATCAAACCTCGCATTTTCCGTATCAAGAACCGTTAAAAAATAATTGAGGTCAACAATGGCTGTTTTTTCCCCACGTATCAATTTCGGAGTTGTCCTTTTGAGCTTGTCAGTGTTGGCACTCGGTTGTGATAAAGCTGAAACGTCCACCGATGTTAGTATCACAGCTCCAGATGCCACGACAGAAGAGGTAATTACAGAGAAAGGTGGTGAAACAGAGGCGATCGCCAGCGAAACAATCTCCTCTCCCGCAGTCCGCGAAGATCAACCAAGGACAGCCTCAAAAAAATCGCCAGCCGTAAACACATCTGCTCAATCACAATCCGTTGCCAAAAAGCCAACAGCGCAGGGTACAACGACAGCACAAGGTGGGGGTGGAGTCGAAGCCGCTCTCGGAACGATTGAGTATAATCTCGGCCCGGCTCGCGTTGGATTCGGCGCTCCTCACACCGAAGCAACCTATGGCGTACTCATGAACACCCAGACGGCCGTCACGAACTACAAGCTTCCGGTGGGAAGCTACAAATTTGGCGCAGTCTGTGGTTATGACTGCACGGCAATCTCAGTCATTATCCTCAACGCCGATGGCATATTTGTCACTGGCACGAATCCCAACATGAATACACCTGCTAATGAGCAGCTATTATCCTTCGATGTGAAAACGGCGAACACCCATTCGGCGATCGTCACAATGGATGAATGTTCGACGGACAACTGTCATTACGGTATTAATGTTTATCGTGGCTTTGACGAATCTGACTAAAGCCTGACCAATCGATTCTGTCCAGCGTGATTTTTTGTAGGAGCTAGGCTAGAAATTTTAAATGCTTTTGAATTGCCTAGCCTAGTTCTCACACTTCACATTTTTCGTATCAAGAACCGTTAAAAAATAATTGAGGTCAACAATGGCTGTTTTTTCCCCACGTATCAATTTCGGAGTTGTCCTTTTGAGCTTGTCAGTGTTGGCACTCGGTTGTGATGAAGCTGAAACGTCCACCGATGTTAGTATCACAGCTCCAGATGCCACGACAGAAGAGGTAATTGCAGAAGAGGATGTCAAAACAGAGGCGATCGCCGGCACAAGCTTATCTTCTCCTGAAATCAGCGAAGACACCCCAAGAACCACGCCCAAAAAAGCCCCAATAGTAAAAACCTCTGCCCAATCACAACAGATTGCCCAACAACCAGTAAAAGCAGATGGAGCTGGTTGGGGGGAAATGACAGACGAGGTGCAGATGATGCGCGGCGAGGCGATCGAAACCGCAATCATTGATGGCAATATCACGTCTCTCACAGGCTATTGCTACCAAGGTGCTTGTGATGAAACGTTCTACACTTTTGTTTCTTTAGTGAAAACAGTAGGCGACGAACGCCTCTACGATTTGGAAGTTTTGACCAAAGTTTCTCCCCAAGACGACCCAACGAATGTTCGTTGGCAAACAAACTCCAATTCGACAAAAGTTCTCTGCTCAACAGAGCGACCCATGATCATCAACAAATCGGATCAATACGAAATCCATCATATTAGTGGCGGTGCGCCGCAGGTCTATGCTTTTGCTGGGGTTCAGGAGCAAGATGCTTTGTATTGGGAGATTTGCCATGATCTCAAGGACGCCAGTGCCGATGAAATTCGTCAAATGGCAGATATGTACGGCTATGACCCGAATCGTGAGTCTCGTAATACTCGGACAGAATTTATTGAGCTGTTTGAAGGATAATTTCTCGCCGTAAAGACAAGTAAAAAATGGCGTATAAAGCGAGCTAACGAATGGATTTTCACTAAATGTTATTCTGGTTAGCTCTGCTTCTTTTTTGGTGTTAATTTTGGGAGTGAATCAGCGGCGATCGCCACAACATCAGGTTGTCTCTCGGTCGAGCATCATTTTAAGTCTTTAGCTTTAATCTCTAACTTTCTTTTCTCTTCAGTTTATGGATAAATTTCGCGTCGAAGTCCTCCGCTCTACCCCGAACCCCCAGCAAACGATCTGGAGTGCGATGCACCAAGATTATTGCGAAGATTTCGTTTGGGAACAGCGAGAGGAATTTCCGGATGAGCAAAAGGCAGGTGAGCTGGTTGTTAAACATTTACTTGCAGGTGGTCGCGGTCATTATGGCCCGATTGAACATCCACAGATTGTATTTAACGTGGGCTACTTTCCCCATTCGTTAATGCAGCAAATCCGTACCCACCGGGTTGGCGTCAGCTTTGATGTGCAGTGTTTGGGAGGAGAGACGGCGATCGCCCTGATTAATTCTCGAACAGGCGAATACTATACCAAGAGCATTCAGACCCTCTACGAAATCTGGACAGCAGACCCGACAGCCCTCGACGAAGCGAATTTTGTCGTCTTTAACGAAACGACCAAAACCTTCACCACCGGCTCTCTCCAATCAGTGATGTGTAGCGGTGTCCAGCCTCTCTACCGTCTACACCTAGAAAATCATCCCTCCCTCGATTGCACCGTCAATCATCGCTTATATACGACAGAAGGTTGGCAGACCATGTCTCAGGCGATCGGTCTAGACGCGGCCCAAACAGACTCGGACAGCAAAGTCGAAATGACAAAGCCCTGTCAATTGTGGACAAGGGACGCCAAAAATGAACCTATGGCGATCGCCGTCGTAGCAGTAGAAGCCATCGGGCCAAGCGTCACCTACGATATCGAAATGCAGGGAGAATGGCACAATTTTCTCGCGAATGATCTTGTCGTCCATAACTCGTTTCGCTACACAGGCCAACGTATTGTCGATGTTGCCCTCGGAGAGAGAGATGTTGAAGATGTTTTTTATCTTCGCCCGGTTGGCAATTACGATAATCGTCAAGGCAAAAAATATTTTTACTCGCCAGAACAACGAGATGAAGATAAAGCATGGTGCATAGCCGCCTGCGAACGTTACCAAACACGCATCAACGAAGGTCTTGCTGAAGAACATGCCCGTAGCCTTATTCCTTTCGATGCTCGCCAACACTTCGTCATGAGCTGTAATGTGCGCTCTTTAATGCATTTACTCGATTTACGTTGGAAGCGTGATGCTCAGCTCGAAGCTCAGAAACTTTGTGAGTTAATGTACGACCATTTTGTTGAATGGTGTCCTGAAATTGCGGCATGGTACGACAAAAATAGGGCAAAAAAAGCAAGATTGTCACCTTAGAAGAGGCGATCGCCACCCAGCTTTTGAACAAAATTATTGACAGAAATCACAGCATTATCTGTCATCAAAAAATTGACGAAAAGCAGCAAAAACATCGCCAAGTTCTAGCCGAAACCAAATGTTGCGCGTAATTCCTGATTGTTACAAATTAGAGACTTTGTGAAAAAAGTATAACTCTATTGATGTTTCCTTCTAAGATGTAATAAGTAGCTAAACCTTGGTTGTGATGCCCAGAATTTTAATTATTGATGATGATCCGGCGATCGCCGAGTTAGTGGCGATCAACCTCGAACTTGCGGGGTATGACGTAAATCGGGCGGAAGACGGCCTGAAAGGTCATGCTCTAGCGGTACAACTCCAACCGGATTTGGTGATGCTAGATTTGATGCTGCCGAAGGTAGATGGCTTCACCGTTTGCCAAAGGATTCGTCGAGACGAGCGCATTTCGGACATTCCGGTATTGATGCTGACAGCCCTAGGCCAAACACAAGACAAAGTAGATGGGTTTAATGCAGGGGCAGACGACTATCTCACAAAGCCTTTTGAAGTAGAAGAAATGTTGGTTCGGGTACGCGCTCTACTTCGCCGCAGCGATCGCATGCCCCAAGCAGCCAGACATACAGAAATCCTCAATCACGGCCCATTGACCCTCATCCCTGAGCGGTTTGAAGTTATTTGGTTTGAAGACACCGTCAAGCTCACTCATTTAGAATTTGAGCTTCTTCACTGCTTGTTGCAGCGACATGGCCAGACTATTTCTCCTAGCGAGATTCTCAAAGAAGTCTGGGGCTACGATCCTTCTGATGATATTGAAACTATCCGCGTCCATATCCGCCATTTGCGCACGAAACTAGAACCAGATGCGCGCCATCCTAAATATATTAAAACGGTATATGGTGCAGGCTACTGTTTAGAGCTACCGACACGCGTACCGACACAAATCCCCAACTAGTCAGTAAAGCTCACGCCAAGAAAACTAAATATAAACAGCCGGCGAACCTGATTGATTGAGTCAATTGGGTTTATTTTTTTGATTATTGTTGCCGGTAAACGCGACTTGGTTTGATTCAAAATGGGCGATCGCCATGCTTCTATTCCTCTAAACTTATGCTTTTGAAAATTCTCTGAAAATCAAATAAGAAAAAATTGTTAGGGCACAGATATAGACAAACAGTATGATCTATCAGCATGAAGATCCGCCTAAAGAACTAGCACAATTATTTCAGCTCTGCCTTGAGTTAGGTTTATTCCAAAGAACAAAAAGAAAACATTAAGATAATAAATGAACACGAAAATATTGATTCTTCGAATACAGATTGAACTCCATTCGTGAGCATATTTGTCTTCGTTGAGTCTTATGATTATCACCAAATTTGAGGAAAAATCATGGCTGAACCTAAAATGGCAGATAAAAAACCAGTAGAGCTAGAACTAGAGCCGGGCAAGTATTTCTACTGCACTTGTGGTCAATCCGATGACCAACCTTTTTGCAATGGTAGTCACAAAGGAACAGAATTCACTCCTAAAGAATTCACCATTGACGAAAAAAAGAATGTCGTTTTCTGTCTTTGTAAGCAAACAGGTGACGCGCCTTACTGTGACGGCAGCCACAAGTTTGTTTCCAATGCGCAAGAAGGATAATTTTTTTTCGGTTGCTTTTTGAGAAAACTCAAATGCTAAATTCATAAAGTAAATCAATAACAAAAAATCTCTACAATCGCCATAATTTGGCACATGGTTGTAGAGATTTTGTTTATAGACTATTACCAATGTTTTGATTCGCTTTTTTGCTCTGCTTTTTTACATTTAGTGCGTTTCTTTAAGTAATTGCAAGCTTAAAATTTAGCGAGATAATCAAGTCCTGCTCGACGGGCTTCATAATTACGGGAAAAATAACCAGATAAAATTTGTTTTAACAGAAACTTACGTAGATAGGGAGCGGCAAATCGCAATACAAGTCGTAGAATCCAATACAAAAAAGCCAGAATGAGCGGAACAAGCAGAAATAGGAACGGTTGAGCCAGCAGAGTTCTAAAGTAGATCAGCACAAAACAAATACTTAAGGCGATCGCCCCTCCTAGCGCTATTGGATGAATCCAATCTCCCCGATACCGACGCCAGCGCAACAGACCCACCAGCTGCTGAATGAGCCAGTAGTGAACTTCGCTTAACTGCTGAAAAAGACTATCGTGGGGCAGAATATCCGCACAAACTTGGTGCAACACATCCCCGTCCAAAGAAATAACCGTTTTAAAGATACCTTGGCCTTCATAGTGCAGCGTAAAAGACCAAGCATTTTGCAAGTCGTTATTTCCGTTAAACAGCACATAGTGCCGCCAGCCCGATAAAAAATCTGCCGATAAATTAGGACGATAGCCTTTTGCTTTTGCCGCTAATAGCTTTAGTAAATCGTTTTGATCAAGAACAAAAGAAACCCCATGACACACATTTTGAGTTTCTGAAAGTTGTTCGTAATCAAGTTTGATGCAATCCACAGCAGCGAAATCCCTAAACTTGGGACGACAAAGAATGATTTGACTAGTCGTAGAATATCGCACTAGTCGGGCACAACCCTAGAACAGACAGTCTAGCAGTGCGTTGCTTATCGTACTTTTCGTCGTCGAGGCGATCGCAGCACACCCCGATCAATCGTTGATTGGATGATGTCAATAATAAAACTGAGAAGACCGCGCCATTGCTTTTCGCTAGTGATCAGGCTGTCTCGGTGCACAGTCAAAATTGTGTCGCGATAGGGATGGTCAAATAGTTCTTCTGCATAACGATTAACGATATCGCCATCAAGCTGAATCACCGTTTGAGCATAGATAATATCGTTTAAAACATTCGGCTGAATAGTGGCTTCCTCGCCATCACCCTGAACATCATTGGTTAAAGCGACAGCTTGACGCAGCAAACGACGATTACGATTATCGAGTGCGGCTTTTAGTTCACTAATTTTGCGCAGATGACAGAGAAATTGGCTACTACTGAGCAGACGACGTACTCGCGCCACTTCCTCGGCCCCAGTGGGATTAATCGGGTCTGGCAAACGGGTTGGCAAATCCATAGAGTCGATGGTTGGATCTGTCAAAATTGGTGATGTTTCGCGAATGTTGTCAATTACGCTAGCATCATAAAATTCAGAGTTGGGATCAGTGAGCAGTAGAGAATATTGCAGTTCCAATTGGGAGCGTAGGTCGAGATAGGGCTTATGTAATGTTGGGTGATAGCCTTGCTGCTCTAGGTAAACTCGTGAGATCGGATAGGTGTCGCGGTAAACTTCCCAAGGAATAAATTTGTTGCCGCTAATATATTCCACCACCATGGTGTTAACTTCGAGAGCGGTTACATCGACTAAAACACCGCCGAGAGATCGAACAAACTCGTTGAGTTGTTCTGGAAGTTTGCGGGTGGCGCTAGTGGCAGCGGGTACGGCAATCGGACTGGTTTGCTCGCTTTGGTTGTCTTGTAATGCTTCGAAGGCAGTAGTCATAGGTTTCTAGGTGGATGTTAAAGATCGAGCGTGGAGGTTTCGGATTCTAATAATGCTTTGGAGAAATCGTCATCGCTATCGTCGTCTCCAAATAAACTAAAATCGCTGTCAGCATCGTCGTCCATTTCTAGGGATTCTAAATCAAAATCGCCAAATTCTCCGAGATCAGCGTCGCCAAAATTACCTAAACCTTCTAAGTCGGCGATCGCCCAATTATCATCTTGTGCGCTTTTCTCGTCTTTGCTGTGGGCAACATCTCCGGCATCAAGGGCAGGTGCGGTGGTGGTTTCAAGATCTTGCCAGTTGTCATCATCATTAGCAGATGCGTCAGTCGGAGCTAAATCTAAGTCCTGCCAATCGTCCTTCGTTTCGAGGTCTGGCGTCTCATCATCGAGGTCAAAATTTGGCATCAATGAGATGTCGGATAAATCCTCGCTGTCAGTATTTACATCGAGGTCAAAGTCTAGTAAATCCGAACTCAAGTCGAGGTCGAGATCGGTATCCAAATCGAGGGGATCCGCTGACTCCTCATCATCGGGAGCTGGCATGGTGAAACCGTCTTCAACTTCATTGTCCTCAAGGCCAAGGTCTACCCAATTATCATCATCATCGGTACTTTCGTTGCTATCAAGATCGGCGATCGCCCCATCATTTAAAGCACCTAGCTCGAAATCCAAATTCTCACCACTAGTAGCTGGCTCCAGATCACCAAAATCAGCCAATTCCAGTTCAGACTCTAGAGCCAAAGACTCCAAATCAAAATCATCCCCACCGATATCATCCATAGAAAAATCATCTATGTTGCTGAGCGCCTCATCATCACTAGCATCAGTGAGCTCTAACTTCGCCGTAGATTGGTCTAACTCCTGAATTGAACTCAGCACTTCCTGACTCAGCAAATCATCATTATCACTGTCGTCCACTCCAGTCCCGAAAAGCTCAGTCTCTCCGTCACTCATCGCCAAATCTAGATCAAGAGCGTCCGTTTCTGAGTCTGTCAAACCCGACAAATCAAAATCATCCAGCCCATCAATCGACGCTTCATTGTCTGTCAAACTGGCGAAAGGATCGATATCACCTTCATCCAAATCAAAGTCTGTAAAATCAGCTTCACCTTGCTCTTGCTCATTCAGCGCATCCATTGAGACAGAAGATGCATCGTTCAACGAGAGGCCAGAGAAGCTCTCATCCTCCAACATGTCGTCATCTAGCCAATTCTCTTCCGGTTCAGCAAAAGGATCCGGCAACTGCTCAAGCTCACCAAAATTGTCATCTGTAACGGCATTCTCTTCAGAAAGAACATCAGACAAATCAGTCTCAAAATCTGCTTCTGCTCCGAGTAGCTCCAACTCATCCGAGCTTAAATCTAGATCCAGTGAATCTTCTCCAGCCTCACTGCCAAATACATTTTCGTTGTCCTCTAATGGATCAACATCAAGATCCGTTACATCTATATCGCCTTGCTCTTCTGCATCTAAATCCAAATCAGCAAAATCGAAATCATCCTCATCGGTGAAACTTTCAGCACTTGATTCCTCTTCTGCTTGCTCTAAATTTAACTCTGCAACTGGCAAATCTAAAGCGGCAAAAACATCATCTTCATCAGTTTCTAAATCGTCAGCAGAAAAATCTGCTTCTGCTCCGAGTAGCTCCAATTCCTCTGAGCTTGAATCTAAATCTAGTGAATCTTCTCCAGCCTCACTATCGAATACATTTTCGTTGTCTTCCAACAGAGCCGCATCAAGATCTCCTACATCTATGTCGCCTTGCTCTTCTGCATCTAAGTCCAGATCAGCAAAATCGAAATCATCCTCATCAGCGAAACTTTCGGTACTTGATTCCTCTTCTGCTTGGTCTAAATCTAATTCTGCGACTGGCAAATCCAAAGCAGCAAAAACATCATCTTCATCAGTTTCTGAATCGTTTGTGGAAAAATCTGGAATTTCAAATTCGTCATCAAGCTGAATTTCGTCAGTTTGTGCTACTGCAAGCGTGTCGTTGTCATTAGCCCCAAACACCTCACCATCATCAAGCATCGGCTCAAGATCAAGATAAGTTTCTGTTACAGCACTAAGCTCTGGAGCATCAAAATCTGGCTCACCGGAAAAATCCAATGTATCGAGTGGAGTCAGATCCCCTTCAGCATCAAGTTTTGAGTCGAGATCAAGATTGTCTGGCTCAGCACGATCTGTCTCAATTTCGGCAAAATCATCAACGACTTCTGACGTCGATTCTGATCTGTCATCAATGTCTTGCAGTGCTCCAAAGTCACCTTCGTCTTCATCAGCTAGGTCTGAGACTGTAACCGATTCTGAGTCATCAACTGCGGGGGCGTCCCTAGTTTCGGCTGAGTCAAGATCCAAATCTAGGGACGCCAGTGTTTCGTCATCATTGGCGGTTGTCGCGCGGGAGAAAAATGAGGCTTCTTCATCTAGAGGCTGCCAGTCATCATCAACACTACCGAGCTGACCTAAATCACCGAAATCCTCTTCGGTGTCTGTGCTATTGTCCACAGCGTCAGAATTTAGATCTAAGCTCAAGTCGGCAAAGGGATCAACATCGTTGCCTGCATCTAGAGGCTGCCAATCGTCATCCAAGGTGGAAGCGAGCCAGTCAATATCTTCGACGTTTTCTAAGGTCGCTAATTCTTCTTTGCTGAGTGGTTGCAGTTGGGCTGGAGCAGCATCTGGATCTAGTTCGTCATCGAGGGAGGTGATTTCGGCGACGTCGGGGTGGGACTGCCAATTTTGGCCGAGTAAATTTAACAGTTCTTCGTCAGGGATAGACTGATCGCCGATTTGTTCAAGGCTTGCGAGTTCATCAGCTTCTTCTGTGAGTGCTGGGGCGATCGCCTCAGTATTCAGCGCTTCTAAATTGGGTTCTGCTTCCTCTAAAGCTTCTAAAGCTTCCGCCAAAACCTCAGGCGGCTCCGTGTCTAAAGTTGGGGCTTCGATGGCTAGTTCTGTTGTTGCGGCGACAGATGCAGAGAGATCGGCCTCGGAGAGGACAAATTCTGAGACGTCTAAGTCGTCATCATCATCTGCATCTAGTTCCGTTGGCTCATCGGCAAAAAGCTCTTCTGCTGCTAAGTCGGGGGCGATCGCCTCAACATCTAAATCCAACCCTTCTAAATCAGGCTCTGTTGCTTCAAGAATATCCAAAGTTTCTGCTAAAGCTTCGGGCGGCTCTGCGTCTAAAGCTGGGGCTTCGATGGCCAATTCTGTAGTGGCAGTAATGGACGCCGATAAATCCGTACTCGGCAAAACAAACTCCGAAATATCTGGTGCTGCGTCATCATCTAGCTCAACCGCATCAGCCTCAATTTCTAAGTTCGGATCTAAAGCAATCTCAGTTGTATCTGCTTCGAGTAAATCGCCTAAATCATCATCAAAATCATCGATGATAGTTGTGTCAGCAAATGGCTCCTCTAAGGTTTCGTCAGGATTTAGCGCAGCATGATTCGCAATATTTTCCGAAGAAAAATCAGTGGCCAACCCAGATGTTGCAGCCATTTCCTCCAGCGCCACGCCATCAAAATGCAGCTCTTGATCTTCTAAAATCGTCGCAACTTCTTCGTCATCGCTTTCTAGGTCAGTTTCATCAAAAATCTCACCATTTTCATCGAGCAAATCACTCAGATCACTGGTGTCAATAACCAGTTCATTGTGAGTCATCTCAGCGAGATCAGCAGAGGCTTCTAAAACAATGGGTGCTTCGTCTGCAATTTCAAAGGCGTTAGTTTCTGGCTCGGCAAAAGTATCGTCCACACCAGCATCATCTTCGAGTTCGATGGCACGGGGTTCTGACTCGGCGAAAGTATCAGCCACATCAGCATCATCGTCACCGAGTAGATCTTCAAGATCATCTTGATCAAAATCGTCAAGGTCGGGAATATAAGCTTCTTCTGTATTTTGCGCCAACCGCTCGGCAGGACTCATCTCTACAGGCGTTTCCCAATCGTCCACTTCAACTTCTGATAGTGGCATTTCTGGCTCGGAAACATCGTCGAGATCCAGTGCGGCGAAACCATCTAAAAAGCTAAGGGTTTCTTCCTCGTCGTCTGAAGCTTTGGGTTTTCTCGGCAAGGGGGGAATCGGTGGGGCGATCGCCACCTTCTTAGCTGGTTTTGGGGCTATTTCAACTTCTATTTCTGGAGTTGTTTCTTCTGCTTTTGCAACTGGTGCTTTGACTGGAGAAGAATGGGGCGGCTCAACAGTTACTTTTTTTTCTCTTGTCTCAGTCGGAGATTTTAAGCTGACACCCGCTACCGTTTCGAGGATTGCTTCTTCTTGCGCGCGCAGACTGGAAATAACTTTTTCGGCAGGTAAAGAATGGCTAGGTACTTCTAAAAAAGTGAGATCGAGCGGTTCTTCTGCATTATTAATACGATTGTACTGCTGTAACGTAACAAGTAGCCGAAAAAGCTGTTGTAAACTTTGAAAATTTTCTTGGATCTTTGAGTTTCCGAGGGCGACTTGCTGCTGATGAAATTGTTGTAATTCACGGTATTTACCAGTGCCGATAAATTCTTCACCAACCTCGTTATCAATTGTGCCATTGAGCAGATCAAGGCGAGTGTGGAGTTGTTGTGATGGATCATAAGTTTCGGAAATCGTGCCGTCAGCCTTCATCACTTTGGTGGTGATGTTGAGTTCGGTCGCGCGTCCCATTGCCATCACAAAGGCTTCGGGAAGATCGCCTGAACGGAGTGCTTTTTTAAATTCGTCGCTAGCGGGCATAGTCGATAGTTCTCCTCTCGATTCTCCTACTCAGCCTGACGGCAGCAAGTCATGTAGGGGAACGGTAACCGTGGTTGATTGGGTGAGTTTGGGGCGATTGCTTTCAGCGTATCTTATTCACATAGATCCGCTAAAGACAGCGCGGTAAATGTAACACTGTCAGCTGTTTGGCTTTGGTGTTTGGCCCCAGATTTTGCTGACATCATAGCCTAGTTTAAAAAGCATTTGACGCAGTAAAGGCAGGCTTAAACCGATGACGTTGCTGTGACAGCCTTCGATCTTTTCGATAAATAATCCCCCTTTGCCTTCTAGGGCGAAACAACCTGCGCAATGCATGGGTTCACCACTGGCAACGTAGGCGGCGATCGCCTCGTCAGAGATATTCGCGAAATGCACTTTGGTTGTGCCGTGTTGAACAAGGGTTTTTGCTTGGGTTTGGTCGATTAAAGCATGCCCAGTGTAGAGCACGCCAAAATTGCCTCGCATCTGCTGCCATCGGGTGATCGCCTCAGCCGGAGACGCAGGTTTCCCAAAAATCTTGTCCTGCACTAGTAATACAGAGTCACAACCCAAAATCAGGGCATTTTGTCGCTGTTTGGCCACAGTTTGCGCTTTTGCTTCCGCAAGGGCCTCAACTAAGTGGGCTGGGTTACTTTGCTGGATTTGCCGCTCATCAAAATTACTCACATGAACAATCGGATTAAGACCGATGCCCTGAAGCAAACGACGGCGAGCAGGCGAAGCAGAAGCAAGAACAAATTGTAGGGTCATACAGCTTTCAAACAAGGGCAAAATAAAACATTAAACGCTGGCGTCAACGCAATCAAATTTTAAAGGTCGAAATCATTGTATTAAACAGCTTCTGCACCTGAGGCCAACGGCTTTCGCGAGTGGAGAGATTAAAGGTGTACAGTTTGCCAAATTTCACCGCAACAGTCGCAAGGTCATGGCGGACTTGCCCGTCAGGTAGCGCCACTTGATATTCGAGGATGTAGTAGGTTTGTCCGGCAGCTTCACGGCTATCGGCGCGGATCAGCTCTGGATCGCGATCGCCAGTTTTGCTCGCTTCTTGCATAAAACGATAGCCAACATCGGTGGGAGTGCCGAGGTCTTTCAGTTCTTTATCAGCCGGGACATCGCTAATAATGACGCTCAAATTTTCTGAATATTCCAGCAAATCTCGAAAGACAACATCAACGCCGCTGGACGCATTATCTACATTCACGGGAATCCAGCCGTTCGGATAGAGAAATTCATAGCCATAAGTGCCATCGACGTAGGGTTGTAAGCTAGCAACTCCGCTACTGCAAGCGACTAAAACGACGCTCATGCTGATCAACAGGGTGGCGATCGCCGATTTCCATAATTGTCGAACCATCTAAAATCTCCTAAACCTAAACATCACGACAAAAAACTGAAGCTAGCGGCAATATCCCACCGAAAACTTCAGTCAAACCAAACATTGCAATTGTCCGCCAACCTAAACAGCCTCTTCCGTTTCCAAAGCAAAGAGCATCCGTAACGAGTTCATACACACACGGCGCGCCTCAATGTCCTGCTGAGCACGCAATTGCGTCATCGGTTCATGGAGAATTTTGTTTACGATGCCGCGCGTCAAAGTCTCGATCACCTCTTGGTGTTTTTCCTCAAACTCAGAGCCAAGGCGAGATAACGCTTTTTCAAGTTCCTGCTCACGGATACTTTCGACCTTACTGCGCAACGAACTAATAGTTGGCACTGTTTCTAACGCTTGCCACCAGCGAATATAACTATCAACTTCTTCTTCGAGCAAGAGCTCTGCTTCTTCGGCCATTTTGCGGCGGGAGGCTTGGTTTTGGGCGACCACTTCCTTCAGCGCATCGACGTTAAAGAGCTGTACACCTTTAATTTCTTCAACATCTGCAGCAACGTTGAGGGGCACAGAAATATCGATCAGCATCACTTTTTCGAGATCGATATCAGCCAGTTTTGCTTTGTCAATAATCGGCTCTGTTGCACCAGTGCTAGTGAAAACGATGTCTGATTTTTCGATTACATTCAACATCTCTGGCAACAGTTCCAGTTGGAGGCGAGCGTCAGGAAATTTTCTCGCAAGGTCTTTGGCGCCACGTTCGGAGCGGTTGACGATTGTAATATCTGCTGCGCCTTTTGAGAGGAGATGCTGCACAAGCAGGCGGGACATTTTACCTGCACCGATAATAGCGACGCGCTGGTTTGATAAATCTTCGACTTTCATCTGGGCGAGTTCGACGGCGGCGGAACTGATCGAAACTGCGCCAGTACCAATATTAGTTTCGCTACGGACGCGTTTTCCGGCGGTGATGGATTGTTTGAACATTTTGTCGAGCAATCGCCCTAAGCCTTTGTGTTTTTGGCCGAGTTTATGGGCGGCTTTAACTTGAGCAAGGATCTGACCTTCGCCGAGTACAAGGCTTTCTAAGCCTGCGGCAACGCGCATGAGGTGTCGGATTGCGTCTTGGTGCAACAGGGTGAACAGGTAGGGGCGTAATTGGTGTAGGCGTAATTGTCCGGTTTCGGCGAGAAATTGGCAGACTTCTCGCACGCCTTGCTCGGTTTCTTGGACGACGGCATAGATTTCGAGGCGGTTACAGGTGCTGATGACTGAAATCTCTTCGATGTGGGGATAGGATTTCAGGTGGGCGATCGCCTCGTCCATTTTTGCTTCTTGAACACTGAGCTTTTCTCTAATTTCGACTGGCGCTGTTTTATGACTTAGACCAACAACAACAATATTCATGGGGTTTCTCTAAAAGGATTTGGGATCTCTAAAGCTTCAAAATCCAACGGAAGCACAGAGTTTAGCGTAAAAAAGTTTTTAATGTTCTTCTGCAATGTAGTCTTCTGAGAATTCTCAACGAAAGGGTTTGTAAAGAAAATTTATTTAGCTTTATGACGACAAAAAGGGCGATCGCACCCGGCGATCGCCCTTCCTTTCTCATTTATTTCAAAAATTCAAAATGACACCAATCGAGATCTAAATCTCTGGCCCACTTTCAATTTAGTGGAGAGAAATTTTCTGAGGCTCTTCCCACATGTGAACCGTGTCCACAAAACGAGCAGTCATCGATTGACTAGAGATAATCAAAGACTGAGTCCGCGCACCACCATGGAAAAGGCGAACACCATTCATGAGCGTACCAGGAGTGATACCACAACCAGCGAAGAGAACTTCCTCACCAGAAGCAAGCTCATTCGCTTCATAAACTTTGTCAGGATCTTTAACACCCATTTCCTTGAGGCGAGCTGCGTTACCTTCTTTAGTCCAGTTCTCACTTTCAGGGCTATTCACTTCAGCGGGATCGTAAACGAGGCGACCTTGGAAATGACCCCCAAGACAACGCATTGCTGCTGCGGAAATCACCCCTTCAGGCGCTGCACCAATACCCATAAGAGCGTGGATGTTTGTGCCTTCAAATGCGCAACAGATGGCAGCAGAAACGTCACCGTCACTGATGAGACGAACACGAGCACCAGTGGCACGAATTTCTTTAATCAGGTCAGCGTGGCGGGGACGATCCATCACGATAATCACTAGCTCTTCGGGAGTACGGTTGAGGCACTCAGAAAGAATTTTGATGTTTTCGGTCGCAGACTTACGGATGTCTACTTTGCCCTTTGCAGCTGGGGGAGCGGCAAGCTTCTGCATGTAGAAGTCTGGCGCGTGGAATAATCCACCTTTTTCGGAAATGGCCAATACTGCCATGGAACCGGGCTGACCGTTTGCTACGAGGTTTGTACCTTCGCAAGGGTCAACGGCGATGTCAATTTCGATTAGTTCGTCAATGGTGCAAACTTTTTCTGCGCCGGGTTGGGTACAGATACCCACTTCTTCGCCGATGTAGAGCATGGGCGCTTCGTCACGCTCACCTTCACCAATGACGATGCGACCACGCATATGAATCTTGTTCATGCGCTCACGCATTGCTTCTACAGCAACTTCATCAGCTGTATCTTTTTCACCCATACCCATCCACTTGGATGAGGCGATCGCCGCTTTTTCAACGACCTCAATGATTTCTAAACCCAGTGTGCTATCCACTTGTTCTATCCTCCAGACTGCTAACGACTGATCTAAACCAGTTGTTTAAGTATTTTTGTAAACACCCCAAAGTCTATCAGAGAAAGGCGATCGCCTTGAGCAAAATCTAGTTAACTTTCTGGCTAACAGATGGGAATAGAAGCAAAAATAAGTCTTAGTACTTAGAGAAGCAAGCTTTGAGCGAGAGTGTGCGCTTCAGGGAAGCTTTCATTTCGTATTTCAGATGATTCATTTTCCAAAATGTTCTACAAAATCTGCATAAGCGTGCCGGATTTCAACGATGTATCTATAGCAGACTTAAAACATCCTTTTCTGGAGCAAAGATATGTGGACGAAGCAAGAACTATTTTGGTTTGGTGCAGTTTTCGTGTTGGTTGTTTCTTCTTTCCTTTCACCACTAAAGCTACAAGCTTCTCAAGGCCATTCCTGTGATACCAAATTGCCAATCAACGATTTGTATTTGTAGGCGATCGCCTAATTATCAGTAGTTAAATGAAGACAAGTAGCTATAGATTCTTCTAGATTTATAGCTGCTTTTTTCTTTATCTTAATTAGATCTTTTAAACACAAACTTTTTATATTATTTGGCTCATATTCGAGTGCTAAATTCAAAGAAGATTCAGCTTGATCTATTTCTCTTAAGTCAATATAAGCAGCAGCGAGATGGCGATTAATGATGCTAGTTTCATGAGGATTTTTCGTTCCGTTCAAAGCTTTTTCTAGAAGTGGTATTGCTGACTCACTTTTGGACTCTAATAACAGAAATCGACCAAAATCAGCATAAACACGATACGTTATGGCATCATCCAGACCTTGAATACTTAGAGCTTTTTCGTACTCTTTCTTTGCGCAAACTAGATCATTTAGTTTTTCGCAAGATTTTGCTAAACCGTAGCGAGCATCAAATTCTTGAGGTGAGAAAAATAGCGCAATTTGATAGTATTTTTTTGCGCGTTGATATTCTTGTTTGTAAACAAAAGTGTTATCTCCTACTTCTGTAATAGCGTTCGCAAAAGGAGCACGCAAAAATAAACTTAACAGAGAAAAACTTACAGTCACAGCAGTGGCGATCGCCTTTGTTTTTTTCGCTCGAATTTTCAGTAAGGGAAACAGCAATAGCTTTTGAAAAACAGACTTTTCTTTGAGTAATTCTTCAAGACGATTGATTAATACTTGGGCGTTAGGAATACGATGTATATAATCTTCTGCGACAAGCGCTGTAATTAGATCCTGAAATGCAGGTGATAATTTGGGCGATCGCCCAACAAATAAATTTTCTACTGAAGTTTGGGGCACATTACCAGTTAAAGCAAAAATCAGCGTTTTTCCTAAGGAAAATAAGTCGGATTGAACATGGCTTAATCCCCGCTGTTGTTCCGGTGCAGTATAGCCTTCAGAAATAATTTTTGTTTGAGATTTTCCGGAAATTACTTTTTCAACATAACTTTTTGAAATGCGTCGTGCCGCCCCAAAATCAATGAGAATTAATTCACCGTAGGGAAAATTTGGCCGTTGCCGAACCATAATATTGCCCGGTTTGATATCGCGGTGCAGCACACCCCGGCGATGAACTTCTAATAAAATTTGGGCAAGCTGTCGTAGCCAATCTACTGCAATATTTTCTGGGATTATCCCTTCAGATAAAATAAGTTTTTCCAACGTCTGCCCCTGCACTTGTTCCATGACGATGCAGTGCAATTCTCGCTGGCCGTAAATTTTCCTCTTTAAGGGAATAGTGAAATAAGGGGAACTAGCAACTTTAGGAACTGGTAAATCTGTAAATCTTTGCAGTAATTGGGCTTCTTGACGAAATAACTCCTGTGCTTTTTTAGACTGCTGCGGATGTAATATTTTTAAAATCTTGGGTTCAGAAAATTCTGCTTTTCGAAGCGATTCAACTGCAAATAATTCGCAATTTTCTATCGTTTCAAATCCGTAAATTGGCTGGCGTAATAATAAAGAATTAACAACAAGGGGTGTTTCACAAGCTTTGCAATTAGACTGTTCAAAACTGTACTGGTTTTTTCGTGCAGTACATAGCGGATTGATACAGTAACAGTCGTTGTTGCTAGTTTTCATTTTGTATAAGTATCACAGGAAGAAGGACATGAACTTATGGTTTTCCGAAACTAGCCAACATTATACTTGAGAAGCTGATTGATGTTTGCTAGTGCGTACTTTTGGTCAGCGATCGCCTGCTGTTTTATCGCCTGTTTTAATTGAGTCAGGTGTGTTTGAACCCGCTCTGGTTCTAGATAAACTTGTTTTAAGCCACGCAAAATCGATGTGATTACGAATATGGCTGACTGAGTATTGGGTTGATCTGATAATAGTAGCTGGTAATTCTTAAGTAAATCAAAGTCAGAAACAGAATAATTGTCGGCGATCGCCTCAGTGATTTCTTCGCAACAATCTTGGATGAATTGTTGGACTAAATAACGTTTAATTGATGGTTGTAAAGCTAAAAGTCGCAGAGTAGGCGAATCACTATTTCTAATTAAAAAACGCCGTTCTAGTGAGCGAACTGCATCCCAAATTTGTGTTGAGAAAAGCACTTTGTCCCATTTTTTTTCTTGTAGCTCGGCTAATGTGATCGGTTGTCCCCACAACATCAACCAATACAAAACTTGCTGCTCTAAGCGAGTAATCGGCTGGATCAGTTCCTTTAAAATTTCTCGTAGTGTGTCGCCACCAATAATCGTGTTTTGTCGCTGAAATGCTGCGACAGAACCGCCATACCATTCTTTAATTGAGTTACAAATCAACCGCAAGTTGAGTGGGTTGCCTTGATAAATTTCAATAAGATCTGGCCATAATTCTTCATCTTGTAGCTTGTATTCTTGGAGAATTTTTTGCGCGGTTTGGGCAGTCAGGGGCGGCACAGTCAGACTTGTGACAGTAGTGGGTGAAGCTGCAACTAATCTGTCCATTGACGGTGCTATTTCTCTCGTCAAAACCAAAACAGTTCCTTGGATAGAAATCGCAGCGAGTTGTTTTAGAAGTTCATCGTATTTTTGATATTGAGGCTGATAGGAACCTGACAGGCGATCGCCCTCAAACAGTAATTCCCAGTGGTCAAAAATTAATATCTGAGGATTATTCTCTAAATAAGAGCCTAAAACCGTAATTGCATCGTTAGCGTTTTCGTCTAAATTCCATTGATCATAAATAAATTCAACATTTTCAGTAAAGCTCAGGCGATCGCCTAAATTGCACCACACAATATTTTGGTTTTGCTGAGGTAACTGCCGGAGCGTTTCACTCACTGTTGCTGTTTTGCCAATGCCGCCGCCACCGTAGACAAAAATAATCGAATGCTTTTCTGACGTTATTAAGGCGGTTAGTTGCGCGATAAATTGTTGCTGATTGTAAAAAGAATCGGAATTAGGCAGGATTTCAATTTGAGTATCAACATCCTCATTCAGCTTTTTTTTTTGAGTCACTTCTTCTTCAAAATCAGCTAAATCGACAAGCGTTTCAATCCTTTCAACCGCTTCTTTTTCTTCTAAAGTGAGTTGGCTATAAT
>JBARRZ010000286.1:0-34598 GCA_049644465.1 Limnothrix sp.
GACTTTGGCGATCGCCAGCGACTATAACAGTCGATTTTTACGCGTCTTCGGTTTTGCCCGCATCACTTGGGGAGTGTACGGAACCGTTATTTACCAGATGCTGCAATCCACTGGGAATAATCTCGGCAATGCCCTGACTGTACTGGCTTTTGTCGGCATTATTTTAGCGTTAATTTATCGCAGTCTATATTGGCTCCAGACGCGTCGCGGTCATGAACAATTCGCTTCGATTCCTATTAAAGAAATCCTTATTGCTGGGCATCTTCATTGGGCGATCGCCGCCACGTTCAAACTTTTTACCCTGCCATACTTTTTGCCCGAACCACCCAGCTTTCGGATTATGGCGATCGCCGTCAATATTTGCCTTGCCCTCTACGCCTTTATCCAGGCCCAAAACCACAGCCACGAACCAGACTCAAAATGGTCAGATTGGTGGATTTATGTCGGCGCAATTGAGTTAGTTACGACAGGCATGCAAGCCCGCTGGATGTGGAACCAGCTCGAAACCATCGATCCCTTCCGAGTGCTGCTGGTGTCGTTGTTGGCGTTAATGATTTTTCAGTTGCCGTGGAAAAATATGGGTTATCACCAAGCCCCGTGGCACAGAGTCGGGATCGCAATGCCGGCGCTTTGCATCGTCATGACCGGATCCTCAGAGGTTTCCTATCTCAGCCTATTTAGCATCACCTGCGTTTACCTGCGCATTGCCCAGATTCAGAAAAATGTCCGCTGGGGCTACCTCAGTCTGATTTTTGGTAATTTGCTGATCAACAAAATTCTGTTTAGGTTTGATCTAATTCAACCCCTTAGTTATGCGCTGCAAATGGGCTTAAGTATTTTGATCGTAGCCCAGATCGATCCCGATTTTGCTAACCGAAAAAAGAGACGTTTACGGCATTATTTACGCATATTAGGCAGCGGCCTTATTTGTGTGATTGCCTTAATTAATTACCAACAATTCGGGATCACACCGGCGATCATTAGCCTCATTTTTGTTTTTCTCGGCCTTGGCACACAGATTCGCGCTTTGCTCTATAACGGCACAGTGACTTTAATCCTGACCGGAATTTATCAGCTTATTATTTTGATTGACACCTATTCTTTTTCGAAATGGATCGTCGGTTTAGTTGCCGGAATTATCCTGATTAGTGTCGCCGCCAACTTCGAAAAACGCCGCTTACAAATCATGACCGTACTCAAGCATTGGGTTAAAGAGTTAGAACAATGGCAATAATTCGGCACAGGGCAGCATCAACCTGAGCTCACGATAGATGAGGCTCGAAATGGCGACAGGGGTATGTTGTAAAGACGACGCGGAGAGGGGGAGAACGGGTGATGGGGAGAGCTTGTAGAAAAAGCTTCAGCTAACCACCAGCTCTATGTTTTACTCTGGTTCCGAATCACCGTTGCTCCTTGTCCCCTTATCTCCCTGTCCCCTTGTCTCCCTTTCTCTAAATCCTCAATCTTTATTCAACATGGGCGGCTTTTAGGGCCATTTGCATAAAGGTTTCGTGGGTGTTTTCGATGCGTTCGTTATCGCTAGGCTGTTTTTGTAAATAACGTCCATCGGGCTGCAATTCCCATGACAATCGGTTATCAGAGAGCATGACGCCGAGAATTTCGTTTAAGTCACCGATTAGTTTTGGATCTTCAATAGGGGCGATCGCCTCCACACGACGGCTAAGATTACGAGTCATCCAGTCAGCACTGCCGATGTACATTTCTTCCGCGCCACCATTTTGAAAATAAAAGATGCGGGAATGTTCCAGAAACCGACCAATCACACTAATCACACTAATATTTTCACTGAGTCCCGGCACACCCGGACGCAAACAACACATACCACGCACAATTAGGTCGATTTTTACGCCTCCTTGAGACGCACGATAAAGTACCTTCATCATTTCAAAATCCACTAGCGAATTCATTTTCGCGACAATACGGCCCGAACCGCCTTTGCGCACCTGCTCAATCTCGCGTTCGATCATCTCCACCATGCGCCCCCTCAAAGTGACAGGAGCAATTAGCAACTTACGAAAAGAAGCTTGGCGTGAATAACCCGTCAGAAAATTAAATAAGTCAGTGAGATCAGCCCCCAGATCATCGCGGCAACTGAGTAAGCCTAAATCCGTGTAGAGATTGGCGGTTTTCGGATTGTAATTGCCTGTGCCGATGTGGACGTAGCGACGAATTTTCTTTTTCTCTTCCCGCACCACGAGCACAACTTTCGTGTGGGTTTTTAGTCCAGCCAAACCGTAAACAACGTGCACACCTTTTTGCTCTAAAGTTCTGGCCCAGTTGATGTTATTTTCTTCGTCAAAACGAGCTTTTAATTCCACTAATACAGCGACTTGTTTGCCATTTTGGGCGGCATTAATCAGCGCCGCAATAATCGGCGAATCGCCAGAGGTACGGTACAGCGTCATTTTGATCGCAAGTACATGGGGATCGTGGGCGGCTTGGGTGATAAAGGCTTGTACTGTCGAAGCGAAGGAGTTGTAGGGGTGGTGCAACAGGCGATCGCCCTGACGAATGAGGCGAAAGAAATTCATACTTTCTAGATCACCACTATCCAACCAAGCTGGCTTAACCGGTTTCCACGGCTCATCCTTTAGCTCATTCATTGGCAAGCCGAGAAACGAAAAGAGCGACTCTAAACCCAGCAGACCTTCCACTTCATACACATCGGACTCTTCCAATTCCAATTCTTTAACCAACATTTCCTGCACATCTTCCGGCATGGAATGGTGAATCTCAAGGCGCACTGTCGAACCGCTAAACCGCCGCTTGTGCAACTGCTCCTCGATGGCAAACATCAAGTCATCTGCCTCATCTTCCTCCACCGACAATGAAGCATTACGCGTTACCCGAAACGCATAGCATTCTTGGATATCCATCTCTGGAAACAGCGTATCGAGATTGTGGGAAATGACCTGCTCAATCGGTACGCCTACCCACGCGGCTTTATCTTGGTCTGGGTAATAGCAAAGTTCTTCGGGGAGTGTGACAAATCGTGAGAAGTTTTTGGGGACTTTCACCCGGGCAAAGCGTTCTTGTTCGTCGTTATCGGGTTCGCGGATGACAACGGCGAGGTTGAGGCTGAGGTTTGAAATGTGAGGGAAAGGATGGCTTGGATCGACGGCGAGGGGTGTTAAGACTGGAAAAATATAGTCTTGGTAAAAGTCTTGGAGATAGTTGCGTTGTTCGCGGTTGAGATCGAGGTAGTCAACGATATATATCTCTTTTTCGGCAAGGCTGGGCTTCAGGGTATGCTGAAAATGTTGGTCTTGGATCTGGACTAATTCTTTGAGTCGTTTGTTGATGTCGATGAGCTGTTGGGATGGCGATCGCCCGTCAAAAGATAATTTGGTCACGCCAGCCTCAACCTGCTGCTTTAGTCCGGCAACCCGCACCATAAAAAATTCGTCAAGATTAGTACTAAAAATTGCTAAAAATTTGAGGCGTTCTAGCAATGGATTCCGCTCATCTCGCCCTTCGCTCAGCACGCGATAGTTAAATTCGAGCCAACTCAATTCCCGATTAAAATAATATTGCGGATTATCGAGGTCGGTTTTCTGTTTGTGGGCAGCTTTGGCAGAAGACATGGTATATGGCCGGATACGGTGTGACAACAATTCCTTCGTTATTGTAAATAGAGAAGACTCTATGACCTATTGTTACCAAAAATTTTTACTTGGTCTTAGCCTCTGCTTAATGTTGGGCAACGGTGGGGCGATCGCCGCTTCCCTTGAGGGGCCGATTGAAGATCCTGCAATTCCGCAACTCAAAATTGACCGCCCCCTGAGTCCTTTAGAAGTCGGTAATATCCGGCGCACAGCGGCAGATCTGCTGATTTCTGGTGAACAGCTATGGCTCACGCAACAGCCAGAATTAGCTTTTGTTGACTGGTTTCGACATCTACGTCTATTGCAAATATTGCCAGACCGACAGGCTGAAATCATGAGTTTGGGAAATATCGGGGCGATCGCCTGGGAAAATAATCGGGTACAAGATACGCGAGCAATTATGGCGCGTTTGGATCTGATTCGAGACACCGAGTTCCAAACCGATGAAACCCTGTTACTACCCCTCGCAGCGGCCTATGAGCAATTGCGGAATTCTGAATCGGCGATCGCCCTTTACCAGACCCATCTCGACAGCCTTGACGATCCGTACAAACCAGAAATTTTGCGTCTCATTGCCCAGTTGGCGATCAATTGGCTAAATTACGAGCGAGCTGTTGTCGCTTACGAACAAATCCAAGCCCTCGACGCTTTAAATATTCCTGATCGTGAACAATTTGCGCGTCTATACGAAAAGCTAAAGCAATATGATCAGGCGATCGCCATCCAGCAGCGACTCCCCGACTTGTACCTGCAAGATCAAAACTTTGAGCAGCTCATTAAAGTTTATTTAGACATGGCCGAGAATTTTTACAATCTCGGTCAATACAAAAATGCTATTAATTTTAATGAAGCCGCCTTCGAGCTAGCTTGGCAACTTGAGCAATTTGCCGCCTCTGAAAGAGCCCTAAAAAATTTGGCACAAGTTTATCTCGCCCAAGACAACAACGATTTTGCCATCCAAGTTTATGAGCAACTGTTGATTGTCCAAAACATCAGCTACAATCGCTTTGGCATGATGGAAACCTACGATACATTAGGTCAACTTTATCAACAAAAAATTCAATATCCAGAAGCCCTAATCTCTTTTCAAAAAGGTCTGGCGATCGCCAAAGAACTGAACCACAACATCAGCATTTTTACCCAAGCCATCGAAACACTTCCCCTTAATGAAAGCCCTATTCAATAAAATTTCCGTCGTTGACCGCTACATCATTGGCGAATTAAACCTTGCTTTTATTTTTGGGTTGGGACTATTTTCCGCATTAGGGATTGCTGTCGGTAGCCTGTTTGATCTGCTCGCCCAAGTTCGAGAATCACAACTATTATTTAGAGTTGCCTTGAAAGTGATGGCCTTAAAAATGCCAGAATTTATCGGTTTTGCCCTGCCGATGGCTGTTTTACTCGCAACGTTAATTGTCTATAGCCGCTTATCCAGTGACAGTGAAATCATCGCTTTTCGAAGTTTAGGAATCAGCGTTTTTCGGTTAATCTTACCTGCTTTACTCTTTAGTTTTCTCGCTACTGGCATTACATTTTTCTTCAAAGATCAAGTTATTCCTGCCGCAAATTACCAAGCAACCCTTGTTTTAGATCAAGCTTTTCAACAAACATCCTTCGCGACGCGTGATGAAAAAGTACTTTATCCAGAATATGACGACAATGATGTATTGAAAAGGCTTTTCTACGCCGCTGAATTTGATGGCGAAACGATGGAAGACTTAACAATTATTGATCGCTCAAATGGTGATATTAACCAGATTGTCACAGCTGAATCTGCAGGCTGGGATCTCGAGCGAAATCAATGGAATTTCCGTAACGGCATTATCTATTTTATTAATGCGGATGGCTCCTATCGCAACGTATTACGGTTTAATCGTCACCAAATTCAGCTCACTACAGATCTCGTCGATGAAGAAAAAACAAAGCCTAAACACGAAGACATGAGCTTGTTTGAATTACATCGTTACATGAATGATGTAAAGGCAGATCCAGAGCGTGACGAAGCGTGGTTTCGTAAATTACGAGTTCGCTTCCAAGAAAAGATTTCTTTCCCTTTTATTTGTCTCGCTTTGGGGGTTGTTGGTGCAGCGATTGGTTTACGGCCTCAAAGTACGGGTAAAGCTACTGGCTTTGGTCTTTGTGTTGTCTTGATTTTCGGCTATTATTTTCTCGCTTTCACGATCAGTTCCGTTGGTGTTGCTGGCTACCTTAACCCGGTTTTGGCGGCATGGCTACCGAACTTTATTGTGATGGCGATCGCCACAGGGTTAGTCTTTCAGAGTGCAAAATAAGCAACAAAAAATAAAAGAATACAAGGTTTAACTATAGATACTGGATACTTCCTTTGCGGCTCAAAATTAAATTATGTTGAATTTAGAAAAATTTAATCTTGAAAACATGGTGAAGTGCGGCTTGGTACTCCGCAGTTTGTCTGAAAATGCCAGCTCGATGGAAGAAGTCGCGCAACAGATTGTTAATTATTTTTATACCGAACTTGCAACACCTGAGGGAAATCCTGCTTGTTCACTGGTACGCTTTTTTACAACTCAAGACTATTCTGAATTAGACGCAGATCTACAACAAGTAGTCCAGAATAATTTACAGCAAGAACATATCGCCGATAATCTTAAATGTCTGACTCTTTTGGCAACAAAAGGTGAACAAGAAGCTTGGAATTACCGCCACAAATCAACAGGACATCAAGCGATTCCATTGCTGAATCAAGAATATATTAACCAGATTCCGATGATAGCTCAGCTTCTTTATCAATTAGGGCTGGATATTACTGAAATATTACATCCCACTCCTGAAAACTTATTAGAATTGAGCCAAAAAGAATACAATGCTTTTTTTGTACCAAAGGCTTTAGGTAGCCCTTGTATTCCCGGTCAAAATAACTTTGTCATACCCTACGGGATTGAGTCTGTCATTGCATTAGGAGGTGTTTTTCCTAGTGGTGAATTATTTACTATTATTCTGTTTACAAAAGTAGCAATCACAAGGGCGATCGCCGACATGTTTCAACCCCTTGCTTTAAGTATCAAATTAGCCGTAATGCCATTTAGTTACGACTCAATTTTTGACTCCTCAGCGTCAGAATCTTTCGATCCACCACTCGTCCACGCCATTCCAGAACTCAAGTCCCAAGTAGCCGCTCTATCACAACTACTCAATGTTTCAGACCAAGCGACCCTCAAACAAAGTCATTATTTAGAAAGCACAATTGCTGATCTGACAGTATCTCAACAAGTTGCAGAGGCAGCGAACATTGCCAAAAGTGAGTTTTTGTCAACGATGAGTCACGAAATTCGTACACCAATGAATGCCGTTATTGGCATGGCAAATTTGCTGCTTGACACATCACTGGACAAACAACAACAGGATTTTGTTGAGACTATTTGTAGTAGCGGTAATGCATTGTTGAGTATTATCAATGACATTCTTGATTTCTCAAAAATTGATGCTGGAAAGTTAGAGTTAGACAAGCAAAATTTTAATCTTCAAAATGCTTTGGATGATGTTCTTAACTTATTTAGTCATTCTGCTTATAAAAAAAATATAGAACTTATTTACGATTGGCAAGCCGATATACCAATACAAATTGAAAGTGATCTAACACGATTGCGGCAAATCTTAATTAATCTATTAAGTAACGCTATCAAATTCACTGATAGTGGCGAAGTTCTATTGTCTATTTGTTTAGACAAAAATCCGCTTAATTCAGATAGCTACCAATTGAAATTCACTGTAAAAGATACAGGCATTGGCATCCCTGAAAATCGGCAAAGAATATTATTTCAGTCTTTTAGTCAAGTGGATAGTTCTACCACGCGAGAATACGGTGGTACAGGTTTAGGATTGGTAATTAGTAAGCGACTAACTGAATTGCTCGGTGGTGAAATGTGGTTAGAAAGTGAAGCAGATCAAGGTTCTACTTTTTCTTTTACAATCGCAATCCCACCGCCTCTCTCAATTGATTCTGATTCTCTACCAAATTTAGAGAATAAACGCATTCTTTTGGTTGATGATAATGCGACGGTCTGTCAGGTTTTAACTAAACAATTAAAGCGTTCAAATATTCAATTGGAGTCGTGCCAAAATCCAGCAGCGGCGATCGCCCTCTTCGAACAAGGCGACATATTTGATGCAATGATTATTGATTGGCAAATGCCCGATATAGATGGTTTAGTACTGGCCGCGCAGATACGCTCATTGCCGATAGGGAAAGCGTTACCGTTGATTTTGTTGAGTAGCCACAGCACGCCATCAGCAGCACAAATCGGTCATTTGAATTTTGCCGCCATCTTGAACAAACCGGTTCGACCGCAGCAATTAGTAACCAAACTTAATTCTCTGTTTGCAGAGTCACAGACTCCAGTCGAAACTGCTGAGAAAACATTAACGGCGATCGCCACCACGCCTCCCGCCTCTTCACTCCTGAAGATATTGCTAGCGGAAGATAATATCGTCAACCAAAAAGTAGCTGCCTTAACACTCCAGAAAATGGGCTATCACATTGATATCGCTGTTAATGGAAATGAAGTTATTAAAGCTTTAGAAGAGAAAGTTTACGATGTGATTTTGATGGACGTTCAGATGCCACAACTAGACGGCATTCAAACCACTCAGTGGATTCGCCAAAACTATCAAGGTCAACAGCCTAAAATTATCGCAATTACCGCTAACGTTGCTGCTCAAAATATCCAAACATGCCTCGACGCTGGTATGGATGACTTTATTTCTAAGCCAATTCGCGTAGACGTGATTCGAGAAGTATTGCAAAGAATTCAGATCTCTAGCACACCAAGAACTTCCGGCAGAATAAATTAGGTTGCAATAAAAAAACAATTACTAATTTTTATTACTAAAATTTCCATCTTCACAATATAAGTTTTTCTATCTTTTAGGATGATGGGCACTTAATATATTGCGTTTTTTACATAACCTAATGAAAAAATATATTGCTGAATTTCTTGGAACTTTTTGGTTGGTTCTAGGAGGCTGTGGTAGCGCTATTTTTGCCTCTGTCATCCCATTATTCGAAGGAGATGCCAACAGTTTAGGTCTTGGCTTCCTCGGTGTTTCCCTTGCTTTTGGTCTGACAGTCGTAACAGGTGCTTATGCCTTTGGCCATATTTCTGGCGGGCACTTCAATCCGGCTGTCTCCTTCGGGTTGTGGGCGGGTAAACGGTTTCCGGGAAAAGAGCTTTTACCTTATATTATCGCCCAAGTTGTTGGTGCAATTGTCGCGACTTTAGTTATTTTCATTGTTGCAAACGGCAACGGAGAATTGGATTTGACTAGCACTAATCCGTTAGCAACAAATGGTTATGGCTCTCACTCACCGGGCGGTTACAATCTTTTTGCGGCCTTGATTACAGAGGTAGTGATGACATTTATGTTTCTCATCATTATTCTGGGTTCGACGGATCGCCGAGCGCCGGCTGGTTTTGCGCCAATCGCCATTGGTCTTGGGCTGACATTGATTCACTTAATCAGTATTCCGATTACAAATACGTCTGTGAATCCGGCGCGTAGTACTGGGGTTGCGTTATTTTGCGGCAATATAGAGCTGGTTGGGCAACTGTGGTTATTTTGGGTTGCGCCGATTCTTGGGGCGATCGCCGCCGGCTATTTTTACAACGCATTTCTAACAGAACCAACAGTTATCACAGCTGAAACAACAACCTAAAGTTAAAAGTCTGCAATAAGTCAAAAATTTCAATTTTAAGATTTTAATAATCAAAGCTCCCCACCAAGATTGAATTAATCTCGTGAGGGAGCTTTCGTTTTTTTTAAGATAATCGAATTAACTAAAAATACAGTGCTAGCTTTCAATTTCTGCGAGACGAAAACCCATTTCACACTGATAAGTCGCCGCTACATTCACCGGATTATTTTTCACTGCTCGACCACACCGCAGCTTGCCGTGACTCATTCGAGGAACACCACTATGATCCGCCATCAAACAACCTTGGCACACTTGGTCTGTGGGTAGAATTTGTCCGTCAGTCAAAATTACTAACATCAGCTTCTCCTCCAGCATGATCTAAAAATTTCTGCTCTATATTTATTCTAATCCGAACTTCCAGCAAATTTGTTCGGTGGATTACAGTGTTTAACGCCTCAAAACTTTTTGGCCCCTGTCGGGTAGAAAAGATTTGCTAAAATTCAAGCTGTGTTGATGGCATAAGCTTCTATCTGCCAGAGATATTTTTTATTTTTATATTTGCTATTGCGAAAGGAAGACCCTACCGTGACCCAAACTAACCTCGATTTTTTAGCCCAAACGGATAGCGCTGTGGCAGGCATGATCGCCAGTGAGCTAAACCGTCAGCGGATTCATCTGGAATTGATCGCGAGCGAAAACTTTACCTCTGCGGCTGTGATGGCAGCTCAAGGCTCAGTACTCACTAATAAATATGCAGAAGGTCTTCCGAAGAAACGTTATTACGGGGGCTGTGAATTTATCGATCAGGTAGAGCAGCTGGCGATTGATCGTGTGAAAGAATTATTTGGGGCAGCGCACGCGAATGTCCAACCCCATTCTGGTGCGCAGGCTAATTTTGCGGTTTTCTTAACGTTGCTAGAACCGGGCGACAAAATTATGGGCATGGATTTATCTCATGGTGGCCATTTGACCCACGGCTCTCCGGTAAATGTGTCGGGTAAGTGGTTTGAAGTGGTGCAATATGGGGTTAATAAGGAGACTGAACGCCTTGATTATGATGAGATTCGTGAGATTGCGCTGCGCGAAAAGCCGAAGATGATTATCTGTGGCTACTCGGCTTATCCTCGCATTATTGAGTTTGAAAAGTTCCGGGCGATCGCCGACGAAGTCGGAGCATATTTAATGGCGGATATTGCCCATATCGCAGGACTTGTGGCCACAGGTCATCACCCCAACCCTTTACCCCACTGCCATGTTGTGACGACTACAACTCACAAAACACTCCGTGGCCCACGCGGTGGTCTGATCATGACTAACGATGTTGACCTTGGTAAAAAGTTCGATAAAGCCGTTTTCCCCGGCACACAAGGCGGCCCCCTTGAGCACGTGATCGCAGGTAAAGCCGTTGCCTTTGGCGAAGCACTCCAACCAGAATTCAAAACTTATTCAGGCCAAGTGATTGCAAATGCTCAGGCTATGGCAAAGACGTTGATTGCACGGGGCTTTAAGCTGGTGTCCGATGGTACAGACAACCATTTGATGTTGGTGGATATGCGTTCAGTGGGCATGAATGGTAAGCGGGCAGACAAGCTCATTAGCGAAATCAACATCACAGCGAATAAAAATACAGTACCTTTTGACCCTGAAAAACCTTGGGTTGGTAGCGGTATTCGTTTGGGTTCGCCGGCGATGACGACTCGTGGTTTAAAAGAAACAGATTTTGCAGAAATCGCTAACATTATTGCGGATCGTTTGCTTAATCCTGAAGATGAGGCTGTCAAGCAGGATTGTCTCGGTCGTATTGCTGATTTGTGCGAAAAATTCCCGCTCTATCCTCATCTGGATATCCCTGTCGCGGCGATCGCCTAACCCATTACGACCCGAGCTGAGAGATTACAGATACTAAATATCTCTGACGATAGGTCGATGAAAATCAAAAGCTTAGGTTTAATAGATACAAAGCCTAAGCTTTTTTTGTTTTGTGTCTATTACTTTTGGCGCTGATTGCTGATTGCTGAGTGCTTATGGTTTGAGTACAGGTTTAGACATAATTTTTACCCACCTTTTTGATCAACCTAATGCCAGCGGAATTCTCTTTTCTCCTCACGTTTCTCTCTGCCCTGATTGTTGTCCTCGTCAGCACACCCATTGTGAAAGCCCTTGCGATTAAAAGTGGACGAGTCGATGAGCCTAACGAACGCAAAGTTCATACTCGTCCGATGGTTCGTTTGGGTGGCGTTGCTATTTTTATCGGCACAATCATTGCTATTGGTGTCGCTTACGGTCTCGGTGGTTTTCAAGAATTAGAGCAGTCACAAGTGTTGCCTCTTATCGGCGTGCTGGGCGGTAGTGTCGCCTTTTTCACGATTGGTCTGCTTGATGATTTGTTTGAGCTGAGCGCAATTTCTCGCTTAGTTTTACAGTTTTTGATTGCCGGAGCTGCTTGGCTATTAGGGGTACGGATCGAGTATTTAGCAATTCCTTTCGGCGATCTGTTTTCTGTCGGATTACTAAGTTTGCCCATGACCTTGGTTTGGTTGGTCGGACTAGTGAATGCAATTAATTGGATTGATGGCCTAGATGGTTTGGCCGCAGGTGTGTCTGGCATTGTGGCGATGATGCTTTTCATCACAATTCTCTTGACTGGTTCGTCGGCGATCGCCCTGATTGCGATTGCTTTAGCGGGTGCCGTCCTAGGTTTTTTGCGCTACAACTTCAACCCAGCCCAGTTATTTATGGGGGATGGTGGCTCCTATTTTCTGGGCTTCCTCGTCGCCAGCATTAGCGTGGTTGGTTTAATTAAAAACGAAACAACAGCGACCGTCTTGCTGCCCTACCTCATTTTGGCTGTCCCCGTAATTGATATGACCAACGTCGTCTTTTCGCGGATCAGTAGCGGAGCATCGCCCTTTAAGCCGGACAATCGTCACTTGCACCATCGCCTGCTAGCCGCCGGATTTTCGCAACGCATGGCGGTCGTGTTTATTTATGTGCTGACGATTTGGACTGGCAGTTTTGCACTGGCTTGTACCGGGTTGTCGAATGCTGGTCTCTACGTGGCGATCGCCTCGATCGCTCTAGCTGCGGTCAGTTGGCAGTTTTGGAGTCGCCGCGAATTACCAAAAACCCAAGAATCGAATAATTAATAATCAAAAACATTGTGAGCGAATCCGTTTGGCAAGCGTACAATCCTTCGAAACAAGCCTTACGCCAACACATTTGGGCTGAGTTACAAACAAATCAGGCCGTAGACCATGATCCTCGCGGTCATATTCCCAACTTTTTAGGTTCAGAAAAAGCGGCTTCGCAACTCACTTCACTAGAAGTTTGGCAGACAGCCCAAGTCATTAAATGCAATCCAGACAAAGCCCAACTACCCGTACGAGCCGCCGCCCTACAAGCTGGGAAAATGCTCTACATGGCCGTGCCCCGTTTAATTGACGAGCATTGTTTTGTCGCGTTACGACAGGAATGGTTGCCTGATGCACAACTGGATTTTGCTGTGGCCGCCGAGAAGAAAAACGTGCTCAAATTTGGTCGCCCTGTGACGTTTGCGCAAATGGAACCGATTGATTTATTGGTTGTGGGTTGTGTCGCTGCGGCGAAATCTGGAGGCCGTACGGGCAAAGGAGCCGGATTTGCGGATTTAGAGCTGGCGATGCTGCAAATGTTTCGGCGTATCAAACCAACGACAAAAATTGCCACGACGATTCATCCATTGCAACTAATACCCGCTTTAATGTTGCCGCTAGAAAATCACGATTGGCCGCTAGATTGGATCTGTACACCAGAACAGGCGATCGCCACCCACCACACTCATCCACAGCCGCAAGGCTTAGACTGGGACAAAATTAAACCGCACCAATGGGACTCAATCCCGGTTTTGAAGCGATTGCAAGCAGCAGAAAATTTGCACTAATTTTTAAAATACAATGTGTTTGATCAAAAAGTTAGAGAGCAAAATTTGATTTAATAAGCACCGTTGTTCTTGGGGAACAACATCACTAAAACGGTTTTACAAACAATCCAAAAATCCATAAACCAATGGCGATGATGGACATAATAAGAGTCCATTCTGACGCGCGTTCCGTAGGGAATATCATTACGGCCAGACACTTGCCACAAACCGGTTAGACCGGGACGGATAGTCAAAACTTTATCCATGTGGCGACCATATTTGTAGATTTCTTGGGGGACTAAAGGACGAGGGCCAACAATGCTCATGTCGCCTTTTAATACGTTCCAGAATTGCGGAAATTCGTCGAGACTGGTCAACCGCAAAAAGTGACCGATAGGTGTGATGCGTGGGTCTTTTTTGAGCTTAAAATCTTTTTCAAATTCTCGGCGTAATTCGGGCGATCGCCTGAGCATATCTTCAAGTACAGTATCGGCGTTGAGTACCATCGTTCGAAATTTGATACAGCCAAAAGGTCGGTAATCCTTGCCAACCCGCCGTTGCACATAAAATACTGGGCCGGGAGAACTGAACTTAATAATGCAAGCAATTGTCAAATAAACAGGGGCCAAAAAAATAAGCACTGCTAAAGAAAAGCCAATATCAAAACTGCGTTTCGCAAAAAAACCATTCAGTAATCTTTCAGCAGCAGGCGATCGCTCGGGAGACTTGACAATGGTTTCAGTTCCCTGCCGCACGAAGGCAGAAACCAGTTTGAAAGCATTAAATTGCCGATAGACCGTCATAGTCGTCCTCATCTCCACACACCAAAAACCATCTTGGTTACTGGGTAAAATCTAAAGTTAACCCAATAAAACCTTTTCAAAAAGCAGCATGTAAGGGTACTTACTTCCACTTCTTTTGACAGTTGTTTACAAATTCTACATAGCTTTGCCCAAAAATGTCAGAGGAAAACAATTTCGCTTGATTTCGACAGGCGATCGCCAGAATATTCTTCTGTTGCTCCTCAAAGCTTTCTGTAGCTCGGACTAAAGACATAGCAGACTGTTCTTCAAAAAGAATACCCGTTCCGGAACTCTGGCACCGTACATCACGGACAATTTCCAAAGCCCCCCCCTTCCCAAACGCAATCACAGGAGTCCCACAAGCCTGAGCTTCCACCAACACAATGCCAAAATCTTCACAGCCCGCATACACATAAGCCTTAGCCCGCGAGAGATAATCCTCAACCAACACATCCGGCTGTCGCCCTAAAATTTGCACATTCGATTTAGCAATACTTTTTAAATAAGCCAATTCACTACCGCCACCAATCACCACTAAATTGCGACCCGATTGGTTAAACGCTTCCACAATCAGCGCAATTTTTTTATACGGCACAAGGCGCGAGACTGTCACATAAAAATCATCCTTCTCCTCTCGAAAAGCAAAACGATTAATGTTCACAGGCGGATAAATAACTTTTGCTTCACGACGGTAACATCGCCAAATTCTCTGGGCTGTCCAGTTTGAGTTGGCAATGAAATAATCCACCTGATTGGCTGAAATAACATCCCACTGCCGAAGACGATGCAATAAATATCGCGCAGCAATGCCTTTTACACCCTTACCCAAACTGGAATTGTCGAGGTAATCAAAAGTTAGATCCCACGCATAGCGCATCGGGGTGTGGCAATAGCAAATGTGTAATTGTTGGGGGCGGGTAAGAACGCCTTTGGCAACAGCGTGGGAAGAAGACAGAATTACGTCGTAGTTTTCGAGGTTGAGCTGCTCGATTGCTATGGGCATCAGCGGCAAATAATTTTGTAAGCCGTATTTAGCGCGAGGAAAGTTTTGTAAAAAGCTGGTGTTGATGTTTCGTCCGTAGAGATAGCTGTCTGGGTTGATCGATTCAAAGTCGATAAGCGCGTACAAATCGGCGTCGATTTGGTTCAAAATTTGTTCGACAACTAATTCGGAACCCCCTGTGGCGTGGGGAGTTAGCCATTCATGGACAACAGCGTAACGGGTCATGGACAGCGCAGCTCAAAAACACCTTGGCTATCTTACTCCAACGTGCGTTCGGGTTAGGAATTGAGAGAAAAACTTTTGGGGAAAGGGGGCGTGGAAATAAAGATAAAGAGACACGGGGACACGGGGACACGGGGACACGGAGATAAAGAAAAATAAGGATCAAGAGAATAGGGTGAAATTACTATTTATTTAGCAAAAGTTTTATTTGGAAAATCTCTCTGGGTCACTAGCTCTCCCTGTCACTGTTGCAAGCTTTGTTTATTTCAAACTTAGGTTTACTCTCTACTGTCAGAGTTTCTGGGATGCTAATGCTCCACTGTTGTGGGGTTTTGGTAATTTGCTGGAGACAATATTTCTTTTTTCCTAAATACGGCTTGGTTGAATCAGCCTTTGTTGAAGGTGAGCACGGTAACTTAGGATAGGAAAAAGTTTGTTGGAGATTGGCGTGATGATTCCGGGTGAACTAAGGCCGCTTGAGGGTGAGATTGAGTTGAATCAGGGACGGGAAACGAAGGTTTTGTCGGTGGCAAATACTGGCGATCGCCCGATTCAGATTGGCTCCCATTTTCATTTTTTTGAAGTGAATGCTGCTTTAAAATTAGACCGGGCGGCGGCGAAGGGTATGCGCTTAAATATCCCGGCAGGGACAGCAGTACGCTTCGAACCAGGCGACGAAAAAGAGGTAGAGCTTGTCGCCTTAGCGGGTCGTCGTCATGTGTATGGTCTGAATAATTTGGTAGATGGAGCGTTGGATTAGATGACAGATGTAATTGGTATCGACCTTGGTGGCACTGCGATTAAAGCGGGTCGGTTTCAGACGGATGGGACTCGTGTCGCAGAAATGAAAGTTGACACTCCCCAACCGAGTACGCCTGAGGCTGTAGCTGCGGCGATCGCCTCTCTCATTAACGAATTAAATTCTGACAAAAAATGTCAAGCTGCGGGTATCGGCATTCCGGGGCCAGTGGACAGCACAGCAAGAGTGGCGCGGGTTGCCATCAATCTCAGCGACTGGCATGATGTTCCTCTTGCTGACTGGGTTGAAGCCAAAACAGATGTCAAAATTACTCTTGATAACGATGCAAATTGCGCCGGTTTAGGTGAGGCTTGGCTCGGTGCAGGCCGCGATCACAAAAATTTATTGATGATTACGCTGGGTACAGGTGTCGGTGGTGCGATCATTCTCGATAACAAATTGTTCACAGGTCATTACGGCGCGGCTGGAGAATTGGGCTTAATTACGCTTAATCCCGATGGGCCACCTTGTAACAGCGGTAATAATGGTTCTTTTGAGCAATATTGTTCGATTACGGGCGTTAAACGGCTGTCTGGCCACGACCCCAGCAATTTAAGTTCGCTCGCGAAAAAGGGTGACAAAACGGCGATCGCCCACTGGGAAGACTACGGCAAACTTCTCGGTGCTGGCCTAACAAGTCTCATTTATATTTTTACCCCAGAAATGATTATTCTTGGCGGCGGCATCAGTGCCAGCAGTGAGCTATTTTTACCCGCAGCCCAAGCTGAAATCGAACGTCGTGTCTTGCCTTCCTCGCGTGTCGAGCTACAAATTGTTAAAGCCGAGCTAGACAATAATGCTGGCATTGTGGGGGCTGCAAAACTTGCCATAGAGCTACTTTGACTTTTTGACTTACTGGTCAAGATAGAATTAGGCTAGGCAATCTTCGTTTTTTGACTTTTTGTAAATATGGCTGGGCGAAAGTTAGGGTTTGATCGCGACGTGGCTTTAGAAAAAGCGATGGATTTGTTTTGGGAAAAAGGCTATCACGCGACAGGCTTAACGGAACTCCTCGAACGAATGGGTATTAAGCGCCAGAGTCTTTACAATGCTTTTGGCAGTAAGCATGATTTATTTTTGGCGGCGATCGCCCACTATGGCAAAACAGTAGTGCATCGCCTTGAAACGAGGCTAACTGGCGCTGGCTCTCCGCTCGAAAATATTCAAAACTTCTTTTATCGCACCGCTGAAAATGCTCAAACCACAAGCTGTCGCGGTTGCTTCGTTGTCAATAGCATGGTGGAACTCGCGCCGCACGATCCGCAAGTTGCCGCTGAAGTAGAGCGTTTATCCCAACAAGTTGAAAAAGCATTTGAGCAAACTTTAAATCAGGCGATCGCCGCCGGAGAACTCCCACCAGATTTTGATTGCCCGGGCGTTTCCCGCTACCTGTACCACATTATTTTGGGTTTAAATGCTCGTACCAAAGGCAGCCCCAATCCTAATACGATCAAAGAAACCCTCGATATCGCGCTGGCCATTCTTCAGCCATAAAAAAATCTCCCTACCACTGCGGCAGAGAGAAAAAATAATTATTTTCAAACTAAATTAATTTGTTGCTCTAGCACTAACGATCAGTCGCGGCCGTTAATTGCAATCAAAAGACGTAAAATAAACACAAACAGGTTGATGTAGGTCAGGTACATCGAAAGCGCTGCCGAGAGATATTGATCATCACGGTAAGTGCGGGGCAGGATGTAGAAGTCAACCACGGCACAACCAGCGAAGAGCAGCGTACCGAGACCGGAAATGCCAACCTCTAACCAGCTAGGTGTATAGACACCAAAGAAGCTCAAGCCGAGTTGCGCCACGAGGACAACAACAAGCGCAATCACGCCAAGGCGGACTGTCTGAGCAAGGGCCATCCCATCTTCATCGGACAAATTCGAGCCAATGTTGCGCGCAATAATGAACGTTACACCACAACCAAGGGCAGCAATTCCAACTCCTTCGATGCCAACGCCTGATGTCCCGAGGGCAAGAGCAACTAAACCGGTGAGAGTATAGCCAGAAAGTAGACTGTAAACGGCGAGAAGCGGTAATGCTGTCGCGTTGTTAGCTCTCTCTGCAATGCCACGGGCAACAAAAAATAGTGCTAATTCAGCGATTAAAGCAACCCAAAAAGTGGGCATAAAAATGCTGGGATTGGTCTGGAGTACACCCAAACCGCCGTAGGTGCCGAGCGCTGTCAGGACAAGGCCACCACCGAGGTAGGGCAGTGCATTTTTGATGACTTCTGAGCCGACAAATTCTTTGCCTTTCGCTTGCCTAATTGCATCGCGAAAATTACTTGTATTACTCATATAGGTTATTTGGATAGATTGTTTGCTTATTTACTATTCTGACAAAATTTCGGGGCGATCGCAGTACATCTCAGTGCGGATTTCTTTACTGGTGGTGAGGCTTGTGGAGATAATGGAGAGAGATTAAGAATTATTGTCAGTGAATTAGATCACCATGCCGAAAACAGAACGACGGACATTTCTGTTGGATTTTGAAAAACCGCTTTCCGAGCTAGAGTCGCGTATTGACCAGATTCGGGCGTTGGCGGAGGAGAATAATGTTGATGTTTCGGAGCAAATTGCTCAGCTAGAAGCACGAGCGGACCAACTTAGGGAAGAAATTTTCAGCACTTTGACGCCTGCGCAGCGATTACAGTTAGCGCGTCATCCCCGTCGCCCTAGTACTCTCGACTACATCCAAATGATGAGCGATGAGTGGTTTGAACTGCATGGCGATCGCGGTGGCTCTGATGATCCGGCATTGATTGGCGGAATTGCTCGTTTCGATGGTCAACCAGTTGTGATGCTTGGTCACCAGAAAGGTCGTGACACAAAGGATAATGTGGCTCGTAATTTTGGGATGCCAGCTCCGGGTGGTTATCGCAAAGCGATGCGATTGATGGATCATGCCAATCGTTTTGGGATGCCGATTTTGACGTTTATCGATACGCCCGGTGCTTGGGCGGGATTGGAAGCGGAAGAGCTGGGTCAGGGGGAGGCGATCGCCTACAACCTCCGAGAAATGTTTAGTCTTGATGTACCTATTATCTGTACGGTGATTGGCGAAGGGGGTTCTGGTGGTGCGTTAGGAATCGGTGTTGGCGATCGCGTGCTGATGCTCAAACATACCGTTTACACCGTTGCGACTCCCGAAGCCTGTGCTGCAATTCTCTGGAAAGACGCTGGGAAATCCGAGCAAGCCGCTGCGGCGCTGAAAATTACAGCCGAAGATTTAAAGCGCTTGGAAATCATTGACGAAATTGTGCCAGAGCCGCCATCTTGTGCCCATTCCAACCCCATTTATGCCGCACAATTGCTGAAAGAAAGCATTCAAGAAAATCTGCAGACATTGCTCAAATTGACGCCGACTCAGCGCAAAGAACTCCGCTATCAACGGTTTCGCAAAATTGGCGTGTATCTGGAGCCTGCTTAAACCTTCCATAATCCTTAAGGTTTAGAATGCTATACTGGTTCAGTAATATTTTGTAACATTCTCTAAACTTTGCTAGGGCAAAACCTCCAAAGCATTATGGGAAAAAGGGTTTTGATAACTATAAAAGTTTGCCTTTTTTCACCTAAGTAGATTTGACCCAATCACAAATTTTTTCTTGGGAAGTTCCAATATAAGGATTTGCTAGGTTGGAGTGTGGAAACACTTTGGGACTTAAACTGCTGCACAGCTTCGGACGTTTAGCGTGATGCAGAGTATAGCTTTACTCGTATGAATTCTTCTATCGATCAAAAGCGGGCGATTATTACTGGTGCTAGTAGTGGCATTGGTAAAGCGACAGCGCTTGCCCTTGCGAAAGCGGGGTTTAGTTTGGCGTTGGTGGGCCGCTCTGTGGAACGTTTAGGGGCAGTGGCCGAGGCTGCGCGCGCTCAAAATGTTGATGTTAAAGTTTATGATTTTGATCTGTTGCGACTCGACCAAGTGAAAGAGAAATTTGCGGCGATCGCCAAAGAATTCGGGCAAGTCGATATCCTGATCAACAATGCAGGTATGGGCTACACTGGCAGCCTCGAAGCCACGAGCCTCGAAGACTGGCAACAAGTCATGAATCTCAACCTCACTAGCGTTTTTCAAGCAACCCTCGGCGTTCTGCCACAAATGCGCGCCCAGCAGCAAGGACAAATCATTAACGTTTCTTCTATTGCTGCCAAGACAGTATTTCCTGAATGGGGCGCCTATTGCATTAGCAAAGCTGCTCTGAATTCACTCTCTCAGGCGATCGCCGTCGAAGAAAAAGCGAACGGTATCCGCGTCACCACCATCATGCCCGGCGCAGTTAATACCCCAATCTGGGATACAGAAACCGTAGACGCAGATTTCGACCGTACCATCATGCTGACCCCCGAAGACATCGCCAACAGCATCCTGCACATTGCCCAATCACCTGCCAATGCAAACATAGAAGAAATGATAGTGACACCAAGTGCCGGGGCATTATAACTTGGTATTGCCGTCACTAGAACACCTAAACTTTTAGCCTAACCCTTTACACTTCACCTAAAACATATTATGACAACATCTTCTGTAAACGGATCCAACAGTAGCAATACCATCAGCACAGATGGTCTAGGCCGTGACCTAAATGAAATCGTTACTCGCCCAGACCGCAACAGCCATGACGGTAAAACTGCCAGCATCAAACCTTCTTCTGAAGAAAGCCAGCAGAAAATGATGGACGCAGTCTACACAATGTTGGAATCCGTCGGCGAAGACCCCGAGCGAGAAGGCCTCCTGAAAACACCCAAACGCGTCGCCAAAGCCATGGCTTTCTTGACCCAAGGCTATAACCAATCTCTTGAAGAACTTGTTAACGGTGCAATCTTTGACGAAGGCCATAACGAAATGGTTCTAGTCCGCGACATCGACTTTTTTAGCCTATGTGAGCACCATATGTTGCCCTTTATGGGTCGCGCTCACGTTGCTTATATTCCGAATCAAAAAGTTGTCGGCTTAAGCAAATTGGCTCGCATCGTTGAAATGTATGCCCGTCGCCTCCAAGTACAAGAACGCTTAACCCGTCAGATCGCTGAAGCCGTCGAAGAAATCCTCGAACCCAGAGGCGTAGCTGTCGTTATGGAAGGAATGCATATGTGTATGTCAATGCGTGGCGTTCAGAAGCCCGGTTCTTGGACAGTAACCAGCGCTATGGTTGGCTCTTTCCAAGAAGAGCAAAAGACTCGCGAAGAATTCTTGAACCTGATTCGTCACCAACCAAACTTCCGCTAATCTCGTTGAAAAATAGCTAAATATTTTTAATAAAGAGCAGTGTCAAACTTGCTCTTTTTTTATCTTCTAAATCATTCTGAACGTAATTTGACGCAAAAAATAAAACAAGTGAACCCAATTGTTTTGTCAAAAAGTAAAGATGCTTTGTTCAAATTCTGCTCAAAGTCGTTGATCAGTAATAGTCCGCAAGACTAGCGGATGGAACTAGAGAAGATAGAATATACAATCACGTATTTTGTTCTATAAATTTGTAAATTCACGAGGATATACAACATTGGCTCGTCGTTATCTCTTTACTTCTGAATCCGTCACAGAAGGACATCCCGATAAAATTTGCGATCAGATTTCTGATGCGATTTTAGATGCTGTGCTTACGGAAGATCCGAGTGGCCGCGTTGCGGCCGAAGTCGTCACCAATACTGGCTTGGTGGTGGTTACTGGTGAAATTAGTACCCAAGCGAATATTAACTTCATTAAAGTTGCTCGCAAGAAAATCGAAGAAATTGGTTATACCAATGCGGATAATGGTTTTTCTGCGAATAGTTGTTCTGTGTTAATTGCCCTTGATGAGCAGTCGCCTGATATTGCTCAAGGTGTGACAAGTGCGCAGGAGCAACGGGAAAAACTCAGTGATGACCAACTCGATCAGATCGGGGCGGGTGATCAGGGTTTGATGTTTGGTTATGCCTGCAATGAGACGCCTGAGTTGATGCCTTTGCCAATTAGTTTGGCGCATCGTCTATCGCTGAAATTAAGTCAGGTACGTAAAAGTGGTGAGCTTGATTATCTTGGCCCTGATGGAAAAACTCAAGTGACTGTTGCTTATGAGGATGGCAAGCCTGTGGGCATTGATACGATTCTCATTTCGACGCAGCACACGGCAACGATTGGGGCTTTGACGGACAATGCTGATGTGCAGGCCAAGATCAAGGCTGATCTGATGGCGAGTGTGGTGGAGCCTGTGTTTGATAATGCTCCGGTGCATCTGGATGAGCACACAAAATTTTTGGTTAATCCGACTGGTAAGTTTGTGATTGGTGGCCCGCAGGGTGATTCTGGGTTAACGGGACGCAAAATTATTATTGATACGTATGGTGGTTATTCTCGCCATGGCGGTGGTGCTTTTTCTGGTAAAGACCCCACAAAGGTTGATCGGAGTGCTTCTTATGCTTGTCGTTATGTGGCCAAAAATATTGTGGCCGCGGGTTTAGCGGATAAGTGTGAGGTTCAGGTAAGTTATGCGATTGGGGTGGCTCGCCCGATGAGTGTGATGATCGAAACGTTTGGTACGGCGACAGTGGATGAGGATCGTTTGGAGGAGGTTGTGCTCAAGAATTTTGAGCTGCGTCCGGCGGGAATTATTCAGACGTTTGATCTACGCAATATGCCTGCGGCGCGTGGTGGGCGTTTTTATCAGGAGGTCGCGGCCTATGGTCACTTTGGTCGGGATGATCTGGATTTGCCTTGGGAACGTCTAGATAAGGTGAATATTTTAAAAGAGGAGTTGGCTTCGGCGGCGATCGCCTGACCCATCTTCAGAAATTCATATTTAATTAACTAAATACCTCAAGTGTCTCTCTGGGCTTCTTCGCGCAGGGGGGCTTTTTTCTCTTCGGAAACAACGTTGAGGCTGGCATCCAGTGGGGATTCTTTTTTAAGAGCATTCCGGAGCATTTCTTCGCCCACAACGACGTTAAATTGGTCACCGAGTAACATCACAAGGGCACTTAATTGCAGCCACAACATCAAGATAATTGCAGTTCCGACTGCGCCATAAACACGGTTGTATTGGCCGAAGTTTGCGACGTACAGGCGAAATAATGAAGAGATTACTGCCCAAGAAACGGCCCCCATAACGGCACCGGGCAAGACGGGCATCCCCTGAGTCATGCGGCTGGAACCCATGCTGTAGATAAAGGCGAAGGCGATGGACACAATCATTAAGGCGACTGGCAAACTGAGGAATCGCCACAACGTAACGATCACGTTGGCCAAATCGTAATCAATTTCTCGGTTAACAATCAGGTTTTGGATGAAGAGAATCACAAAACAGATTGCGATGAAACTGAGGGTGGCGATCGCCAGACCAAGGGAGACTTTTTTCAGTTTGCGCCATGGATGTCGTCGATCGGGTGGACTGGTAATAATATTCAGCAAAATGGCGATAACCCCTGCCCCAAAACCCAACGCGAGTGGAAAACTAAGGAATCGCCAGAGGGTTACTAAAATGCTGACGCCCGTGGTGTCTACGGGTAAACGAACGACTAGATCCAAACCGACACGCACAACGCTGTCGCCAACTAAAACCAAAAATGACGCGAAAATCAGTAAGGCGATCGCCCCAACCGTGATAAAAATAGAAATTAATTTTGCTTTCCAAAAAGGACGCCGTTGCTGTTGTGGAATTTCATGAATCAGATCAAGCGCATTCATCGCCGCACTCAACGCACCAGAAGAAACCCAGATGGTGGCGATAAAACTAACTGAAAATAGACCTTTGCTCGGCCCTTTACTAATTTCTCCCGCAAAGTCTTGCAACAACTTCCAGACCGAGATTGGCATCACTTCGCGGTAATAATTGGCGAGCTGCAACACCGTTTCGTCTAACCGTTCAGTAAATATCCCCAATGCTGTCAGCATCATAATGATGATTGGGAATAGTGACAGCATCACGTTGTAGGCAATCTCTGCAGAAAGCCCCATCAAGCGTCGTTGGAGTGCCTGTCGGATTGTGCGGACAATCGTTTTGAAGTTTAGATATAGGAAAAATCGAAAAAAACGTTTCATAGCGCAAAGGTCTCAGGCAAAAAGCCGCAGCATTTACCCGTTCGAGGTTGAAGGGCGACAGGTATCTTTTCCAGATTTAGTGAAGCACATTACTATAGTTTAGATGCAGTTACGCTAGGAGTTTTAGGGATGAGCGACGCGGTTGTCCAATGGCTCGGTGAGATTAATCGCCTTAAGCAGCAGCTAGCCACGTTACAACAGGAATTACAAAGTAGCCAACAAAATGAGGCCAGTTGGCGACAGCGGTATACCGAGGAAGCCCAGCAGCGGCGCACAGAGGCACATCTGGCGAAAGATCAGTTTGACCAAATGCAACTGACGCTCCAGTCGCTCCAGCAGGGTTTGCAGTTGCCTGCGGGGTCTGACAGTGATTTAGAGGCGATCGATCAAGAGATTATGGCGATCGCCGAGCTTGATACCCTCAGACAGCGCCTAATCAGCACCACCCAAGAACGAAACCAAACCCTCCAAGCCCTCCAGAAAGAACGAGAAGCCCACGAAAATACGCGTAAAAGTCTCACTTCCGTCATTAATGACACCATCGAGCAACTCGGCAAGCTCAAAAAAGAAACCTAAAACAAGAGACGTAAATTATTGATTTTTTGCGCCCCTTATTTTTCATCAACCACCGCTATGAATGCTCTCTCTTTTCCCACTTGGATGGTTCATGTGTCTAGCGTCCTTGAATGGATGATGGCCATTTGGCTCATTTTTTCTTACGGTCAACTCACCAACGATAAAAGCTGGTACGCGCTTTCTTGGGGCATGTTGCCATCCCTAATTAGTGCAATGTGTGCTTGTACATGGCACTTTTTTGATAACGCGCCCACTTTAGAATGGCTGGTCACAACTCAAGCTGCGATGACCGTTGTCGGTAATTGTACTCTTTGTCTTGGGGCTTGGTGGGTCTGGCGATCGCCCCGCAACGAACAACCCAAAGATTCCTAATAACTAAAACTCAACAAATCGCTCAGCCGTCCAACTACCGTGCAAACCATAGGGAATATGCTGTTTGAGATGTAGCGTTGCCAAAGGCCCTTTATCGATATGCTGTGCATCAAGGATCACAATATCCGAGCGATGCTGCTGCGAATCATAGATCATCACCAACACCCAACCCTCATCTTCCCCTTGACCCTGCGGATGGGGCACAAAAATCGGTTCCCCCGCAAACCCATGGGGCGCAAAAGAATGTAGTTGTTGTTGTTCAGGATCTTTTAAATTCAGCTTCCAGATTGCTTGCAGCGGTGCATTGCCCGTCGTACCGTAAGTCGCACCAATATAGGCATAACGATAATCCCGTCCCACATGATCCGGATGAACCACCGGGAACTCACAACATCGACTATCCAACAATTCGCGTGTCACTTTTTGAGTTTCCAAATCCAGCGTAAAACGCCACAGTTGGCCTGGATCGAGCGTATCAAAGTCCACATTCTTATAGTCCATTCCCGCCTCAACCTGCGGCAGTGACTGATAGCAAACCGAATCCACAATAATTTTATTATTCTGCTCGAACGCATTTGCATGGTGGAAGACAAAGCCCGCTTTCGTCTCCAATGTCCGCATCTCACCACCCTGAGGGTCACGCGGAATCACTAAGATTTTTGTCGGCTTATCTGCCTGAAAGTGAACACATTCCCCCGCACCTTTCAGACCAAGTACGTAGGGTAAAGGATTAAATTTCACCGACGCTTGGAAGAAAATGGCGTAGTGGGGCGTAATCACAAAGTCATGAATAAAGGCAAATCCCTCAACCTTGCGCTCCTGTTGGCGGAGCAACTTTCCATCTGGATCAATTTCGTAGACCGTAATGCGAGTTGGCACACCGGGCTTCACAGCGAAATTAACTAAGCATGGTTGTCCGTCATCCCAGATACTCGCTGGATCAATGCGTGGATGTGCGGCAAATCCGTCACCGGGCTTTAGTGTGTCGCCTAAATATTCCAATCCTTTTGTGTCTAAATTTTTCGGATCAAGACTGTGGGGTTCTGCGGCTTCCCAAAGCGCGAGTAACTTTTTACCCCAGTACAACACGTTGGTATTGGCAATATTTTTAATACGTAAATCGAACGCATTGTTGAAAAAACCACCGGGTTTTTGCGTGCCAAATACACCACGGAATACTGGTTTGCCGGCTTCTTGTTCAGCGACGAAACCTTCGGTACGCACGAAGCGATTTTGAAAATGTGCCTTACCGTCGTTAATTGTGACGGCGCAGATCATGCCATCACCATCAAAAGGATGCTGAATCGGCGTCCCGCCAATGTCTAATAAACCGGGGCCGTTCCGAAACAAAGTCCCGTTTAATTCTGGTGGAATATTGCCTTCAATTTCAGTGATTTCGTAGGCTAGTTCCTGAGGCTGAGAATCGTAGCCCTTCTGCCAAGCTTGTTTGTCGTAGGCTTTTTTCGTGCGGGGGGACGTGGCTGTCATTTTATAAAGTTTTGTGAAGCTTTTGTCTTTGAGTCTAACACTGATACTCAAGTAGATTCTGATAGAGCTATTTTTTCGGTTCGGCTCGTAGAATGCATTGGGAATCGATCAGCTTAATGTCTCGTTCGGTGAAAACAGTGCATTGCTCTTGGACTTGCTGGAGGGCAGTTTTTTGGCTGGATGTTTCTAGGGAGGCGATCGCCTGATCTGTTTGGGGTTGAAATTCCTGCAGCCATCTATTTTGTCGTCCATCTCCACGTAGATAAGTGGCACTGAAAAGGCGATCGCTGACTAGCCATAAATCAACCCCTGACTGACGAATAAAACGCTTCAGTTGATTTGTGTCAGTGGTATAGTGCGCAGCAATTAAATTCCGAGTGCGTTTTTGCAGAATTTGATAATAATCAAAATGATAAGGAATTGCATATTCACGAGCTGTATAGACAGACCGATAACTAAAAGTTGCAATATTATCAATCTCTCCATCTAAAGATGCAATTAATGTATCTTTAGGCGTTGTTTTCAGAAAATCATAACTTAATGGATATTGACCAATTACATATCCGTGAGTTGGAAACCACTCTAAAAATAAAGGCTTGACAATAATCATTATTAGGCAAAAACTCAAAACTGTAGACATCACAAAATTGGTAGCTTGCCACTTAGTCTTTTGAAGCCGTAAAAATAATTCTTGCAATAAAAAAACAACGATATATGCACTAACGAAAGTAAAGGTTATACGTAGCGTATGAAACGGATACCGGCTGGGTAAATACAATTCAAACAACAAAAGATGCGCTGCAAAAAATAACAAAATACCTGCAATAGATATTTGAAATAGTATAGTTAAATTTCTACCGCTGAACTTGTTAATAAAGAAATTACGACTAATCCATAAAAAAGGAAATAAAAAGGTAGCGTAAGTGAAGTCAGGCATTAAAGCTGCACTCAATCGCAAGCCAGTACGATCGCCATTGAACCAAAAATGAAAACTATCTGAATCGAAAAATACGGTTCTTCCTCCGGGCAGAAAAGAGGGTAGTTGTTTGGCTTGTTGTAGTGTAATAACTTGATTAAATTCAGAAGAGATTAATATTTGTGGTGATAAAGAAATAACACATACAATAATATTAATGGCGACAAAAATTAGCTTTTGCTTATTTATGCTTGGTTTAAAAAAAGAAGCTTTAAAATCAATCAATTGCAATAGTAAAATTACAATGAAAATCAGAATAAATGGTGGATAAAATAACCCCATTAGCAAGATAGTAAAGCCAACTTTCCAGTATGATTGTTCAACGAGGTAGCCAAAGAAAGCGATCAAAATGGGTAAACCAAAAGCTCTTCCAGTAGCAGAAGCAAATCCATCTTGCATCCAAAAATTTTGAATTAACATGACAGAAGCGACGAACCCATAAAAAGGAAGAGGTAAGATTTTTTGTGCGAATTTATAGGCAAAAAAAGCAGTGACAACAGATAAAAAAGTGGGAATGATTTTAGATAAAAAGAGAGGCTCTATCTTTATCAATAAAAAAGAGAATTTGTAAAAAAGATGAATTCCCCAAGGAGAAATAGACTCGTAATATTTTGCGATTAGATCATTATTAAAAATTTCTGGATCAACAAACTTTTGCATCCAAAAAATATGTTGTCTAGCATCGTCTTGAATCCAGTATGATTCTCCCCAGACAGTGCTTAAAGCTAGAATCGGATACAGTAAACTTAAGCATAGACTTGCTGACAACCAGATTACATTATTTTTATCTTTAAAACTTTTAGTCGGCGTAAAGAAAAAAGTATTTAGTTGTCCTAAAAGATTTAAACTCATTTACAATCTATTTGTTTATTATATATAGTTGAAATGCCAGATCCTCAGCTGCCTATCTCATTATCCCGTGGAGTTTCAATTGTTATTCCTGTCTACAATGAAGAAGGGGCGATCGCCGAAACTTTAGAGCAACTAAAAAGCATTTTTTCAAAAGCACAACAAGCTTATGAAATTATCACAGTCGATGATGGCTCTGTTGATAATACTGCACAAATTCTTAAACAACAAGAAAACATTCGCTTATTTCACCACCCTGTAAATAAAGGTTATGGTGCTGCTTTGAAAACAGGTATTTTGCACGCTTCTTACGATTTTATTGCGATTACTGATGCGGATGGCACTTATCCGAATGAACGCTTGCCAGATTTGATTGCCCTTGGGGACAAATTTGATATGGTTGTTGGTTCTCGCACTGGTGAAAATGTTACTTATTCTAATATCCGTAAAATACCAAAATTCTTTTTAGTTGGTTTTGCTCAATGGATCGCGAAACAAAAAATTCCAGATCTGAATAGCGGTATGCGCGTTTTTCGGAAAGAGATTGCTCAAGAATTCATCCATATTTTGCCAGATACTTTCAGTTTTACAACAACAATTACGTTAGCAATGTTGACTAATAACTACATTGTTCATTATGAGCCTATCAATTATTTTCATCGTGTTGGGCAAAGCAAAATTAAGCCAATTCGCGATACCCTAAGATTCTTTAAATTAATTTTGAGAACAGGTATTTATTTTGCACCAATTCGTATTTTCGTTCCGATTGCAAGTTTGTTCTTTTTTGGCTTTTTGATCTCTTTTACTCTAGATTTATTCGTTCGGCAAGATTTGACGGATGCTACTTTGATTTTGTTTGTCGCAACAACGCAACTGGCTGTTTTTTCTTTACTAGCTGACATGATTGACAAGCGTCTTTGAAGAAATTTATTTGAGCGATTTTCTAAGATCGCCATTGTTATTTTGAAGCAAAGATTCTGCTGCTTCCAATTCAATATTTTTCCAGTGCATTAGTAAGGCTTGCTTGACTTGACGCTGAGACTTTTCTAGCAAAGTAGCGGCTTCTGCTCGAGACAAATCTGTCAGATCTTGCAAAATGCCGAGGGCGCGGTCATGGAGTTTGTGGTTGGTTACGGAAACGTCGATCATGCGGTTGCCGTAGACTTTGCCGAGCTTGACCATGACACTGGTAGACAAAATATTGAGCGCCATTTTGGTTACTGTGCCTGCTTTGAGGCGGGTGGATCCGGCGAGGATTTCTGGGCCGGTGAGTAGGCGGATATCGACATCGACATCGAAGGGGACTTGGTTGGCGGGGACGCAACTGATGGCGACGGTTTTTGCGCCTCTTTGCTTGGCTGCGGCGATCGCCCCACGAACATAGGGGGTTGTACCACCGGCGGTAATGCCGACAACGACATCTAATTCTGTGATCTGGCGTTGGGCGATCGCCGCTTTGCCATCTTCAGGACTATCTTCCAGAGCCTCGGAGCTACGTACTAAAGCACCTGCCCCGCCAGCAATGATGCCTTGTACCAGTTCTGGAGGCGTACAAAAAGTGGGTGGACATTCGGCGGCATCTAGTACCCCTAAACGTCCGCTTGTTCCCGCGCCAACATAAAAAAGTCGTCCGCCTTTCTGGAGTGATGCGCTAGTGATGTCAATGGCTGTGGCAAGTTCTGCGCGGGCGGCGGCGATCGCCGCCAACGTTTTTTTATCCTCGGCATTGAACAAATCCACTAACTCTAAAGCTGTCATTTGATCTAAATTCTGACTTTCTGGATTCACCTGCTCAGTGAGCAAATGTCCCCGACTTTCGTATGTATCTGCCACAATTATGTCCCCACAAATTCCTAGTAACTTCCCACAAAAAGAGGTCTTGAGCAAGGAAAAAATTACATCGACTCAAATCTCACTAAAACGAATTTTTATCTTTTAAATCAAAATCTGTTTTCTTTTCGGAAAATTGCCAGAGCTTGACGCTGTAATTACTAGTCATTGCGCAATTATTTCGACGTTCATCGTCTTTAGATGAGAGTTCTCAGCAATTCAAACTTCATCTTCACGCAAGCCATACGGTGATAGGAAATAGTAAATATTCTAGAAAAAATAGCTTCCAGATAAATTGATAAAATGACGTGATTTCAGATTTTGCACTCAAGTCTACGGTGCGACTGCGCTGCCAAAGTAGGCCGGATAAAATCACGTGGGCGATCGCAAAAAGATAAGGATTAAGGATCGTCTCTAACGTCAAAGCGCCCACAATCATCGCGAGATAACAGCCAAAAATAATGGCTAACGACAGATTAAAAATTCTCTGTTTACCCAATAGCAAAGTGAATGTTTGAATTTGATACTGGCGATCGCCCTCCATATCAGGCACGTCTTTAAAAATGGCGATCGCCACCGTGAAAACAATAATAAACCCTGTCAACAGCCAAGCCGTCGGTGTAATCACCACAGACTGACCAAGCATTTGTCGATAATGGGCAAACAATCCCAAATTGACCACCATGCCCCGCACCGAAAAAATACAAACTGCCGCAAGCAACGGAAAACGCTTCAAGCGCACCGGCGGCAAAGAATACATCGTCCCAATTGCCAAGCTACCCCAGACCGTCACCGCTAGCCATAGCCCGCTAAACGCACTCACCGCTAAAGCAAAACCCGCACAAATACTAACAATCCACCAGCCTGTTTTCGCAGAAAAGTCGCCCGCCGCTAAAGGCAAGTTGGGTTTATTAATGCGGTCAATTTCAATATCCGTCAGTTGATTGAGGCCGACAATATAGACATTCCCAGCCAAACAAGCTAGCCATGCACCCAGCACAGTCAACCCAAAAGAACCAAACAATTGTGCTGGGGTCGCCGCTAAAAACGCTAAGGCCCAAACGCTCAAACTCGTGCCGATAATAGTATGTGGGCGAGAAAATTGCCACAATGACTGCCAGAAAGGTCTAGACAGAGACGGGGATTTCACAGACAAATTTAGTACCTTGGGGAGAATTCGGTTCACACCAGATTTTACCGTGATGTTTCTCCACAATGATTTTGTAAGAAATTGACAAACCTAAACCCGTCCCTTTGCCGACTGGCTTTGTTGTGAAAAAAGGATCAAATAATTTTTCGCGTACATCGTGACTAATGCCCTTCCCATCGTCGGCGATCGCCACCCGGATCCACTCATTCTCAATACATTCAGTGCTAATCATGATCGTGCCGATATGGGTCGGATCTTCTGCATAAAGCTCATCCAAAGCATCCATCGCATTTGCCAACAAATTCATAAACACTTGATTGAGCTGACTCGGATAACAATCAATCAGCGGCAACTGGCCATAATTCTTGAAAATTTGGATTGGTGCTTCGTAAGAGCGGCGTTGAATACGCGCTTTCAAAATAAGCAAAGTGCTGTCGATGCCATCATGCAAATTGACTTGTTTCTGAGATGCTTCGTCCAGCCGAGAGAAATTACGCAGCGAAATCACAAGATCGCGAATACGCGTACTCCCATCCCGCATCGATCCCAAAATTTTCGGTAAATCTTGCCGCACAAAATCTAAATCTAAGGCCGTCAATGCTTCATCTATTTCCGGGGGCGTTGGCACAACCTGCACTTGATACATCTCGATGAGAGCAATCAAACCGTGAGTGTACTCCGCCAAGTATTTGAGATTGCCGTAAACATAATTCACTGGATTATTTATCTCATGGGCGATGCCTGCCACCATTTGACCCAAAGCCGACATTTTTTCCGATTGAACTAAGTGCGATTGGGTTTGTTTGAGTTCTTGGAGCGTGCTTTCGAGCGTACGGCTAAAGGTAATGAGATCTGCTTCTGTTTGCCGCCGTTCAAAGACTTCTATTTCTAAATTTTGATTGACAGTGCTTAAAGCTTTGGTGCGTTCGATCACTTTGAATTCGAGTTCGCTGGCAAGGGCTTCACTCTGTCCTAATGCTTGTTCTAAGCTGACCATCACTCGGTTGTAATGTTCTGCGACTACGCCAATTTCGGTAAAGGGTTCTACTGGAGCACGGAGGCTTGGATCTTGGTTTTGAGCCTGATGGGCCATTATTTGCAGTAGGTCATAGGCTTCGGTGCGGGCTTGGTGTTCGGTCACATTTAGCCCTAGTCGTTCGGCTTCGAGGCTGACGCGCAATGGTAAGTATTTTTTCCAGAGACCGACAAAAATATAGCTAACGCAGAATGTCCAAAGAAAGGCGATGAGAATGCCTAATGCTTGAACGGCTAGTTGTTGCCAGCGACCGAGGGCGAGTAATTCTGCTTTGCCGAATAAAGCGACACAAAGGGTTCCCCAGACTCCGGCGAAACCATGAACGGGAATGGCGGCGATCGCATCATCAATCTGCCACCGTTCGAGACAATATTCGCCGAGCAACATCACAAATCCACCGGTCATCCCGACAACCAGTGCAATGGGTGTACTCACGACGTGGCAACAGGCTGTAATTGCGACCAAGCCAGCTAAACAGCCATTCATTAGCGCGGAAACACTGATATTGTTCGTCTGAATTGCTTTTAAGCTCCCAGCTCCCAGCAAGCCACCGACACCTGCCAAAACAGTATTGAGTAAAATACCCGGTACTTGTTCATTGAAAGCCAAGGTACTACCGGCATTGAAGCCTAGCCAGCCAAACCACAGCAACATTGTGCCGAAAACAGACATGACCAAATCAGAGCCGTGAATCGGGTGTGATTTTCCATCGACAAATCGTCCGGTACGATTGCCCAAATGCAATAACACAGCTAAGGAAACCCAAGCCCCAATGCTGTGGACGACGGTTGAGCCTGCAAAATCAATAAAGCCTAATTGCCCCAGCCAGCCCTGTAAGTTTTCACCGTTGAGGCCATTCCAAGCCCAGTGACCATACGTGGGATAAATGAGGCCGGAAATTATGACGGCGATCGCCAGATAAGCCTTAAATCGAATCCGTTCGGCGATCGCCCCCGAGACAATCGTTGTTGCCGTGCCACAGAACATAATTTGAAACACAAAAAAAGCAATCTCTGACGGATCTTGCCAATCATAAAAAAAATAATCCTGACCCCACCAGCCCGTCACCGAAGCACCAAACATCAAGCCATAGCCCACCAACCAAAAACAGAAAGTAGACACCGAAAAATCTGCTAAATTTTTGACAGCAACACTGATACTATTTTTGGAGCGAGTCAGCCCCGACTCCAAGCACATAAAACCTGGCTGCATCAAAAAAACTAAGCAGGCACAGATCAGAATCCACAAACTATCCAGCATTTAGTCGCCTTTTCACCTCAAGTGCTACGCCCTTTGTCACCACAGGCAGTCTTAATCTATCGCCTTACTTTTCTCAGGATGATTTCCGTGGACAGGACAATTTAAGTATTTGTTCGTAGAGAGACCCAGCTTTCTTTAATTATATTCATTCCACCTTGTCTAACCAATGACTATAGCCTTAGATACAGCAATTCATAACATAATCAATCACGCCGACCAAAATGCGATTACCTTTGCTCAATATATGGACTTAGCTCTGTACCATCCAGAGCAGGGTTATTACAACAGAAAACAAACAGATATCGGCAAACAAGGCGATTTCTTTACAGCCTCGTCTCTCGGTGTAGACTTTGGCGAATTATTAGCAGAGCAGCTATTGCAAATGCAAACTGTTCTTCAGCTTGAATTATTCCAGATCGTCGAAATGGGTGCAGGCAAAGGCCATTTAGCTAAAGATATCCTCCATTACATAACAGCAACATATCCAGAAAAAGCAAAGCAAATTGAATATATTATTATCGAAAAATCATCAATTCTACGACAACAACAGCAAAAAGAATTAGCAAATTTAACATCCGTCAATATTCGCTGGTGTGAATGGGATGATCTTAAAGGAGAAAGTATTTCTGGCTGTTTTCTTAGTAATGAGCTGTTAGATGCTTTTCCAGTTCACCGGGTCGTTGTACAGGCAGGGAAACTACGGGAAAAATTTGTTACAACAGATACAAAATCATCAACTGGATTAAAAGAAGTTATTGGTGAATTATCAAATTCTAATCTCAAAACGTATTTTGAAAAGTTGGGAATAGAGTTGTCAAATTATCCTGAAGGTTATTCTACAGAGGTCAATTTACAGATGCTGGATTGGCTAAATGCGCTTCAGTCAAAACTCAAGCTCGGCTATATTCTCACGGTTGATTATGGCTATCCAGCGGCTAAATATTTTCATCCCCAACGTAGCGACGGCACATTGCAAGCTTATTTTCAGCATCGTCGGCACAATGACCCCTATGT
>JBARRZ010000287.1:0-3622 GCA_049644465.1 Limnothrix sp.
AGATTATCGTCCGCTATCTGAATGAAGCTGCCCACATGACCAAACACAGAACTTTGCGTCACGCCCGTTTTACTAATTAACTCCTCCATCCAGCCGCGCACCGCTTCAAAATTTTCACTCAAAAAGCCCAATTTCGAAGACGTATCATCACCCGGCAAAGCCGAACCGAGTACTGTATAACCCGGATTTCGCTTAATTTCTTCTTGACCTGTACCACTAATGATTTCGTGGGCTTTGTCTAAAAAATTCGGGCCGAGCGGCAACAAACCATCGATACAAACCAGCGTCCCCATTCGCACAAGGGCAGCGCCAGTGTAGTTTTCTTTGAGAGCCTGCACAAATAGTTTTGGATTCGCGCTAGGGATGCCGTTCATCTTGCAATAGGCAAGGATTTCGACGGAGATTTTTAGTACTAAATCAATTGTTTGGCTAGTGTCTGCCTTCGGTGTCAGTTTGCTCAAAAAGCCTAGCAGACCAATCTTTTCACCAATTTTATCGGCGAGTGCGGCTGCGCCTAATGCGGTATCAGCTTTATCAATCGTTTGGTACAACGAAACGGCACTTTGGTAACCATTTTTTTTGTCGTCGTAGAGGGCGATCGCCTGCTCCCGAATTTTTTGTAGCATCGCCGGATCCGCCTCTTTCGTGAGGGCACGGATCAAATCATCAAAACCGTGGACGTTGACCCACTCGCCGGGAAAAACAAAATCTAGGGCACTCAATACTTTTGTGGTGATATTGTCCTCGGGTAAGTTATCAACCAAGGTCACAATTGATTTTGCCATGATATTTTGTAGTGTCTGTAATAGTGTTCTGTGAGGCAATCTTCCCTCTTACGCCAATGCTAACACTGGTTTTTCGAGAAAAAAGTAAAGCCTTATCAGCTCTAACCTCAGTGATCTACGCCGCAATTCCGGAGGATTACAATTGATTACACTATGACTTAAGGGTTCGAATCAAAGAATTAGTTTTGAGTTTGGTAAAAGACAGGGCGATCGCCTTTTTTCTATTCCAATAACCAAGCGAACAATTCCCCGACGGTAAGCTGTAGCTTATTCATGAAATCAGGCATCAACAAAACTGAATTTGACTCATCAAAAACATTGATTTCCTGCTGTGGACAATAGACAAATATGGTTTGTTCAGCAGGATCGATTAGCCAGCCCATTTGAGAGCCGTGCTTTAGACAATACAAAATATTTTTCGTAACTCTAGTTTGACTTTGACCGGGTGAAAGAATCTCAATTGTCCAATCTGGCGCAGCGGTAAAAGTATTAGCAATTTCTCCATTCTCATCGCGAGGAATTCGATCCCAAGTGAAGACGGAAATATCTAGAACAACAGAGCGATCGCCAAAAGTACAACGCAACTCAGGAAAGGCACGGGCAATACGTTTTTTCTTGACTACCGCATTAATAACCGGAACAAATTCTCCTTGGATTGCACTATGTTTTCCTTGGGGCATCGGTTTTTGGATAATCTGTCCATCAAGATATTCACTAGCTGGCTTTGTTTCGGGTCGTTGTAAAAATTCTGTTAATGTCAGTGATTTGTATGGTATTTGCACCATTTCGCTTGACCTCTCAACTCGCTAGATTGAATTTAGATCTATATTTTATCGGGTGAATAGGAGGGCGATCGCCCTTCAACCAAATTACGATGAATGATTTAAAAAAACAGATGGTGAAACATGAAAAAAAGTAGCTAGTTTTTCAATATGCTCTACTGTAAATTTTCGTTTTCCCTTCAAAATGTCAGACACAATAGACTCGGTTTTAAAAACAGAAACTAAGTCTTTTTGTTTTAAACTAAATTCATCAATGAGAGCTTTAAGCAACTCGACTCCACATAAATCTGGAATAACAATATTTTTTTCTTCGTATTCATGAATTAATGTACCCAAAACATTAAGATAATCTTGTTGATCAGTTGTCATCTCTTGAGAGTCTAATAAAGCATCAATAACGACTTGTACCGCATCAAATTCTTCTACCGACTTAATTGGGCGAGGCGGAAAGGCTTGTAAAAGATCGATATAGCTTTTGGGTTGAGTTTTAAACATGAGTTTTATGCCTGTGAATAACAATGCTTTATAACTTGATTAATTAAAACCAAGTGTCTTTTTTCCAATTATTTTTGTCATATTCTTGATGAGTTAGTACATCTCGAATAAAAATCTTTTGATAGGAGTAATCGATAAAAGTAATTAGACGATATTTATTCCCTCCAATGTTAAAAACAGTTAGATTGCCAACCTGATCAGCAGAAGGAAAGACTTGTTTTAACTCAACAAAGTTTTGCCATTTTGCAAAATTTGCTAACTTGTACCAAAGTAATAAGCCTGTTTTAGATTTACGTTGCTCTCTCCACAAATCAACAAGTCGAGAGCGGATAATAATATGCATAGAAGTAGATAACATTAAGTTTAATATTGTTCATGGCTAATCGGCTAACCTCTACGCGATACAAAAACAATAAATACTGCTACAAGAGCTGACGAATAATAACTAAATTTGAGTCATTATAGGCATTATCTGAAAGTCAATTAGAGTGACAAATTTCATTAAATTGCTCCGAGCTTAGCAAATTGCGAAGACACGTCAAGCGATCGCCTGTCTTCTTCGTTCCTATCAGCATTTCTAGATGAATCGATACGAATCTCCGCCGCTGCGCCATGTATCATTTAGGCGGACATAAATTTGATGAGTTTCCGCGAACGCAATATGAGTAATCAGACCTCGAAAATCACCTATACATTCACTGACGAAGCCCCTGCCTTGGCGACTTATTCTTTGCTGCCGATTGTGAAGGCGTTTACGGATGCGGCGGATATTGAGGTCGAAATGAAGGATATTTCCCTCGCTGGTCGAATTTTGGCTAATTTCCCAGAAAATCTGACGGCAGAGCAACAGCAATCGGACAGCCTCGCGGAACTGGGTGCGCTGGCGAAAACGCCGGAAGCCTACATTATTAAACTCCCTAATATCAGTGCTTCTATCCCTCAACTCGTGGCGGCGATCGCCGAACTCCAATCCAAGGGTTACAACATTCCCGATTATCCCGCTGACCCGAAAACTGACGCAGAGAAGACGATTAAAGCTAAGTATTCCAAGGTGTTGGGCAGTGCGGTAAATCCAGTATTACGCGAAGGAAACAGCGATCGCCGGGTTGCTGCTGCGGTGAAGGAATATGCCCAGAAAAATCCCCACAGAGTTGGCGCATGGTCGAGCGATTCCAAGTCCCACGTTGCCTATATGGATGCCGATGATTTTTATGGTAGCGAGCAGTCGGTTGTGATTGAAAAAGCGGGTGCTGTCAAAATTGAGCATGTTGCGGCGGATGGCACAGTTACGGTTCTCAAAGAAAAAACGGCGGTTCTCGCGGGGGAAGTCATCGACGCATCACGCATGAGTGCCAAGGCGTTACGGGCTTTCTACGAGAAGGAGATTGCGGCGGCAAAGGCTGAGGATATTTTGCTCTCCCTCCACGTCAAAGCCACGATGATGAAGGTGTCTGACCCGATTTTGTTTGGTCACGCCGTCACTGTTTATTACAAAGATGTCTTCGAAAAATATGCGGAAACTTTCGCTGAGTTGGGCGTAAATCCGAAGAATGGTTTGGG
>JBARRZ010000288.1:0-2841 GCA_049644465.1 Limnothrix sp.
GAAAAAAGGCGATCGCTCCCATTGCAGATCCACAGATATTACCCACGACTTTTTGACTCATTATGTCCTTCCTATTAACGATGACGCGAGATTCCCTGAACAGGAACTGCCTATAAAAACTTCAACATGACGGCGACTATTCCCAACCATCACTTTCCCTGACTATCCGATCTGCCCCTAGGTTCCCTCACCATCAACGCTGAGCAGTTGCACTCTCGAAACTCAGTTCATTTTCCCGCAATACATCACTAGTTGTCTCTAGCTCTACAAGCAGAGTTTTTTTATCAATGTATTTAATCAATTCAGCAATGTGTCTAAGCGAGTCTCATCGTAGCTAATAAAACAACAAAGCCGCTTGCATAATGTTGCAAACGACCTCGTCAAAATATTGCGTTTCAGTTCAGCCTAAACCGCAGAACCAACACCGGCGTAAGCACCGTAGAAAAAGATACCGACAACTGCAATAACGCCCATTCCGGCGACGACAGCGACGATCCAAAGTGGGATTTTTCCGCCTTCAGACATGGAGATAACCTCTAGGTAATAATAATTTTGAAATGATCCAATCTAGTTAAAGAAGTAACTAGAAAAGAGAATACCAAGCACAGCAACAAGCAAAAGACCCAAGTACAAAGATGTACGGTTTAGCTCGACAGGCTGTCTGTTCGGATTTTTTTGTCTTTCCATCAGTGGCTCCTAGCGTTGAATGAATTGCATAGCGGCGATCGCCCCAACAAAGAAAGTCGAGGGAACAGCCAGAGTATGAACCGCCAACCAACGGACGGTAAAAATAGGGTAAGAAACAGGTTGATTATTAGGGCCGCTTGTCATAATTTAAAATCCTTTTAATTTATATAAGAACACAACAGAAACAAAAAAATAACTACTTCGCAAACTCACGAAGCTCTTTCACTGCCTCAAAACGATCAGTCACAATCGGGACTTCTTGGCGAGTGTCAGTAAAATATTGGTCAGGACGAGGCGTACCAAACGCATCATAAGCAAGACCAGTACTGACAAATAACCAACCCGCAATGAAGAGCATCGGAATCGTGATGCTGTGGATCACCCAGTAGCGAATACTGGTGACGATGTCAGAAAACGGGCGTTCTCCAGTAGAACCTGCCATTCGAATATTCTCCTCTTGAATTAATAAAAAAAACTTGTTAAATAAATTAGCCTATATCATAAAAAATTCATAGGCGTCACCGCAATAGGAAAGCTGATGATTAAGCCGCTTCAGTGGAAGTATCGTACCGTAAAATCACCCCTTGTTGTCCAAGAATGAAGCCTTTGTCTTCGTTGAGGAAGACGACGCGGTAGAAGTTCGTCGGGACATCTTCGATTGCAGCGTCTCTAAACCATGTTTCGCCAGCGTCTTTGCTCACGACAAGACTGCCACTACCACCGACTGCCCATAACTCTTCAGGAGTGCGGTAACCAATGTGCAGGAGACCAACGCTATTACGGTATTCGGGTGTGATCGCATCGCTCCAAGCGTCCGCATCGTCAGGGTTAGTTGTGTCGCTAAATTGAACCACACCACCACGGGCCAGCAACCATAAATTATCTGTCCCCTTAAATCCCATGCTTTGTAAGCGGCGGGAAGAGTTGCGGTTGTGGGGCGTCCATTCGCTATCGCCGGGTGTCCATGTGGAGTAAAAGTTGCCTCGTGCTGAGACTGCGACATATTTACCGTCATCGGAACGTTCGATTGTTCTCGCGACGCCAACGGCTCCTTCGACAAGGGCTTTCCAATTTTTGCCGCCATCGGTTGTTTTGTAAATTGCGCCTAGGTCTGTGACCATCTCAGCGGTGCTGGGTGCAAGGGCAGTGATGTTATAGGGTGCGCCGGGGAGTTTATTGCTGAGGGCAATTCTTGTCCAGTTTTCGCCGCCGTCGTTGGTGTGCAGGAGGATGGAGGGACGGCCTGTAATCCAGCCTTCTTGGCCGGAGAAACTGACGCCAGTGAAGCTTTCTTTTTCTTCGCCTAGGTCAATGATGCGCTGTTCCCATGTTTCGCCGCCGTCGGTGGTTTCAAATAGGGTTTCTTTGGTGCCGACAAGCCAACCGTGCTGGAGGTCGTCGGTAAAGGCGATGTTGGCAAAGGTGGAATCGGTGTTGAGGTTGATTTCTTGCCAAGGGTTTTCGCTAATGTCAATGGTGGGGGCTTGGACGCAACCCATGCACAAACTGACTACGGCGATCGCCACCACGACAGTTTTTAAGCGTTTAAATAAATTAGAAAAGGATGTCATAGCTCAAGAGATAGAGTAATAAATATTTAATTGACATATGTCAAAAGACTAAAAATTCAAGCTGATAAAAGCACTTAGCCTAAGCCATAGAGACTAAGGAAAAACAAGATGCCGAGGCCAAACGCACCAAAAATGAGCAGATTTTTTTGATTGGGGGTCAGGTTATTAACGCCAAAGCCGTACTTCAAATTTTCTTCGAAACCTGATGGGGCATCTGCTGCACCGATACTCCGAAATGCGCCTTTGTCTACGCCGCAAACTGGGCAATTCCAGATCAAAGGCAGGTCTTCAAAGTTTGTGCCGGGTGGGGTATTGTTTTTGCTTTCTCCCTTCGCTGGACGGTAAATATAGCCGCAACTGGGGCATTCGTAGCTGGCGGGGGCTAGCTCGGCAAGGGTCTTTTCTGGGGGGCGATCGCTCATCGTTGGCAGGAGATTGCGACTTGCAAATCAATAAAGTGAATATGAAAAATTATGACATAATTCGTAAACTTTCTTGAATTTATGAATCTCTAATCAGTCTTGGTCACAAAAGCTGGCTCTTAACTAAACAGTCAGTTGTGAGCGATTAAAATCGAAGAGCA
>JBARRZ010000289.1:0-7926 GCA_049644465.1 Limnothrix sp.
CCCACGAACTGCGGACACCTTTAAATAGTGTGATCGGTTTTGCCGACCTGTTGCGCCGACAAATTAGTGACAAAATCAGCGATCGCCAACAAAATTATCTCGACACCATTGAAAAAAGCGGTCAACATCTGCTTTCTTTGATCAATGACATTCTCGATCTCTCCAAAATTGAAGCCGGTAAGACAGAGTTAAACATTGAACAATTTGATCTCAATAATCTGTGCAAAGAATGTATCGCCATGGTGCGCCCTCGTGTTGAAGCGAAGCAGCTCCAACTTTCTCTCAGCACGGATCCAAAAGTACGCCATGTCCACTTCGACCGCCGCAAAATCCAGCAGATTTTTGTGAACTTACTATCGAATGCCGTCAAATTTACACCCAAACACGGCAAAATCAATCTTTCTGCCCGTCTGACCTACGGCCAAGAATTGCAGCAGGAACAACGCACCGATAGCAGCTTTATTGATGAGAGTATGCCTTATCTCTGTTTTGAAGTTGCCGATACAGGCATTGGGATCTCTCTCGCTGACCAAGCGCAATTATTTCAACCATTTTTCCAAATTGATGGCACTTTAACTCGTCAATATGAAGGCACTGGCTTGGGGCTGGTTCTGACAAAACGTTTAGCTGAACTGCATGGCGGTACGGTGTCGGTCGAGTCCGCGGTGAATGTTGGTAGTTCTTTTCGGGTCTGGTTACCGCTAACGCTTAATGTGACTGGGGAATCTAGCACCGATATTGAGCAAGAAAATGAAATTGAAGTCTCGACAGAAAATACGGCGATCGCCCCCACGACCCAGAAACGCATTTTAGTAATCGAAGACCAACCCTTTAACCAGACGCTAATCACCGAAATTCTAGAAATGCATGACTATGCCGTTGAGATTATTGATAACGGACAAACAATGCTAGATCGCTTACAAGACCCCGCGCCGAAGCAATTGCCAGACTTGGTGCTGATGGATATCCAACTGCCCTATGTTGATGGCTTTATCCTAACCGCTGCCCTCAAACGACATAGCGACTGGTCACCTATCCCCGTCATTGCCATCACGGCCCTCGCAATGGCAGGCGATCGCCAACGCTGCATAGACGCGGGAGCCGACGATTATTTAAGCAAGCCAATTCAGATTCAAGCCCTAGAAGAAAAATTAGAACAATACCTTAGCTAAAACTTGATTTTGAATGAGTATATTTACTCTGAAAATTAACTTTAAATAAGTATATTTACTCGATAAAATTAAAAGAACCAATACAACAAAGCAGCTTTGTTACATTGCGTAATCACCGATGTGATGAACACAACATTTTTGATTGAGAAGAATCATCATCACTTTTAAAGGCAAATAGTAGGTTTTGTAAAAAAGACTGCAAATTTTAGCGATCGCCAGCCCAAACCCCGCAAAATTAAGTAACAAAATTTACTATTGAAAATGTTTCGAAAAAAAGACGCACGTTTCGTTACTTTATACTTCTTTGACGACAGTTGCGAAATCTAAAAAAATTCTTAGAATAAGCCTGTACGACAAATTCAAACTGTCTCGACAAAACTTCGGAGCAAACAATAAATATGTCATCTTTTAAAGTTGCAATCAACGGCTTTGGACGCATCGGTCGCCTCGTATTCCGTGCTGCTATCCACAATGCTGACTTTAAATTCGTCTGTATCAATGATCTAATTTCCCCCGAAAAAATCGCTTACCTACTCAAATACGACTCCACCCACGGCCGTTTTCCCGGCACCATCGAGTACAACGAAGAAGGCATTATCGTTGATGGTCAATTTGTCCGCTGCACCTCTATTCGGAATCCTCTCGAACTCCCTTGGGCCGAGCTTGGCGTAGACTACGTCGTCGAATCTACAGGTCTTTTTCGCGATTACGTCAGTGCTTCCCAACACCTTGAAGCCGGTGCTAAACGCGTCGTGATCTCGGCTCCAACCGCAGAACCCCAACGTATCCCTACATTTGTTGTTGGTGTCAACCACGATAGTTACAATCCTGCCTACGACCGCATCGTTTCCAATGCCAGCTGTACCACAAACTGCCTCGCGCCAATCGCTAAAGTAATTAACGACAATTTCGGTCTTGCAGAAGGTCTGATGACCACCATCCACGCGACAACTTCAACTCAGCCAACAGTCGACGCCGCTAACAAAAAAGATAACCGTGCAGGGCGCGCCGCTGGACAAAATATTATTCCGGCTTCTACTGGCGCAGCAAAAGCTGTAACTCTTGTACTACCTGAACTACAGGGTAAACTAACGGGGATGGCTCTCCGCGTTCCAACGCCTGATGTGTCTGTTGTGGATTTAACTTTCCGCACTGAGCGCAAGACTTCTTACCGCGAGATTTGCGAAGCGATGCGTACTGCTTCTTTAGGCGCGTTAAAAGGAATTTTGGATTACACCGAAGATGCGGTTGTTTCCACTGACTTCACAAGTGATGCTCACTCCACTATTTTCGACGCAGGTGCTGGCCTCGAACTAAATGATCAGTTCTTCAAGGTTATTGCTTGGTACGACAACGAATGGGGTTATGCCAACAGAATGGTTGATTTGATGCGTGCTATGGCTCATAAAGAGCAAGCTTCTTTGACTGCTACTGCTGTTTAATATCTCGTTTTTGTTGATTGCGACAACGCTTCTAATTTCTAAATGATTGTTAAATAGTGGGAGTTTGCCAGTGGCGAACTCCCACTATTTTATTTGAAGGCTATTGCTAGGGTTCGCGATGACTGCTCACTAAGTCTGGCTCGACGGTTGGCAGGAGTGATGCACCCATTTCTGAGGAGTTGGGGTGTTGATAGAGTTCTGCTGGCTGTGCATGTTCTGGTAAATCGGCTTGAGGATCACCTGCTGGTAGCCATTTTACAAAGACAAGCGGCAGTAGTGTGGAGAGATTAGTGATTGTGACGAGTAACCAAAGGCGGTCAAAATTGGTTTCTGTGACGCCGAGCCACTGGGTCAGGAGAGCACCTAATTCGTGAGAGAGTAATCCGGCTAAATTCCAAACGGACATCAATAATGCAAACATTGTTGCTTCGACGCCTTTTGGACAAAGTCGTGCGGAAAGGACAAGGACTGGCATAAAGGCGATTTGTCCTACAACGGTCAGGATGAGATTGTCGCCGATGCTAAACCAGCGATCGCCAATGCCGAGACTACGGTTTGCGTGGGTTACGAGTAATAGGGTTGTGAAACCGAGTATTGAAGAGAGAACTGTGCTCCAACCCAGCATGTTCCGAAAGGAGACTTGCTTCAGAAATTTTTGATAAATACCAATACCAAGCAGCGCGGCAAGACTGGTGGCGAGGCGAACGCGTCCGAGAAATTCGGGGTTAAAGTGCAGTTCGTTCGTAGCGAAAAAGAAAAATGCGGAGTCTGCACTAGGGGTGGCTTGCCAAAGGAAAACAAATAAAGTTGGCAGTAAAATGGCTTTTTGGCGCATAGTTTGCCAAAGGATTTTAATCTGGCCGCCAATGTTTTTTGTGGTCTCGCGGATGGAGTTGGAGGGACGGGGTTGTTCAATAATCAGCAGGGCGATCGCCGAAATTAGCAGCGGGAAACAAGCCGTTATCCCAAACACAACGCGGGTGCTAAATTCTTCCAGCAACCAACCACTTAGATAAGCCGTCACCAAACTACCAACCGCAGACACAGCCCAAGTGAGAGCCTGCAACGAACCCACCTGATCGAGCGATTCTTTTCGAGCACGTTCCACCACCACAGAATCAACAATCACATCGCTGATCGCGACAGAGAGCGAACTGAGAATAATCATCGCCGCAGCAAGCAACGGAGTATGCACAAAAGTGGCCATCGAAAACCACGCAGCACAACCTAATATTCCTGAAATAATTAGATAAGAACGACGTCGATAGCCGAAGAGTGGAAACCCATCAGAAAGGAACCCAAAAAGCGGTTTGATTACCCAAGGAAATGCAGCCAAACCCGTTAGAGCGGCCACTTCGGCGGGTGTTAACCCCAAGTCATCTTTGAGGAAAAAACTCACCGCCAGACGCGATAAATTCAGGATCCCTTGCACGAAGTAAACAGTCAGAATCGCAAATAATTCTGGTGTGACTGTTTGCCCGAATAAGGTCTGTTTTTTGAGGTTTTCTAAAAAGGTCATCAAACAATATTTCGTGATGAAGTTTTGTAACGGCTCTTTTTAGTATAGACAACAGTTCCTGTAGACGGCTTGATTTAAGCTTTTTCTAGCGCTTTTCTCTACCAAACAGAATAGTAATTTGACGTGAGTTCGGGATCAGTAAGGCTTGAAATGGTGACACGAGGGGAGGAAGAACTGGTGATGGAGAGAAGATTTTGTTTCAAGCAGAGATTGGGCCAAAAAATATCCATATCACCTCGTCTCTTTGTCTCCGAGTCTCCCTTTCTCTAAAGGTTTTTCTCTAAATCTTCAACCTGAACTCCGATTAATTTAGGCAGTCAGACCTCTACCGCAGTCACTAAAATCGGTCACGGTTTGCTGCGAGAGAGTGTGAGTTGTGATGTCTTTCAAGAGGTTAAAAGAGAGAGTGACATGGTCGGCACCAGCGGCAACAGCGGTCGCGACTTCAGCGGGTGACTTAAGGCTCGCGGCGAGGATTGAGGTCTCGCTACCCTGTAGAACTTGCTTCATGGAACTGATGAGGGTGTTGCCATCTCCTTGTAGGTTTGTTGCTCGGTTGACGTAGGCGATCGCACATTTAGCGCCACCTTCTGCTGCAATAATGGCTTGAGTTGGGTGATAGATGGCCGTGACAGAGCAGTTGATTTCTGAAGCTAGCTTTGGCAACACCGCAAATCCGGTAAAGGTTGCAGGGATTTTCAGCACTAGTTTTTCGCCGATAATTTCCCGTGCTTTATGGGCTTCGCGGATCATCTCGTCTTCAATCTGGCTCACGATTTGATAATAAAAATCACCTTTACAGATATCTACAAGGGTTTTGATCGTGATAAGCGGTTCGGTATCGGCCTTCGTCAGCAGGGTCGGATTGGTGGTGATCCCTTTAACCCATCCCCATGACATTGCTTGGGCTGCTTCGATGGCGATCGCCGAATCTAAGTAAATCATGGATATTCCTTCCGTAATGCTTGTTCAAATCTTACTCATTGCTGGCTGAAAAAAATAGCGGCCTAATCTAACTCATCCAGCAATAGACAAGATAATGCACAGCGGCAAACAATGGCATTTTAAAATCCAGACATTTTGACGTTACTGCAAGATAAAATCTTTTTTCGCCAACTGTTCCCGCAACGCTTGGATCATCACGTAATCGAGTGTGTCGCGTGGATCTTCGTCTGTCGGCAAGTCGCGCAGATACGTCTCACGCTTGGCGGTCAAATCCCGAATTTGCGCCTGAATCTCGTCGCGATCTGATTGCATCCCAACAATATAAGCCTCTTTTTCTGCGGTACTTAAACCCTGTAATTCAGCCGGCAATGCTGCTTCTGACAGTGTTTCTAAATCAATAGCTTCTTCTTCCAAAGCATCAACTAAATCCCAAGACGCATTCCGGTAATAAGCTGAACTTTTGGATGTGCCACGGGTGACGATCGCCGCCCCGGCATTCATATCTTGTTGAATTTGGCGTTCTACCCCCCTCGTCCCAGCTTCGCCATAGGGAATATAAGTCGCATTCAGGCGATCATTAAGGGCACGAATATCTTCGTCGTAGGGTGAAGGCCGTACAACTACAGCACGGTCTTGATTGATATTAAACGTCGCGCCACTGGCTAAATCAGCTCCTTGCGCCCAGAGATCGCGTTCTTGACTTTCGGCACTACCGCAATAAATAGTGTTCACTAAAATACCGTCGCGGCTAGCGAGCGTGACTGCATCTCGCCAAGCAACTTTGCCTTGGTCAAAGGGTTCATTCCCAGCGATAAAAATAGCGTGAAAATCATCATCATTGTTTGTCCAACTGAGCTGATTTGTCGCGGATTGAATCACCCAGCCGCTGTATTCTTGACCACCATTTGTGCGGATTTCAAAAAGCTCTTCTGAGACGCCGTCAAGTTCTGTGGTGAAGTCGGTGAGCTGACGATTAAAGCCTTCTGAGTAAGGCAAAGAATCATTTCCGTAGTGGTATAAAGCGACTTCTAAATTAGGGATTTTGCCGTCTTTACGAACATCAGTCAGGGCATTCACAACATTCCAGATTTGACTGCGGGTTTGGTCAATCAGTCCGTCCATACTGTTACTGGAGTCCAGTAAAATGGCGATCTGGATGGTGGGTTCCTCGGCGGCGATCGCCATTAGTGGCATCAGCAGAGTGGACACAGCGAGAGCAGTCGGCGTGAAAATTCGTAAGAAAGACATGGCTCAACCTAACTAGAACATGGCGTAAACTTTAAGACGGTCATTACTGAGATTTTGTGGCAAATAGGCAAATAGTCAATAAAAAAATACTAAGTAGCCAGACCATCTTTATAGCAGGTTACTTAGTATTTCAGGAAATTCAGGATTTGGCGATCGCCTACGGGACTCGCAGCGTGACAAATTGATTTTCTGGCACGAAGCTATCATATTCGCCCTCGTCCGCCAAAATCGCCACCATTTGCAGATCCAAATCAGGCTTCGCGTCAAGCACATCCCACGGTACAGACAGCTCTAAACATTCTTTGTAGGCCATCTTGGCATGGATAGCGCGCGATCGCCATTTGCCATACTCAGTCGCCTCCTCAAACCAAATCGACTTACTAATCATGTTGATGCCGATGTGGTGACGGAAGAGATAATTAAGTGGCTCTTTCTCCGGCATACTCGCAATCGGCGCTGGACTAATCGCGCAGTTAATCCCCGGATAGAAACAGAGCAAATGCAACTCTGACGGTAACGCGTCGCTCCACTGCACACCCCGTTTGAGATCAAAACGCAGATAAAAATTCAGGTGATCCCAACCATAATATAAACGTTGCAACGTACTGCTCTGGTGCATTGTGCCGCGAGCGCCGCCAATTTCGATACAGCCCGCTTTGTCCCAATCCTGCTCATCACCCACACCATCAACCACAGGGTGAATAAAGCTGAGAGGTACATGCTCTTGCTTAACGTTGTGCTTCTCAATCGGTTGCTTGACTTCAGGCGGGATCGGTTCATTTAGCGCCTTATAAATGCCTGCCACATGCTCGCGGAAGAGCCTGTCAAACATCGCATCTTGGTTCGAAGAATGACCTTCACCAAACCACCAGAACCAGTCTGAACCTTCAGCCGCAAATAAGGACTCCCATGCTTCTGGGTTTGTCTCTTCTGTGGCTTCGGGATGGGCTTCTAGGGTTTTGCGGGCTTTATACAACAGATCCCAAGCACGGTTTTTCGCCGGATCGCCGATCCATGTGGTGAAGCTACCGTCTACCCAAGAGCCGCTGTGGAGCTTTTCGCGTGGGATTGTTTTGGTGGGGGGGAATTGCTCGATAAATTCGGAGACTGTAACGAGTTCTAGTTGACGGTTTGCACTGAGTTTTTCGTATAAAGACGTGAGGAAAGGAATGCCGTCACGCTCATAAAATTCCCAGCAGTTTTCGCCGTCGAGGGCAATGGTAACGAGGTGCGGTTTTTGCAAACTGGTTTCGCCGCCTTCTTGATTGTTGCGGAGTTTGCGGGCGATCGCCTCAAGGTGACCGACTAAATCACTAGCCGCCGCTTCCGCTTCCATGCCGCTGTAGGTAAAGCCGACAAGATCCGATAAACGGTGATCACGGAAAACAATCGACAGATCTCCCGAAGGCGTTTCGAGCCGGTAGGGCTGATACATCATCTCTGGTTCGTAGACATTGCCCACTTCGTCGCGGTGGAAGAAATGCTGCAAACTCCAACCCAAGACTGCTTCATCGGAGCAAATCCACTTAAAACCAGCTGCTGCAATCGGGTCTAATACTTCTGGACTGACCGATTGTTCCGACGGCCATAAGCCCCGAAC
>JBARRZ010000290.1:0-20097 GCA_049644465.1 Limnothrix sp.
TCTGGCATCTCTTTAAGTCTCCACAGTCGATTGAGATAGTTTTATTGTGTTTAGGATATCGAATCCACCTTAAAATATCTGCTTTTTAGCTAAGATTGGCGAGAGTTTTTTCAAGATTTGGCAACGATTTGAAAAAGTTTATTTTTTTGTTAATTGATGTTTCGCTTTCTCCAAATGACCAGCCTCCATCGTCTACAACCAAGACAGTATGGCGTTATTTTTGATCACTGGTTTTTAAGTAAGCTTTTTTTAGTCTTTATAAGAAAGGAGATGTTATGGATAAGGAATTATTGAGATATCGCATGATTTGCACCTTGAGTTTCGGTGATATTTACGGTCAGATTATCACTTGGCTCATTGTGATTTTTATTAGTTTGGCAACGACTTTGGCCCTCTGGAGTGCGACTCGTCAGATTTACGCGCTAGCAACGGTTGCTTTGGTTGTGGTGCTGTCTCTCCCTTTCTTGCTCTTCGCTTTCGTTACGACATTGCTCAATCACATTGAGTTTGTCCCGGTTGAGCAAACACAGTTATCGATGTCGGCAAAAAATCGTCAGGCGATCGCCGCCAAGCCAGCAACTTCTGCGACATAAAACAGAAGCCCAACAAATCAAATTTACGACACAAAAAAGCAGCCCTCTCATTTTCAGTATCAGAAGGCTGCTTTTTTTAGTTGGCAAGGGCGCAAATGCTTGAAGTTGCAGTGGCTAGGAACCAAACAAGCTGTTGGCCGTCACAGACATCACTGGCGTATTTTTGAACTGCTTACTGATGCGCAGTTGATTTCCCTTGTGGTTCCAGTGAACTTGATCAAAGATGCTGTTTAGCAAACAAAGACCTCGGCCACATTCGTCTTCTTCTCGCGGCAGCAGCTCATCGTCAAGGTCACAACATTTAGAGCCTTTATCAAAGCCTTCTCCCTGATCAGTAATAATCCACGAGCATTGCTCACTACTCATATAGAAGTGAACACTAATTTTTTTGCCGGGATCAATACTATTTCCGTGTTTTGCAGCATTAATCAACGCTTCTTGCAAACCCAAACGCACTTCATACTGCCAGTCTTCCGGCACGCGTTCTAGAAGAATATCGAGGATGGGGTAGAGATATAGCGTAGATGCAAAACTTAAGGTGCTCCAGTGAGATTTCGGTGGTGGGAGGGAAATCGCAATCACAGTTACTGCTCCTGTCCGGACTAAATACTGATGGGTGATGCCTAAAAAACTTAAAAAACAATGAGAAATTGCTGATAAGGCTCGTGATGCTCGCTACATGATTTCTGTAGTTGGTAAGTATTCCGTACAATCTATGTCTTTTGATCTAGTCCCCATTATACAAAAGAAATCAATTTACAACTAATTCTAGTAGTACGGCACATTCGACATGGGGGGTCTGGGGGAAGAAGTCAGCGGGCTGAATCCATTGTATAGAGTAGGTTTCGTCGGCGCAGAGTATTTTTAGATCGCGGGCCAAAGTGGCCGGATTGCAGCTAACGTAGACGATCTGTCTAGGTCGTGATAGCCGTAAAGATTCGAGGACGCGGCGATCGCAGCCTTTGCGAGGCGGATCAATCACAACAACCTCAGCAATGCCTTGAAAAGCGGGCAGGGCTTCTTCTACTGCTTCGATATAAAAATCGACATTATCAATATCATTAGCTTGGGCATTTTCCCATGCTTGTTCGATGGAGTTGGCCTGTACTTCGATGCCAATAACTTGTTTAACTTGACGAGCAAGGGGCAGGGTAAAGGTGCCAACGCCGCAATAGGCATCAATGAGGGTTTCTGTGCCTTTTAGTTGCAGTTTTTCGATAATCGCGGCGAGAAGTGATTCGGCAACGGGGGTATTAATTTGAAAAAAGCTGTCTGGTGTGAGGGTGAGATCGAGACCTGCAAATTTCTCGTTGAGATATGGTCGTCCGGCGATCGCCTGAATGTGTCGTCCCCAGATCATATTGCCTTTTTTCGGATTGACGTTGAGACAAACGCCGACTAAATCGGGATAGCGTTCTAACCATTCCTCCGCTTGTTCCGTTAAGCCTGGTAATTCTGGCGTCGTAGAAATGAGGGTCAGCAGCATTTCGCCAGTGTGATAGCCAACACGCAAAGCGAGATGACGTAATTTACCGCGATGCTCCTCTTCGTTATAAATAGACCAATTTTGAGCCTCGATGTCTGCCTTAATCTCTGAGAGTAGAGGATTAAGCCGTTGATCTTGGACAGGACATTGATTGAGATTGACTAATTGATGGCTACCCTTGCGGTAATAACCTGCTTGAACGTGACCTGTCGCCGAACGACCGAGCGGATAAGTCACTTTGTTGCGATAGCCCAAGCGATGCTCGCCAGACAAAATTGGCTCGATATCAAGATCTTCGAAGCCACCAATACGTTGTAAAGCTTGTTTGATTTCTTCTGTTTTGGTGTGCAGTTGCAGTGCGTCGGTGACTTGCAACCATTGGCAACCACCACATTTATCCGCCACGATGCAGGGAGGACGACGGCGATCGCCCGATGGTTCGAGAATCGTTTGTAACTTACCAAAAGCAAAGCGTCGTTTTAGCTTAGTGATACGCACCTCTAGGCGATCGCCCGGAACCGCGTCTGGCACAAACACAACCCGATCATCATAACGACCAACCCCTGCCCCATCACTATTGAGATCATGGATCGTCAACTCAACCAGATCACCCTGCTGCATCAAAACTCATCCCGAAAAATAACTTGCCCTCACACTTTACCTTGCCCAAGGTAGCGCATCACCATAATCGTAATATCGTCCGACTGCGGCATTGATTGCGTAAAGTTCTTTACGCGATTACCGAGTATTCCAACAATATCTTCCGCAGGAATTTCTAAAGACAGTTCATCAATAATGTCACTGACGCGCTCTTCCATAAAAAACTCACCATCTCGATCCCGCGCTTCCGTTACCCCATCGGTATACATCACCAGCAAATCGCCAGCATCTAGCGTTAATTCTGCCAGCTCATAATGCGCTTCTGCGTAAACCCCCAGCAACATCCCTTCCGGGATCTCGATCATCTGAGACTTGTCCTCGCCTCGTTTTAGAAATGGCCGATTGTGACCTCCGTGGACGTAAATTAAACGGCCTGTGTTGACATTCAAAATACCCAAAAAAATCGTCACAAACAGACAGTTCGGATTGCGCTCACACAATTGTCGATTGACTGAGGCAAAAATAGACGTGAGCGATTGATCATGCAAATTTAACCGCGCAATACTTGACCGCAAAATTGTCACGGCTCGAATCATGAACAATGCAGCGGGAATGCCTTTACCCGACACATCACCGATCGCCAAACCAATTAAGTTGTCATCAATGGGAAACGTGTCAAAAAAATCACCGCCTACTTCTCGCGCAGGTTCGATGCTTGCCGCAACATCGACTTGGGGATATTGAGCCAGTAGCGGCTGTTCTTGCGGCAGAATATTGAGCTGGATTTGGGCGGCGGCTTTGAGATCGCGTTCGATTTGTTCGAAGCGCAACCGTTCTTCTAAAGTCTTGATCGCGACTTTGTCGAGGCGGCGCATCCGGCTAGACAGACCTGTCAGCATACTTTTGACCACTTCTGGCCAAGACATAAGTTTTTCCCAAAAGATTGTTTCGGGAATAATCAGCAAGCGGCATTCTGAGGCGGTGACCACGTAGGCGGAAACGGGTTTATTCTCGATGATCGACATTTCGCCAATACATTCGCCAATCGGAATCCGAAAGCCCACTTCGGGGTTTAATACTGCGTCTTCGGTTTCGGCTAAGTAAACCATCAGATGTCCGGACAGCAAGATGTAGAGATTGTGATTTTCTTCGCCGGGTTTGGCAATGCTTTCGCCTGCTGGGAAGGATGCAACTGCACATTCTGTGAGGAGGATCTGTAATGAGTCGGTTTCTACGCCGCGAAATAATTCACAGGCGGCGATCGCCTCCAAATCATCATGGGAATCAGAGCTATACCTAGGAGAGTCAGTGGGCTGTGGGTCTGGCATTGATAGGGAGCAGCTTAGGGAGAGTGAAGCTCGTGGCCACTAGTGTAGAGGATCTTGGCGAAGTCGCACGGAGAAACACACAAAATAAACAAACAAGCAATAGAGACTTAGGAACGGGTTAAGAAATAGGCTTTGGCGGCTTCTGGATCTGGGGTGAGGGTTTTATCCCCTTCTTGCCAGTCTACCGGGCAGACTTCATCTTGATTATTTTGGACGTGCTGCACAGCTTTAAGGATGCGTAATGTCTCGTCGATGCTGCGACCGAAAGAAAAATTGTTGACCGTAATATGTTGGACAACACCGTCTGGGTCGATGAGAAACAAGCCACGTAGGGCAATCCCGGCTTCAGCTTCGAGTACGCCATAGTCACGGCTAATATTTTTGTTGAGATCAGAAACTAGCGGAAAAGTTAATTCGCCAACGCCGCCTTCTTTGCGATCGGTCTGAATCCAAGCGAGGTGCGCAAATTCACTATCGACGGAAATGCCCAACACTTCGGTATTTAGTTCAGCAAATTCTGGGTGGCGATCGCTAAACGCAGACACTTCAGTCGGGCAAACGAAGGTGAAATCGAGTGGGTAGAAAAATAAAACAACATATTGATCTCGATAATCAGACAGCTTAATTGTTTTAAACTCTTCATCCACTACCGCCGTCGCCGTAAAATCCGGGGCGACCTGTCCAACTTGCACGACCATTTATTTTGCTCCTAAAAGCACAATGACCTCATCAACTTATCACACCCCATAAAATCGGATACAACTGTCTGCGGTAGAGTCTTTAATGGGTAGTGTTCAAATTCACAAGAACCCCTGTGCCTGTAAAGTTTTGACGACTGACCAAGCTTGAAATACTTTCCCTTGTAGTAAAGCGGCAGCACCAGAAAGTGCTTGAATTTCGGGGATCTCTGGAGCGATTTTAAGGGCGGGTTGGATCGCAATCTCGGCCTGTTTTGGCTGCCATTGGTAGAGGCTCACAAAGGCGATATAGGCATGAATAAACGGATTTTCTGGGTCAAGATCGCGCAGGGTTTCAAGCGTAGCGATCACTTCTGGCGCTTCTTCTTGGAGGGCATGAGCGAGCACTTTGGTGTAATACCAGTCGCGAATTTGCGGTGTATTGATGCCTGCTGCTTTGCCCAGACGGTAGGCCAAGCTCACTTCTGTTTGCTGTAAATAATCTTGCTCCGGATCGTACTGATTGAGGCGTTCGACATGGGAAAAAACTGGGTCTAAGCCAGCAATGCCAGTGCCTAAATCGGGGGCGATCGCCCGCAGTTGAGACAACCAATCTAGCTCTACAAGTTGCAAGGGTGTGATTTTTTCGGCATTGTTCGGTGCTGCTTGGAGCGTGATGCTGGTTTTCGGCAAACTAATCGGTCGCGTTTCGCCAGTTTCGCTATCTAAATAAACCGCTTGTAGTGTGTAGGTTCCAGCCGGAAAATCTTGGGGCGGTAGCATCGCTGTTTGCTCGACAATCCCGAAGCGATCGCCTGTTTCTGCCGCCGTGAGCTGACCTTCATGGAGCATCCCAAAGGCTAAACCATGGTCATGTAGCCAAAATTGCTCGCCGTTCGACCAAGTTAAAAGTACCGTCCCTTTCTCTAAATCTTGCCAATTTCCCGACCAATGATAAGTCACTGGCACTGGTTGTCCGGCGATCGCCGTCGTCTCCGGTAGCTCTACCAAATCCAACTTGACGGGCTGTACGATCTGATCAAAATGAGCCACAGTCACCAACGGTTTTTGACGATGATATAACCGTAAAATGCTGTCATCCGGTAAATTCCACTGATTTTGTACCGAGAAGTCCTCATCTTTTCTCAGGGTTTCTGCAAGTGCCAGTTGCGTTTTTTTGGCGTTGCTATTTTCGCCCGTTTTTGTCAGGAGCCAGTCAAAACTATTGCCGTCTTGCGCCACCTGTTCTTCTCGCGAGCCTAGTTCTCGGCCATAAACTTGAAACTCTCGCAACGCCCCAAAATAGTTAATGTTGTTGTGATTGAGCCAACCCAGACTAGGAATAACGCCAATATTATTACGTAGATATGGCTCTGATTTGATCACTGCTTCAATCACTTGCGGATGAGGATAACGCTTGGCATCTGGCGCATCGGTTGGCGCGATAAAATTACTCACTACTGGCAGAGGAAACAGCCTCGCCACGGCTAAAATAGTGGCTCCGAAAAAAGCGAACCAACGCACAGCCACCCATTTACCGCGCCATTGTGTCAGGCCATAACCGAGAAAGATCGCCACGACTGGCAGGTAGGGCATGATGTAGCGGGAGTCCTTGTTATACAGGGCAGAAAAGAGAAAATATGCACCGAGAAAATAAACCCCCAACCAAATCAGACTGTCTTTTTCAGGTAGATTGTAGGCTGTTTTTCGAATCGGGAAGCGTTTGAGTAGATGGAGCGCAAGGCCCACCAATGGCACAATCAGCAGTAGCCATGACACCGCTTTGGGTAAATCTTGCCAATAATAAATCCATGCTTTGAGGGTGTTTAGGGCGGGATCGCCTTCGTTTGTCGCGGCGGTGACGTTAGCGCGTTCGTAGGTGCTGAAAAGATAGATGAAATTGGTGCGATACCAACCCCACCAGATGGGGATAGAGACAAAGCCACTGACTAACAGTTGCAGTACTTTCTCCCATTTTTTTTGCCAAAGGCTGGCGATCGCCGCATAGAGCATCGGGAAGAACAGGAAAAATAGGCAAGTTTGCTTTGTCATCAGCGCCAAACCTAAACAGCAACCAAAGCCGATAATCCAGCCCCATTGTCCCAGTCGTTTTTCCGCAAAATACCAGTGGGTCAGGCAAGCGAAACACAGCAGCGTCAAGGTTGTTAGGCCAATATCTGTAATAAAATGCAGGCGGTAATAAACAAACCGGGGCATCAAAATGGCGATCGCCGCACTCCAGCGCCCAACCTCCGCATTAAACAACCGCTGACCGATGCCATAAACTGCCCACAACAGCAGCCCACTAAAAACCAGATTGACCCACAATGCTTGATCGCTGCCTTTGCCCAAGAAAAGCTGAAACGGTACAGATAATAGATAAGTGAGCGGCGGAAACTTATTTGAAACCTGCCAAAACTCTGTCCAGCCCGGAAATTGAAGCAAGGCGCTGAGATAATTGAGACTACCCGTTAAATGGTTCGCTTCGTCCCATGCCGGAATACTTTGGTCTAACCTCAGCCACAGGCGATCGCCGAGATTTACACCCAGCCACAACACCAGCAAAAATAAGCCATTTACCCAAGACGACGACGACTGCTGTTTCCTTGCCTCAATATCTTGCAATAGCCTTTAGCTCCCAGCCGATGAATAGATAGATGCAATGTATCGGAAATGCTCCCCTATGAAAAGCAAATGCCCCCTTTTGAGCAATTTCCTGATGACTTTACGAGCGTGATTGCCCAATGCTTTTTAGAAAATTTACGGTTTTTGGATCACAGCAATAGATTTTCCCATAAAGTATGAATAGATTTTTGCTGTTCACTGACCCGCCTCGCCACGCAAATGGATTACAAAACCGCTTACCAATTTCTCTCTTCTCAAAGTTCACTCAGCGATCGCCGCTCATTTTTAGCATTATTAAAAGACGGTCAGCCCCCTATCCCCGGCCAAGTCACAAACATTTTACTCACCCTAAAATCAGTTTTTCAGCATTTACAAGGCTTAGATTCCATCGACCGCCACCTCGCTCAAACCCTTTACCGCCTCGCCTACGACAGCAGACAGTACTACAACGCCGCCAAACAATCCGGTACAACTTGGCCGCCATTACTCAACGAAGACCTTGGTCGTATCGCCAAAGCCGTTCAGAATATTTTTGCAAACCAGTGGCTTGATACCTGAAACCTCACCCGAACTGTTAGCCCCTAAGATAAAATAAACCAGAAACTAACGCCAAAAATCTATGCTTCCCTTTGACCTACCTCTAGAAACACTGATTGCTACGACGATTTATTTCGGTTTAACCGTTTCCTATCTCGTGCTTTTGCCCGCCGCTTTGTATTTCTACATCAACAAGCGGTCTCTCGTGGCAAGCTCAGTTGAGCGGGTATTTATGTATTTTTTGATGTTTTTCTTATTTCCCGGCGTACTCCTACTCAGCCCATTTTTGAACCTACGTCCTAGCCGTCGCGAAGTCTAGTTTGCTCGTTTAGCTGAGTAATCTCTTTCAACATTTTTTGAAATTTCAACATTATGCGACGTATTGATATTTTTGCCATTGGTTTCGGGATCTTCGTGGCTGGGGGTCTCTTTTATGGTGTTTTTAAGGTGGCAGGACTCAATGGTCTTGATGCCGGAATTTGGTCGCAAGTATTGCTAGTTTCGGTTGTGCTTGCTTGGGTCAGTACTTATTTATTCCGAGTTGGCACAAGAACAATGACATTTCATAAGCAGCGAGAAGATTATGAAGAAGCGGCGCTGCAACGACGGCTTGATGCGATGACTCCGGAAGAGTTGGCCAAGCTCCAAGCTGACATCGAAGCGTCAGAGACCGAAGCATCGACAGGAAAAAAATAAGCGGTGGCGATCGCCGAGGGTAGACGGGGGCGTACAATATTTCCTCGTGTATTCATTTCCCAAAAATCATGACTTCCGTTTCTGAACGTTTCCACTCCCTACGACAAGCTGGACAATGCGCCCTCATTCCCTTCATCACAGCGGGCGATCCAGATTTGGCAACGACAGAAAAAGCAATCAAAATTTTAGACGCAGCGGGCGCAGATTTTATTGAACTGGGTGTGCCCTATGCCGATCCCCTCGCTGATGGCCCCACGATCCAAGCGGCTGCAACGCGTGCCCTGAGCCGTGGTGTTACTCTCGGAGCCGTCTTAGATATTGTGAAACGGGTGACTGCTGAGATTACAGCACCGATTATTTTATTTACTTACTACAACCCCATTTTTTACCGGGGTGTCGATGCGTTTATGGCTCAGGTTGCTGCGGCTGGAGTGAAGGGTTTAGTCATTCCCGATTTGCCGCTAGAAGAATCAGATGCAGTGCTCAAATCGGCAACAGCTCACAATTTAGAGTTAACGCTACTGGTTGCGCCGACGAGTCCGACTGAGAGAATTGAGGCGATTGCCAAAGCATCCCAAGGCTTTATTTATCTCGTGAGTGTAACGGGAGTAACGGGCGCGAGAACGGCTGTCGCTAGTCGCGTTGAAGAACTCTTACCAAAATTGCGCAGCGTCACAGATCAACCCATCGGCGTTGGCTTCGGTGTGTCTGATCCAGAGCAAGCAAAACAGCTCAAGGATTGGGGTGCAGATGGCGTGATCGTCGGTAGTGCTATTGTCAAACGTTTGGCGACAGGCACAGCAGAGGAAGGATTAGACGCTGTTAAAACTTTTTGTGAATCACTGAAAAAGGCGATCGCCTAGTTGATTTTGCCCTGAGGGGAGGATGCGGAGACGCGGGGACGCGGGGACGCGGAGACACGGAGACGAGGGGACAAGAAAGCAGGGTGAGACTAAAGCATTTTTCTATCAAAATCTAAAATCTCTGTTGACAACCAAATCTCCGCGTCACCCACTCTCCCCTTCTCCGCGTCCCTATTTCTTATCTAACGCGCCCCGCACAATAATCACGGTGCGATTTGTCCCTTTAGCGATCGCCTCCGGGATATTGCCGTGAAGTGCCTGCTGTAACAGACTTTCGCTACTAGCACCGAGAACCACAATATCGTAAGTTTCTTGCTTGATAATGCGAATCAGACTATCTGCCACAAAGCGTGACCGGACTGGCAACGGCGTAATGGGCACATCGACATATTGTTTAAGCTCCTTGCGGGCGGCGACTAGTAACGGAAATTGTTGAGTTTGTGCTCTGGGTTTGTACACTTGACACAAACAAATTTGCGATGGCAATGAATAATGATCATTTTCGGGATTGAGATATAGCAGCGCGGGCAAAAAATCTAAAGCGCGTTGGACATTTTGACCGCCAGAAACGGGGCAAATAATCCGTAATTGGGCTGAGGCTCGCCGAAGGCTGAGGGGGTGAGCATGGCTCGTTTTAACTAAAATTACATCGCAAGGCGCTTCTTTCACCAAAAATTCCACCACGCTGCCAAAGAGTTGCCCCGTCTGGAGGCGATCGCCCTGCCACCCCAACAGTAAGCCTTCATCTTGCCTCGATACCTTTTGCAAAATAATCGCCGCCACATCATGGGCCAGCACCACTTGTGTATGTACCGACACTTGCCACTGTTCCCCCAATTTTTCCAATCGCTGCATTAAATTGCGTTCAGGATAAGTATTGACGCCAGCTTCCGGCAAAGGATCAGGGGCGGCAACTTGGATGACGTGGATACAGTGAATAGCTGCATTTTTTTGTTTGGCGATCGCCGCCGCGAAAGTCATTAAATTTTCAGCTGTATTTGGATTGGCGATCGCCAGCCAGAGTTTTTGCTGCTGAGTATTAACACCGTGAGTTTCGTAGACACAATAGCTCGGTGCTTGCATCTTTAAAGCGTGCTCGCTATTGCCCAAGATCTTTTGCGCCTCTGCCCGAATAATGTCACTACGCGTAATAATCCCCCGCAAACGACCATTGCTAATCACAGGTAAACGAGAAATTTGGTAGCGATTGAGCAGATACAGCACATCGCTGAGAGGAGCCTCCGGCGCAACGGTGATAATTTTGGTGCGCATCATTTCCGCGACCGTCAAGTCACCTTGGTGCGTTTCCGCTTGCGACAAATCTCCTTGAGTCAACATCCCCACCAACTTGCCTTTTTCCAAAACCGGAAAACCCCGGTGGGGTGAATCAGATAAAATCGGCAGCAATTCATCCAAACTCAAATCACTAGTAATCGTTTCAACTTCCGACTGCATCACCTGTGCTGCGGTGAGATCCATTAAAATCTGCGGATTTTGCTGCTCATTAAGGTGGATGCCGCTGGCTTCTAACAAATGCTCATAAATTGATCCTTTAAACACACGCTCGCCGACAATCAAGGCTGTAACCGAGGCCAACATTAGTGGCAGTACCAAATTAAAATCGGTAGTCAGTTCAAAGACAATCACGATCGCCGTCACCGGAACGCGCACCACGCCAGTAAAAAATGCTCCCATCCCAGCGAGTGCGTAGGTGTACTGAGAAGCTTGTGGCACAATGGCTTCGGCACAAAAACCGACTAGATAACCCAGTGCTGCGCCCAGTACTAATGTCGGTGCAAAAAGTCCCCCCGGTGCGCCAGAACCGTAGGCTAATAAACTGAGGCCAAAGTGGGCAAAAAAGGCGATCGCAATAATTTCCCAACCGGCATCGCCCGTTAGCAAAAAATCACGTAATCCGGCGTTATCCCGGAAAAATGGCGGTAATAATGCAACTACACCACCAGAAATCATTCCGGCGATCGCCATCCGCACAGCCAAGTTCAATCGCAATCGCCGATTAAAATCTAATACCGTTAAAATGCCACGATTGAATAAACCGCCCAAGGCTCCAGCCAACGCGCCTAACAATAAATACAGTGGAATTTCCGATATCGAAAAATGACTTAGATTGCCCGCGTTGAGCAGTTCCGAAGGCAAATTGAGATCCGATGTGCCAAACCAACGCGAGACAACAGCTCCGGTGAAAGACGCGACAATCGCCGTTTCTAGCGTGACCCCCGACATATCACGCATCAACTCTTCAACAACAAATAGAACTCCGGCGATCGGCGTATTAAATCCAGCGGCCAAACCGGCAGCAGCTCCAGCTGCAATCATTTGACGGCGATGCTCCGGGGTTGTCGGTAACCACTGACTGAGTTGTGCGGCAAGCGCTGCTCCAATATGCACGGTCGGCCCCCGTCGCCCTAACGTTAGACCGCCCCCCAAAATCAAAATTGTGCCAATCGTTTTGGCGATCGCCACCTTCCAGTCCAGCGGGAACGGAAAACGAGCCAAGACAATTTTCACCTGCGGTACACCACCACCCTTCGCTTCCGGCGCAAAAGTCTGCAACGTTAGACCCGCCAAACCACCACAAACGAGACCAAAAACTGGCAATACTAACCAAGCACCATAATGATGGCTAAGCGCAACACGATATCCCCCTAGCCCACCGATACCCTGCTTTAAAATGAGTGCCGCAAAACCCGACACAACCCCAATAAGACAGGCTTCTATAATTAAATAATTACGATTTAAGCTCGGCTGTCCGAAAGACCGAAAAATCCACCAATTGCGCACAGGAACCATGCTGCCAGCTAGACAAAAGCCTCTAGCCAAGCGATATTTCAATTGCTTTAACCTAACAGATTATCTTGACACTTTCTTGAAAACCAGAGCCAATTAAACAAATCGTTCAGTTGAGATCAAGCCGGACTAATTCGCAGCACAACACAGCAGGCTGATTTGATTTTAAAATTTTTTATCTCTATTAACTGACGACAAAAAAATATCAGCCGACAAAAAACTTGCCGACTGGATTTTATGTAATAAATTTGTAAAAAAAGATTTAGTAAGATCCACCAGTGGCACATTTCTTGCCATTACACTGGCCAGAATCTTCTGGAGCCGGATCCCATTGGATCGAACTAGTGTCTAGTCTTTGGCTATTGTTATTGGAATTTGAACCGATAAGCTCACACGCGGCGATCGCCTGAGGAAAACTCAAGGTAGCAATTACGGCGGTGACAGTGACTAATTTAGTAGTGATGTCCATGATGCTAGAGGCAGCCCGACTTAAAGTCTTTTATATAATACACAATTGCGGAATAAAGATTACGTAAAATCACGTAGAAAACACATCTTCTTACTTTCTTCACATTTGAATTTCATCTATTGATTATTTTTTCTAGCAGGAAGCTTTCATTTTGACAAGCGCAAATTCTACCAAGTATTTATGAAATTTTAGCATAGTAAAAAACCTCATTTGTCGTCCTTGAGAGTGACATTGAGATGACAAAAGGAAGACGATTGAGGACATGTCTTAGTATCAACCAGCTTTTTGTCAATCTGTCTAATTGACGATGCGTCCTATATCTGTGGGACTTGTACTGCTGATTTGGCAAGTTCGGGAGCCAGACTGTATTGATTTCGTCCGCTACGCTTCGCCTCGTACATTGCTTGATCAGCCAAACGGATTAGCTCACTCGTTTCCGTTGCATCTAATGGATAAACACTGACTCCAATACTTGCAGTTACGCTCACCCGTTTGCCTTGCAACATATATGGATCGGACAATGCACTCAATATTTTTTTTGCAACGATGATGCTATCTAAAGGCTCTTTGATATCTGGCAGCAACACCGTAAACTCATCTCCGCCCAAACGGCTCACAACGTCTGTTGTTCTCAAGCGATTTTTGATGCGTTGAGCCACTGCCTTTAACAGAACATCGCCAATATCGTGACCAAGATTATCGTTGACGGGCTTAAATCCATCTAGATCAAGAAATAATAAGCTGAGTAGTTTGCCATTTTCTTTTCTAGTGTGAACAAATTTTTGTAATGTTTCGTTGAAGTATTTCCGATTCGGCAGTTCGGTCAAAGGATCGTGATTGGCGAGGTGGCGCAAATTCTCTTCTGATTTTTTTAACTCATCGTTAGAACGGGTTAATTCTGCTGCGGTGCGTCGCAAATCTGCTTCTAGTTTTTTGCGCTCTGTAATATCACGGATAACGCCAACGAGAAAAATATTGCCTGCACCGTCTTTGTGGAGTGAGCGTTTGGTCGCAACATTAAAGGTATTGCCATCAAAATTAGTAAGTATTTCTTCGTTTTCTTGAGCCTTGCTGGTTTGTAAAACGCTTAGTTCTTGTTGACGAAAAACTGCTGCTTCTGTCTTCGCAAAAATATCGTAATCTGATTTACCAATCATGGTCTCGTCTTCGCCGCCGAGCAACTGGCAAAAGGCATCGTTAACGACGGTCAATTTGAATTCTGTATCTTTGACGAAAACGGGGTCAGGGATATTGTCGATGATGAGGTGGAAAAATTCTCTGGAGCGACTTAATTCTCTATCTTGGTGAATGGTATGGGTGGCGATAAGGCTGGCAGCTCCGAAGAGACTCAATAAGCTCGGCACAACTGGAAAAATCCAGCCAATGGTAAATAAACTGTATGTGCTACCCAAGATCACAATTGTGCAAAGGGTCAATGCTGTAATTTCTGCTCGCGGCGATCGCCACCGCCAGACAATGGTTGAACCCAGAGTTGCTCCCAACAAAATCCAAACTGTATCCTGCCAAGAACGAAATGTTTTTAATAATGGCCGACCGTCCAAAGTTGCACTCAGCATTTCGCTCGTAAAATTAGCGTGAATTTCAACTCCGCCAATTCGACCCGGCTCATCTCTAAACTTGTCACTGAAAGGACTTAAAAACAAATCTTTTGTATTTTCCGCCACGCTGCCAATTAGCACTACCCGATTACGAAAAACATCATCGGGAATCTCGCCAGTCATCACCGCCGACAGGCTAACTCGCTCAAACTTTTTTGGATCTCGCATATTGGAGATAATTTGATAGTTATTTTCCTCCGGATCCAGCCAACCGTAAAGACTGTGGGAATCCCGCAGATCATAAAAAACCTCTTCACCCAACTGGAGATATTTCGGAGCTTCCGACGGGTAGCCCTGTGGCAAAATGTTTTGTTTCGAGCTTAAATAAACCTGTGCGAGCTGCAGCGCAAAGCTCCGTCTGGTTGTGCCCTCAAAACCCCAATACAAGATATTGCGACGGACAACGCCATCGACATCAAGGATGAAATTATTAAAGCCAACGCCGTCTTTTTTCTCGCCATTAGCATCCAACTTCCACATCACATCGAGTGGCTTGGTGTAAAACTCTGACTCAGCATGTAAAGCTTCGATACCGACAAAATAGGGCATTGAGGCGATCGCCGCCTGAAAATCTGCTGTACCGGAACCGATTGGGCGATCGCGCACAATATCGAGGCCAATCGCTGCCGGATCTTGCTCATCAATTTTTGCTAACAAATCAGCCAGCAACTGATCCGACAATTGCCATTGATATTGATTAATATCTTTTTGGTCAATCGCCACAATGACAATACGGTCATCCGTTTTTTCAGTTGGCCGTAAGCGAATCAACGTATCAAAAGCAGACAACTCAAACACTTGCAGCAGCGATAAAGCCCGCAACAGCAGCACCCCAGCCGTTACAGAACCCGCCGTTACAAAAAGCCGGAGATTATTTTGTCGCCACTGCTGAGAATCATGCCAAAGTCGCTGGGCAAAATTTGCCATAGTTTTTTGTAGAAACAGGGATGGAGTTGCTTATTTCTTCTACTTTCTGTTGTGCTCCCAATCCAGAATTTTATCGAGGCAAAGCATATTTGAAATCTGTAGACCCTTCATAATCGGAAGCTTCTGCTAATTTTTCTAGAGCTTGAGTTCCAGAATATCGCTCACCATTAACATCCCATGTGGGAAAACCTTCTAAATTAGCCTGCGCACATAGATCCGGTTGGGGATTTTCGCCATCTTCAGCGCACTCAATATAATCAATCTTGGCGAATGCTTCCGGGCCGAAGAGTTGCTTTTGTTCGTAGCAGTGGGGACACCAGTAAGCGCCGTATTTTTTTGCCCCAATTTCTGTGAGGTGTTCTGCAAGGCTGATTTCAGCTGGGCTAGAGGTCGTTGTAACTTTCCAGCCGCTTGGTGGCTGGGGCGATTTGGGTGGTGCTGTGCGGATAATTTCTTTGCCCGCTTCGTTATAAACAGGCACAGAAGCTTGAAGGTTTTGCTCGATACTGCTGTATACGCCTAATGTACCCACTACGGTAACGATCGCCACCACGAATCCAGTTAAGACTACTTCGCCAATATCGTCCCACAGTCTACCGAGTAGCACTAAGGCTAGAAAGCTAAGGGAAAAAGCCGCAGAAGTGACGCAATATAAGCAGAAGCCACCGATTTTAGTGAAGAGAATAGACATCAGGTAGCCGCTAAAAATAGTCATGGCGGTGGCTCCCATCAACAGGAATAACCACGTCCATTCTTCTAGTTTTTTGCGTAGCTTTTTGTTGGTCTCTGGGCTGATGGCGAGGGGGACTAAAGCGAAGCCTGCCATGGCGAGATAGGCGATCGCCCCAAATAGAGACAACGGTAAACCAAAGACTGTGGCATACGGACTAGATAAAACATCACCACAACTCGTTGCGGCAGCATCAGTACCACAGGCGACTTCTCCCCCAAGAATTCGGGTTAGCGTGAGATAGGTGGTTAAACAAAAACCAAGGATGGCGATCGCCCCGATAATCGGACGAGACCATTGATAAATCCAAGGTTGAGAGCGTCGGCGTACCATAGATCCTTAAAGCATAATTTTAGACAAACTCTCTCTATATTAATCGGCAAATGTCTCGGATCACAGGCCGAAACCGATTCCCGCCAATTTTCAGAAAAACTCCAGATTGTTTTCAGACAAAATTAAGCTGAACTCAGCATCAATTGACCTCTAATTCTGCCTTCAGGACGAGCAAGGCTTGAAATGTTGACGCGGAGAGGGGGAGAGTGGGTGACGCGGAGATTTTGTTCAAAACAGGGATTTTGCTCGAAAACATTAGTTTCACTCTGTCTCCGCGTTTCCGTGTCCCCCTGTCTCCGCGTCTCTTCAAATCTCTGAGTCTCCCTTTCTCCAAAAGTTTTCTCTGAACTCTTGATCCAAACTGACGCTCACTAAGCAAACTGCTTTTGTCGCATCTGACGAATCTTGATGCCCTGTTGCGCCGATTCCATAAACTGAGACACTCGCAGCGGATCAATTGGTTCTTGAATTTTGCCGTGACGCTTGAGAGAACTGGCGACGATCGCCCCATCCGCCACCTGCAACAAATTCCCAATATTTTCCCAGTTTGCGCCGCTACCAATCAAAATCGGCGTATCTCCCGCGTTTTCTCTTGCTTCCTTAATATCATCCATTTTTGGGACATGACCAGTCGCCCAACCAGACAGAATCACTGCATCCGCCAAACCCCGTTCCACAGTGTCATGAATAGCAGCCGTTAAATCTGGGGTACTCAGAGGATGAGCGTGCTTAACGAGGACATCCGCCAGAATAGCGACTTTTGTATCTAATTCTCGGCGGTATTTGAGCAATTCGTAGGCATTTCCTTCAATAAGCCCTTGATCTGTCGCCATAACGCCGGTTAAAACATTCACTCGAATAAATTTTGCGTTTGTACAGGCGGCGATCGCCATCGCACTTTTCGCATCATTCCGCAGCACATTCAAGCCCAGAGGTACCGTCACCAAGCCCGCCAGACGATCCATGATCAAAGTCATCGCACTAATCGTTGCCGGATCTACTTGATTTTTCGTGAACGGCGCATCAAAAAAATTCTCGACAATAATGCCATCAATGCCCCCCGCAGCGAGCGCAGTTGCTTCCTGTTCCGCGCGATCCATCACTTTGCGGAAGTCTCCCCCCCAACGCGCCGAGGTAGGTAAAGGAAGTAAGTGAACAACGCCAAGGATGGGATTTTCGGTCTGGAAAAGGTGTTTGAGATCCACTGATTTTCTTTACGCTTGTTTGTACATAATTACTGCCACCGGAGCGGAGCCTCACCACCTTTATAGGCTAGGCATCGGGCGTAAATTAGTATATCAGGGGCAGGACGCGCTTCCTTTGAGATTTCTGTGAACTACCGATTCAAGACGCAATTTACTATTTTTTTGCCCGAAAAGAATAAAGCTTACTCTCAGCGGAGAGCAAGCCATGATGAGACTCTGCGTTACTTTCTAGGGCTAAGCACCGGAAAAAGCGGGTTTGTCTTTGTTTAACTCGCGCAATTACAGCCGCTATGGCCACAACCAGCTCCGTCAGGATGGCCATTAGCACAAGCCTCGCTGCAGTAATTTTTCTCGTTTTTCTTAATAGCCGTTGCCACATCCACTGCGCAAATACAGGTCGAACAAGCGCATTTGATTTGTGTTGCAGTTGCCATGGAGATTTACCTCGTTATTTGTAGACAATGTAAGTATGAACGTTTATTCATGTATTCAGGCTAACACATGAACAGCCATTCAGGTATTCTTAATTGAAGATTGTTTGATTAAAAGTTTGGATCTTGGATAGCAAATTTTTGCAATGTTATCGATTGAGTATATTCAATGGGAGTAGCCGATGAGTAGCCTTAAAACTGAAGCGACAGATTGCCATTCCCACCGTGACGAACCGTCAGGATTGCCGATGCAGGAAATTCTCAGTCACGAAAAAGCCCAGCGGATGGCGGAATTCTTTGGGGTGTTAGGGGATCCTAATCGTTGGCGTATTTTGTCGGCATTGGCTTTGCAGTCTCTGCGAGTTGGAGATTTGGCGATCGCCGTTGAGATGAGTGAATCAGCGGTGTCCCACCAATTGCGTATTTTGCGATCAATGCGTTTGGTTTGTTACAAAAAACAAGGGCGTAATGTTTTGTATAGTCTCAAAGATCACCATATTTTCAATCTTTACCGCGAGGCATCTGAGCACATTGATGAACCCGTTCATGATTAGCGTCGCTGTTGGGTTCAGATAAAGGCAACACATCTCCAGAATTTTTTTGACTAGAACTGGCGATCGCCGTCCCCTAGCCCAAGGATTGACCATCGCCATGTCACAATAATGACATTGCAACCCAGAGCAAGAACACGACACATAGTTAACCCATGGATATCAAAGACGGTTTTGTAGGAGCAGTAGGCAATACCCCCCTCATTCGCCTCAACAGTTTTAGTGAAGAAACAGGCTGCGAGATCTTAGGCAAAGCAGAATTCCTGAATCCCGGCGGTTCCGTCAAAGACCGCGCAGCCCTATTTATCATCAAAGACGCCGAAAAAAAAGGACTCCTCAAACCCGGCGGTACAGTCGTCGAAGGCACCGCAGGCAATACAGGCATTGGCCTTGTGCATATCTGTAATGCCAAAGGGTATAAATGCATCATCGTTATTCCTGAAACCCAGTCCCAAGAAAAAATCGACCTATTACGTACCCTTGGCGCAGACGTTAGAACCGTTCCCGCAGTACCCTACGCTGACCCGAATAATTACGTTAAATATTCTCAGCGCCTCGCCGCAGAAACCGAAAATGCAGTTTGGGCAAATCAATTTGATAACCTCGCCAACCGTCGCGCCCATTACGAAACCACTGGCCCCGAAATTTGGGCGCAAACCGACGGCAAAATTGACGCATGGACAGCCGCCACTGGTACAGGCGGAACCTATGCAGGCACTGCTTTATATTTAAAAGAAAAAAATCCTGACGTGAAATGCATTGTCGCTGACCCGATGGGTAGTGTGCTCTACAGCTACGTCAAAGATGGCAAGCTCGAAAAAGAAGGAAACTCGATCACAGAAGGTATTGGACAGGGTCGAATCACCGCGAATATGGAAGACTGTCCAATGGATGATGCTGTGCAGGTGGATGATCCTGAAGCATTGCGAGTGGTTTATCAGCTCCTCAGAAAGGATGGGTTATTTATGGGCGGTTCTGTGGGGATTAATGTCGGTGCAGCTTACAAAATTGCCAAGAAATTAGGCCCCGGCCATACTATTGTTACAGTGCTTTGCGATAGTGGCGCGCGTTATCAATCACGTTTGTTCAATGATGAGTGGCTTGCTAGTAAAGGATTGTCTTTTTGATTATTTGTGGCTAGAAAATTTTGCTGAGGCAGACTGAATCGGGTTGGGAATTTCCAAGTGAAACGACTTTAGAAAAATTTGTTTGGGAAAATCTATCGGAATCTCTCAACATAGAAAAGCTTGCTCAACAATATGTCTGTAATGGTGAACGATGCGACATTTTAGGACTGAGAAGAAATGGTCAGCTCGTTATTGTTGAACTCAAAAATATTGAAGATCGATATATTATTCAGCAACTGACACGATATTACGCCAATCTCCTCGAAGATCAACCTTTCTCTGATCAGATTGACTATTCTCTTCCTATTGAATTGATTGCTATAGCTCCTAATTATCATCGTCATAATTTAATTGATCAGAAATACAGTCGATTAGACTTTAAATTATTGAATTTTGTTCTAAAAGTTCAAGAAGATACTATTTATTTCGTGCTTCAAGATCAACAGCAAAATACAATTTTTGAAAAATCAGTTTTGTATACCCCAGTAGTTG
>JBARRZ010000291.1:0-1775 GCA_049644465.1 Limnothrix sp.
TGAAAAAGGTGCCGGCTTTGCAGGGGCAGGTTGTCACCAATATGTTTTTTGAGCCTTCGACGCGGACTCGGAGTAGTTTCGAGCTGGCGGCAAAGCGGTTATCGGCGGACACGATGAATTTTGCGCCGGGGTCGTCTTCGCTGAGTAAGGGGGAAACGATTCTGGATACGGCGAAGACTTATCTGGCAATGGGTACGGACATTATGGTGATTCGCCATGGTCAGTCTGGGGTACCGCAGGCGATCGCCACTGAGATGGACAGAATTAATTCTGGGGTGAGTGTGCTCAATGCCGGGGATGGACTCCATGCTCATCCTTCTCAAGCTTTATTGGATTTGTTCACGATTTGTCGGGTGGTGGATGCAGAAAATCCGGTTTGTGAAGTGCTGAAGGGTAAAAAAATTGCGATTGTGGGAGACATTATCCATTCGCGAGTAGCACGGTCGAATATTTGGAGTTTGACAGCGGCAGGAGCTGAGGTTCATTTGGCTGCGCCACCGACTTTATTACCGGAACTTTTTCGGGAGTTGACGGCGGGGACTGACCGCAAATTGTTTGTGCATTGGGAGATTGAGCCTGCCATTCGAGATGCAGACTTTGTGATGACGTTGCGGCTCCAACATGAACGGATGACGGATCATTTATTGCCTAGCCTGCGGGAATATCATCAAGGGTTTGGGATTACGGCAGAGCGTCTGAAGCTTTGCAAACCAGAGGTCAAAGTGTTGCATCCGGGGCCAGTCAATCGTGGTGTGGAATTGGCATCGGACATTATGGATCATCCGGCTTTGAGTCTGGTATCAGAGCAGGTGACGAATGGTGTAGCGGTTCGGATGGCGTTGCTCTATCTCATCGGCAGTAGTAAGACGAATCAGAAATAACAGGATTTAGTATCGCCAACCTGCTTACACCGACATTAACCTTTCCCTGCAATGAAACAAAGCTGACTCAAGGCGATCGATCGCCTTTTTTCTTGACCACGACAAATTTTTTTCCATCGCCAAAAAGCAGCGTAGGATGTCGTGCAGACGGCAAATATTTATCCAACAAAACCGAAACGGATCAATCCGTCGTAACGCATCTTTTTTGATGTTCCATGAACCGAGGCTCGATGGGTTGCGCTCGATGAATAAATTTTAGGTTAGTTCATTGATTTGATGCTCGCTCCACCCATCCTACAGATTTGATCGCCTAACGGCGAAGACGATCAGCCTATTGATGAGATACAAATCTTACTGAACTTAGCTTTGAGAGCTACAAGCATACTACAAAAAACGCGGGGAGGGTTAAGGGGAAAGTGTTAAGGGAGACCTTGGGGAGAACAGGCAACCCGAAAACCGATGAGGCTGTACCTGTAGTCGCGCGAACTCCTAATGCGAGACGCCGACCGGCAGTTCCCCGGAGCGTAGAACCAAGCACCGCCGCGTAACACTTTTGTATTATCAGAAGATACGAAAGGTTTTTGAGTTCTCGGAGTCTTGTAATTGTCCTCCCAACAGTCTTCGCACCACTCCAACACATTGCCATGCATATCAAAGAGTTCGAATTGATTTGGCTTTTTTTGACCCACAGGATGCGTTTGGCAATTATTCCCAAGAATTCGTTCCCCATAGCTATCTGAATCTGTTCGCCAAATTTCTAAACTATCAATATTTTTATCGCCACTATTGTCGGCAGACCAAGCATATTCTCCTAACTGCTTTGTATCATCTCCAAAATAATATCGAGTCGTTGTCCCCGCCCGACAAGCATATTCCCACTCCGCTTCACTAGGT
>JBARRZ010000292.1:0-1675 GCA_049644465.1 Limnothrix sp.
GGGTGGCGGTGGCGATAACAATTGTCATTTTCAATAAATTTAAATATCCACCAAAACCCATCTTTTTTTATGATTTTATATATTCAAAATGATGCGTTACGACGGACATAAAATTACTGGTTATTATTTGATATTTTTGCCGTCTCCACACATCCTACAATTGACTCGCCCAATCTCGAATAGCACGACAAATTGAGCGGCGACCCAATGGACGATTTTCTTCAATCAATTCCATCATTTTATCTACAGAAATTTTCGGTAAAGCTAAACTTTTTTCTGATGGATAATATTCATTCTTTTCTAAAAGATAAATCGTAATTTTGCCATCCTCATAACTCCAAATTTCCGGCACACCCAGCTGCGCATAAATCGGGAAACGCCCTAAAGATTTACTTGTTAAATCAATTTCTAAAGCTAAATCTGGTGGTGGATCTTGGTTTAGGTCGTACTGCAATTGCCCACGAATTAACCGCTCATTTTGAAAATAAAAACAATTATCTGGCTCCAACCCCGCCATTTTGATCTGCTTACGCCAAGTTGTAGACCCCAAACTTTCGTAATCTATTTCAGCAGTATAGGCAAATTCTTTAATCGCATCGCTAATCACTTCTTTGTAATACTCATGTTCAGGTAAGGGAGTCATAATCTCTAGAGTTCCATCACAATACGCCACCCGACTACCACGAGTTTCACCTAGATCTAGCAGAATATTTTCAAACTGCTGCCAACTAATATTTTGCAGTAATACGCGATCTGCCCGTTGTTTCGTCAGCATCGGCTTGCCCTAAATCTTTTCCTATATATATTCTATTCTCGATAATTTATTTGATGATACTTGGGGGCGATCTACAATCCTTCTCCCCAGACAAGCCGAGTCAAGTTAAAATCACACATAGTAAACCCTTGTAAACTAAACCGTTCCTGCCGTCGTGACCGAAGCAAAAAGCTACAAAAAAACCGTTAATCTGCCGAAAACAAAATTCGACATGCGGGCCAACGCGCCCAAAAAAGAGCCAGAAATTCAAAAATTCTGGCAAGAACAGCAGATTTACGAAACCCTCGCGACGGAAAACCCCGGTGACACCTTCACGCTCCACGATGGGCCTCCCTACGCCAACGGCGATCTCCACATGGGACACGCCCTCAACAAAGTCCTGAAGGATGTTATCAATAAGTACAAATTGCTTCAGGGTCACAAAACCAACTATGTACCCGGTTGGGATTGTCATGGCCTTCCCATCGAGCTGAAAGTTTTGCAGAGCATGGATCCAGAGGTGCGCAAAAATTTAACGCCCATCAAACTCCGCTACAAAGCCCGTGATTTCGCGCTCAAAACCCAGAAGAAACAAGCGGAAGCGTTCAAGAGATATGGCGTGTGGGGCGACTGGGAAAATCCTTATCTGACGATGACCCCCGACTACGAAGCGGCACAGATCGAAGTGTTCGGCGAGATGGCACTAAAAGGCTACATTTATCGGGGTCTGAAGCCCGTTCACTGGAGTCCTAGCTCCCAAACTGCCCTCGCTGAAGCCGAGCTGGAATATCCCGAAGGTCACACCTCGCAGAGTATTTACGTTTCCTTCCCCATCACCGAACTCAGCGAATCGGCGAAAGAAGTGCTGGGGGATTACGCGGATAGCCTCGGCGTGGCGATCTGGACAACGACTCCTTGGAC
>JBARRZ010000293.1:0-7600 GCA_049644465.1 Limnothrix sp.
CAGCTAATGAAGTGATCCATACGGCGAGATGATTTCTAAATCCTCCAAATAAACGACTCATAGTACGGTGAATTTTTGCGCCTTGCCATTTGTCTCGATGGACTAATTCGTGACCAATAATCCACAAAATCATGGCTGTATATTCTGCGGCAAAACCAACAAACATACCGCTGACACCTCGGTAGCAGAAGCCAATAATTGGTGTGAAGAGTGTGAAATAGGCGATCGCCCAATCTGCTCCCGGTGCACGACAAAACCAAACAGCTAAAGCTTGTCCAGTAGCACCCATTTTCGGCAATGTATGGAAAAAGACAGTTCCTAGCAATAATAATATTGAGGAAGTGATGTAAAGCGTGAGAAGCTGATCCATTTTTCTATCACCAAAGTAGTTGTGTAGATCAGGATAATAAGTTGTGAAAAATACTTGTAATTCTAATTATCTGTGCTGTAAATTTTTAGATATCCTGACCTTTGTTAGGGTAACTCTATTTGCCTCATTTTGGACTTACTTTGAGTTAAATCTTTTTGGGTAGCGAAAAACTGATTTAAATGTTTGATGCTTGTCAATAAAATATTTATGTTGCGATTAACGTAGGTGTTGCGCTAATTTTTTGTGACATGAATTTTGGGTTGAGATTTTACGCTTAACATTGTGCCAACTTGAATCGCAGATCTATATCCATTTTTTTGCAAATCATCGAGACAATCTGCAACTAAATCGGAGGCGATCGCCGCCAGTAATCCACCAGATGTTTGCGGGTCAAAAATAAGCTCATATTCTAGATTATTTCGCGACTTTATTTCTGCTTGAATAAATTGTTCTACCGTGTGATTCTGTGGTGCAAGAGAACTCGTGAAACCTTTTTTGGTTGTCTGAATTGCTCCGTCTAAAGTTGGTAGTTGCTCTAAATATAATTCCGCTGAAAGCCCAGAAGATTGAAGCATTTCTAGAAGATGCCCTGCGAGTCCAAAACCAGTGATATCTGTGCAGGCTGTTGCGCCATTTTTACGTAAAATTTCGGCAGCGGTTTTGTTGGATTGAATCATTGAGGCGATCGCCCCATCGATCCATTTTCCCTTCGCAGCTTGCTGCATTTCTGCGGCAAATAATGTGCCAGTTCCTAGCGGTTTTGTGAGAATTAAAGCTTGTTCTGCTTTTACTTCGCCTTTACGCCAAATCTCATCGTGGCGAATAAAACCGTTACAAGTTAAACCCAAACCCAATTTGTCAGATTCGTTAGTATGGCCGCCGATTAGCGCGATATTTTCTTCGTTGAGAACCTTCAAAATACCTGCTAACATTTGTCTTAAAAGTCCTTGCTGAACTCTCGCTTTACCGTGGGGAATACTCGCCAAAACTAGAACACTGTGGGGAATTGCACCCATCGTATAAAGGTCACTTAGACAATGTTGCGTCACAATTTGACCTAGCAAATAAGGGTCATTAATCAGGCTTGGAAAATAATCGATTGTTTGTGCTAAAAGTTGCTCATTTGGCACTTGAATTACTGCCGCATCATCGGGTTGATCAAGTCCGACAATTATGCTGTCAGTTTTCGGCATTTCGAGATCAGTTAACGCTGCTGACAAAACATCTTTGCCCACTTTCGCGCCACAGCCTGAACAATACATTTTGGGCTGAGTTTCAGTCGCGGCCATCATGGGTTTCATTGGCGGCAATTTGGCAAACTGATCCATAAATTTACGATCAATCTTATTTTTCCAATGCCAAAGCCATTCTGCACGCCAGCCTAATTTCCACCAAGAGGCGATCGCCTCTTGATCACCAGTACCAATGAGTGCCAAATAACGTTTTTGAGGCTTGTAATTGATAAGTGTTTCCTCGGTAAAAGTGCGTTGCCAATTCTGAAAAAGTGGCTTGCCTTGTCGCACGGCAAATACCCCTGCTTTCGGTCTGGGATGAGCCTGCATAGAGGCAATATCCCCGGTTGCAAAAATAAATGGATGGGAAGGCGATCGCAAGGTTTCATCCACCACCACAAAACCACGATCATCTGTTTTAATACCACTCGCTTCGATCCACGCCGGAGCCGAAGCTTGCGTAACCCAAATTATTTTCCCGGCTAATTCTAAACCCGATTCACAGCGCAGCCTTCCTTCTGTGACTGCCGTAACCGCTTCATTCAAATGGAGGTTAACACCCCGCTCTCGCAATAACTTTTCTGTTTTGCGGCTCACCCAAGGATTTTCGTTGCCGTTAATTAACACCGCGCCACGATGCACAACATGGAGAGATAGCAGTTCTGGGGACGCCAGTTTTGGGGTCAAAGCATGGTGAATATTAAACGCTAATTCTGTGCCGCCAGCGCCACCACCGATGAGGATAATGCTTTGCTTCTGCGTCGGATTTGCAGCCGTTTTGTCTAGAATTTTTTGCCATGCTGCGAGAAATTCTGGTACAGGTTTTGCCGGAATTGTGAACTCTTTTGCGCCGGGAACATTCGCAACATTAGGCGTGCTGCCAATGTCCAACGACAGATAATCAAACCGCACCGGAGGTCTGTCACGACAAATAACTTTTTTATTATTTAAATCTAGTCCGACAACCTCATCCCGCAAAAAATCAGCTTTGGCAAAATAAGCGAGATGACGCAAATCAATATGAGTCTCTTCGTAATCGTAAAATCCCGCGACATATCCCGGCAGCATTCCTGAATAGGGCGTATAAGTCACATTGCTGATCAGCGTGAGGCGCACACCCGGCAACGGATTCATTGCCCACATTCTGAGGGCGATCGCCTGACTATGACCACCACCAACCAATACGAAATCCGTCATTTGTTACCTTTTGCCCCAATTACTGCTGACTATTTTGGCAAAGATACGCAAAATTTCGCTGAAATAAGCCTGAGAATCTTAAATTATTTCCAGCGATAATGAGTTTAACAATCAAAAAATACTGCCCCAATGAGAAATCTCCCCAAGTCCTTTTTTTACCGGACATCAGGGAGATTAAGTTTTCTTGAAATCATCAATAAATTACACCTCGACTGATTTCGAAAGAGTGTAATTTTTAAAACGCGACACAAATTGCTGTACCGAGAATGCTACTGATAAGAAAAGCATAGCTACTAGCATTAACAAAGTTCTGATGATTGACTACTTTCCTAGAATTACGGTGCTTAAAAAAGCTGTAAATGTGTGGCGCGCCCAGAAAGAAAAAAAGAATCGCAAGATTGCTGCCGGCGTCGGCTCTTTGGGGGAATTGTTGAGTCGTCATCATAGCGTTAAACTTCTACTCGAGTTTGATTTTCAAGGTTAGATTTCTTTGAGATTGAAATTGATATTGAGATGCTGGGCCTTAGGTAAATGAAACGACAGAAAACCAAGCATAGACAGTCAAAATAATGAAACCAAAACTGGCGATCGCCTCTTTATTCGTGGTGAGCCAATATTGAAAAGTTTGACCCATCATCCGTAGGGCACGACGACGTTCAGCAGCTAGATCTCGCATTAATCGCTTTACTTCAGCATCTACCGCTTCAATTGGTAGCTCGCCTTGTTGATAACGCGCTTCTAGACGATCTAGTTTTCGCCAATATTCTTGAGTTGAACCGAAGAGGTCTGGAAACATAGATCTCGTTCCGTAATAGTGAAATGAACAACAGACCCGAAATGAAGTGGGGCTAGAACTGTTGAAGTAAAGACCTCGACAATTCCAGCCCCATTCTTGTCGCAGATTACATCAAGCCGATTTGCTCAAGGATGCCTTGTCCAGTCAAGACCTCAGTTGCCAAACCGATAACGAAACCGAGCATGGCGAGACGACCGTTCCAAGTTTCTGCGAAGCGAGAGAAACCGAATTTTTCTTGAGTTTCCATGATAGATATCCTCTTGAATTACTGTGTTTAGATTTGTTAAATACATAGTAACGAACTGTAAACAAAAGTTGTTGTAACGAAGGAGACATGTATTGTGTGATTTCCGTCACAATAACAGTGTTTTGAGCAATGCGAAGAAAGACTCAAAGCCTTGTGCAGAGATGTTTATAGTGCTTTTTAGTAATGAGGGAAAATGAGTCGCATTAAAAAAGGGCGATCGCCAAGACACCCTTTTCGAAATAGACACAATGGTAGAGAAAAGTAACAGTCCTTCTGTCTAGAGACTTAGCGTAACGTTACATGAAGCTGTAAATCGCTCATGCCCCACACATCAAAAAACTTACGAGACAACACCAAACTGGCCTCACTCATGTCGCCACTCGCATCAACCAGACCTCCTTCGAGATATCTGCCGCGATCCGTCACAAGATCCAAGCGCAAGCGATCTGCTTCCGTTTTTGTGAGCACCAATCGGCCTCGCGCTAAAGTTTGTCCTGCACGGCTAATAATGGCGCACTGCATTGCTGTGGTCTCCTAAAACTTGCCAAAAATCTTGTTGAGTATACCCCACGCGCTAGGGTTTCATACGGTTCTTATCTCAGGCGACCTTACATGTATAACGAGAAGAAGAGCGAAATAATTATGGCTAGCGAAAAATCAACACTCAATAAGTAAGGGATTCTCTCCAACTGGAGCGGAACTGTCCAAAGCTAATCTTGTTAGGATAAAAAAAGTTATTTAATTGTTTATTACACTACGCCGTTATGACAGAAAAAGTCGTCAAAACCGATGCTGAATGGAAAGAGCAACTTTCTCCAGAAGCTTATAAAGTAGCCCGCAAGCATGGCACTGAGCGTCCTTTTACTGGGGAATACAACGATTTCAAAGGAGACGGGACTTTTAATTGTGTCTGTTGTGGAAATCCTTTGTTTACGTCTGAGACTAAGTTTAATTCTGGTACGGGTTGGCCGAGCTATTGGAAGCCTGTTTCTGAAGAAAATGTGACGGAAAAAACGGATGTTAGCTTTTTTATGAAGCGGACTGAAGTGCTCTGTGCTAAATGTGACGCGCATCTGGGTCATGTGTTTAATGATGGCCCACCACCAACTGGCCAACGGTATTGTATTAATTCGGTTGCGCTCAAGTTCGAGCCAGAGTCGGCAGAATAAGTCGAGATTACATGACTAACAATTAGGGTAGGGGCGATCGCCGTGAAGGTTATGATAGGTGCGCCTCTACTTTTATTGTGTGAGAATAGCGAACTCAAAGATTTTTTTTAATTCATTTATGCAACCCCATCTTGCGTTGACTCTCGGTGATCCGGCGGGCATTGGTTCGGAAGTTTTATTGAAAGCTTTGGCGGATTTAGAGATTCGCGCATTGTGCCCGATGACAATTGTGGGCAACCGTCGGTTGTTGGAGCAAGCTTATACGCGATTGCGTTCACTGACGGCGGAGCCTTTGGCGGATCCTGCGAATTTAGAAGTATTCGATCCGGTGGGCGATCTTGATGAACAAGTTAGCTGGGGCGAGGGTTCTGCTCTGACGGGCGATCTCGGTTTTCGTTATCTAAATGCAGCGATTCACGCGACGTTAGAGGGCAAGTTTACGGGCATCACCACGGCTCCAATTGCTAAAAATCACTGGCACGAAGCGGGTCATTTTTACCCGGGTCAAACGGAAGTATTGGCAGAGAAAACAAATACGACTCGCTACGGGATGGCGTTTATCGGGCGATCGCCGTATACAGGTTGGACATTGCGGACACTCTTAGCAACAACACATATTCCTCTCGCTGATGTGCCAAAAACACTCACGCCAGAGCTAATGGATCTCAAACTTGGTTTACTGATTGAGTCGTTAAAAGACGATTTTGGCTTGGAAAATCCCCATGTGGCGATCGCCGGACTAAATCCCCACAGCGGCGAAAGTGGACAACTCGGCACAGAAGAAAAAGATTGGCTCAATGACTGGCTCGACGCAGCTCGACTCAGATATCCCCAAGCCCAACTGACTGGACTTTACCCGCCAGATACGATGTGGGTGAGAGCCGGAAAAGCTTGGTATGGCAAACCCAATTTTGAAACTGGAGCCGATGCCTATCTCGCTCTCTATCATGATCAAGGCTTAATTCCGGTGAAGTTGATGGCGTTTGATTATGCGATCAATACAACCGTCGGTTTACCGTTTATTCGCACCTCGCCAGATCACGGCACAGCGTTTGATATTGCAGGGCAAGGCGTGGCCAATCCCACCAGCATCAAAGAAGCGATTCGGCTGGCAGCACATATTAGTGCTTGTCGTTTACAGGCCAAAACTGATTTTTCAGCACCAAAACTTTCTACGGTTTAATTTGGTCAGATTTCTTTAGAAAATTACAGTTCGAGAATATCTTTTTTCTTCTGAATCCAAAACGTAATCAGCAAATAAACCGCGCTGTGAATTAACAACATGCCCCAGTTCAGCCAAAGATTATTCCAAGTCGGCTCGTAGGTGGCTTCTGACCAGTCAAAAGGCAAATCGGGAATAGTTCCATCGGGTAACGCCTGCATCTCTGGCAACAATTCATTGACATTGACCAAAATACCGTAGGCTCCCACCGACCATCGACTCAACATTAGCCACGACGCATATTTGCCTAGCCCAGATTCCATCGCGAAAAGGACTCCAGAAAAGATGATTTGGGGTAGCAATAATAGTGGCAAAGCGCTGTTTGCCTGAGAGCTATTTTTGACGCTGGCGGAGACCATCAAACCCATACAGTTGCAGGTAAGTAGCGTGAGAAATGTGGTTACTGTGACGCCAATAAACCATGGCAGCAGCTCACCTTGTGGTGAAGAAAAGCAGGACACAATCACGATACTCATGAGCAGAGATTGGGCGATCGCCACCCCACCGAGAATCAAAACCTTCGAGCCAAGATAGGCAAACAAGCCCAAATTCACTAGTCGTTCTCGCAGATAAATTGCCGACTCTTTAACAATTTCTTGTAGCGAACTAGAAAAACCAACCCACAAGGCCGTACAGGTAAAGACAAATAAAACCCGCAAGGCCAGCGGTGCAAGATTGGTCACGTCAGCATCTGGTACGAGCGGATCTTGATCCTTAAGAGCAAGATAAATCAAAAGAATCGCAATGGGCGCAGTGAAGAGCGACAGCCCCAAATTCACTTTGTCACCCACAATCAACTTAAAATAACGGCTACTCAAAATCGCCAGTTGCTGAAGGAACGATCGCCTCGCTTTTCGTGGTGGACGATTTTCTGTTTTTAAGCTGCTGCCACTCAACCGATTTTTTACATATCGCTGACAATAGGGCGACGCATGAAAATTATGGGCTTCTGCTTCGACCGCTTGTTTTGATTCCAGTTTGATATAAATATCAGCAAAATCTCCGGTCTGAATATCAAAAAATTCCATCGCCTCATCTGGTGGCCCGAAATAACAAAGATTGCCGCCACGCCCAAGGAACACAATACGATCGCACTGGGTGATATTACTCGTAGCATGGGTCACCAAAATAATGGTGCGTCCCTGATTGGCCAGCTTGCGCAACAGTTGCATCATTTTTTTATCCAAGCCCGGATCTAAACCTGACGTCGGCTCATCAAGGAAAAAGAGCTTTGGATCGGCCAGCAATTCCACGCCAATACTCACCCGTTTCAATTGCCCGCCACTAAGGCTCCGTACAAAGGTATCTTGGCGATCGCCCATCTCAATCTGTTCGAGCGTTTTGTTGACCACTTCGTTGATATCGAT
>JBARRZ010000294.1:0-16408 GCA_049644465.1 Limnothrix sp.
AAATCGGGTGTTTTATCATCAAGCCAAACCCACAACATATCTTGTTTCTCTTGGGTTGGTAGAGCGATTGCACAGAAATTTTCGCCTTGTTTTTTTAGTAACTCTGGATCTTCTGCTTGGGGAATATGCTGGCAATCTCCTGTGCTGTCGAACTCCCAGCCGTGATAACTACACATTAGGCGATCGCTCTCTTCATCTACCCGACCTTCACTGAGGGGGGCAAGGCGATGGGGACATTGGTCAAGAAAAATTGAATAATGTTCTTTTTTACGCGGTTTCCAAACAACCAGTTTTTTGCCGAGAATTGTAATGGATTGGGGCGCTGAAGCATCTAAATCTTCGAGAAGACTGACAGGATACCACTGCTGAAAGAAATTGAATTGCTCAGACATTATTTAATAATCAATTGTTTTTGATTGGGGCTAATATTGATTTCTTTGTGACTGATTTGCGCCATTTTTTTCGCGGCTTCTGGAGAGTTAGGACGCATCCGAATTAGATAATAGCCTTCTTCATTTAATGGCTCGCATAGGGTATCTCCAGTGACTTGTTGCCAGCTTAAAGGGAAGCTTGCCCGATTGTAAAAATTCAGATAGAAATTGAACAGCGATCGCCACTCTTCTGGGATTTTTATTTCGAGCTTCTCTGTGGGATCTAAACAGCCAAAAAAGAATTGAGTATCTGTTGCGCCAACAGGGAGAAATTCGTATTTTACAAAGCTTTCTGGTAGCAACTTTCGCAGTTTGAAAATTGTAAAAAGATAATAGTGGAGAGAGCGAAAATAAAAGTTTGTTTTCTGGGATAGTGTTTTATAGAAGTCGTTAATCTGTGGGGAAACCGGAAGCTCTGAGACTTCTAAGCTAGTGTCTGTGTTGACTATTGGAAAGCGAATATTCTCTTTGGCGTGATAATAGCGTAAACCGACTGTATATTTACCTTTTGGCAGACTGATTTTTAATGTGGATTGGCTGGGGTTATCATTAAGCGGTGTGAAATTAGTGATTGTTTTGTAACCGGGAAAATCGTAGACACAACCAACCCATGATTCTGTGGATGCTCGGATGGTATCTAAGTTAATCGTTAATTCTTTTTCAACAGAGATTGGCCCCAGAGTCCCGATAATTGCATTTGTATTCCAGCGGGGAGCTTTTGTCATTAGGACGGACAAACTTAATGGCTTTTTAAGGAGATCTTCGGAGATGATCCGCCATTCTTTTGTATTTTTTTTGTTGCGGCTCAAGTACAGGGTATAAAGATTGCCGATAACAAATTTATTGACTTTGTAAAAGACAAAAGAAAGTGCTGCGAGAGGAACTTCAAGCCACGTTTTAAGAGCCATGGTAAATCGCTAAAATGATGCTCTAAATTCTACCGTAATGGGCGATCGCCTTCCCTTTTTGCCATGCCCACATTTGATCACCGTAGGAAAAATGCCACCATTCGTTTTTATGCTGCACGAAGCCCGCTTTCGCCATCACTGTTCGTAACAACACCCGATTTGCGTGATAATGCTGCTCAACAGGCTTGGGCGAATCAGCATAATAATCAGGGTGGGAGCGATCGCCAATCTCATCAATCTCGCCGCCCATATCCAATACCAGACCACTATCCCGGACAATCGTCAGATCGACCGCAGCTCCGGTACTGTGGGGCGGTGGCGTTTCAAGATTATCGCTAGGCGCGGCCCAAAATTGATAGACTTTTTCCCAAATTTTTTCGGTTTCTCGCCCATCAAGTTGGCGATCGCCTTTTAACTGCGCGAAGGTGTAGTCCACCATGAATTGCTGTACCACAATCGGCCGGTAGGCATCAAAAATTTGCATACTGAGATCAACATGAATTTTTTGCAAACAAGCCTGCGCCGCAATTAATCGTCGCAACACGACTTCCCGTAAAAAATAAGGATCGTGGCGATCGCCATAATCAGCCCCCGCCGCCACATAAGGGTGAGGCGTGACTACCGCAAACAAATCCAAAGGAATTGCCGCCAAAGGTTCCCCACACTCAACAATAGGTACAGATTGATAAGGTTTCATAAACTGAAAAAAAAGACATTAAATAGCAGCAGACCGCGCTCCAAACCAAACATTAATCCGCTAACGGCAAGCGGCGAATTGCCTCATTTGTACCGATCACCATCATCATCAAACTTTTATCCAAACGTTGCTCTGGCGAGGGGTTAATCTCAAAATTATCATCACTCCCCACTGCCAACACATTCACCCCATAATTCGCCCGTAGCGATAGCTCTGCCAACGTTTTGCCATGGAAGATCTCTGGAGTTCGAATTTCTACAATACAGTGCTTGTTATCAATATCAAACCGATCCAAAATCGACGGTCTCGTTAACGTCATCGCCAAAGCCGAACCCGCCTCATATTCCGGATAGACAATGCGATCAGCACCGACACGCTTCAACAACTTACCATGCACCTCAGAAGAAGCCTTAGCCACTACATGTTCCACGCCGCCTTCTTTGACATTGAGCGTTGTCACGATACTTTCTTGAAGATAATTACCGATCGCCACAATGACCGTATCAAACTCGAATACACCGGCCTGCCGTAAGGCTGTCACCTCAGTTGAATCAAGCTGAATCGCGTGGGACACAATCTTGTCAGAGACGACTTTTGCAACCAGTTTTTCATTAATGTCAGTGCCCAGCACTTCGTAGCCCATGTCATGCAACTTTTCGCAGACGGCTCGCCCGAAACGACCCAAGCCGATGACGGCAAACTGACGACTTTCTTTCTGCCGAAAGCCCTGAAACAGAAAATTCCAGCTGCGCAAATTCACGTGTTGTCTCGCTCCGAAAATCTAAATAAGTGTACAAAAAAATCCGAGATTGCTAGGATTCAGAAATATTATCCCACAAGCAAATTTTCTTCGGGGTAGCGGGTTTGGCTGGGCGGTGCTTCTCCGAGTAATGCAGACATTAGGAGCAGTACACCAACTCGACCGCAATACATGGTGCAGATGATCATCACTTGGCCAACGGGTGACAAGCTTGCTGTGATGCCTGTGGACAGGCCGACGGTGGCAAAGGCGGAGATCACTTCGAAAAAGATCTCGATTAATTCGATATCTGGGTTGGCGAAGGAGGTGATCGCGGTGGCGGTGGTAATGACAGTTACGGAACCGAAGATTACGGCGACGGCTTTTAGGACAATTTCGTAGGAGATTTCTCGTCGATAAATGGTGACGCTGTTGCGACCCCGCAGTACTGATTTGGTGCAGTTGGCAAGGATGCTGAGGGTTGTGGTTTTAATTCCACCGCCTGTGCCGCTAGGACTCGCGCCGATAAACATATAACCCATGGTGAGGAAGAGTCCGGCAGTCGTCATTTGCCCGATATCGATGCTGTTAAAGCCGGCGGTACGGGTGGTCACGGATTGGAACCATGCGGCGATCGCCCGATCTCCCCAGCCCATCGGGTCAAGGGTGGCTGGATTTGACCATTCAACGAATAAGAAGGCGATCGTCCCTGTAATGAGTAGTAAAAATGTCGTGGTTGTGACGACCTCAAAGTTCAGCGAAAAAGTAAAACGACGCGTCTTGCCTTGCAACTGATGGCGTATCCAGAGATAAAATTCAATAATTACTTCGTAGCCAATACCGCCGCCGATGATCAAGGCCGGAATCGCAATATTAATCAGAATTGAATTGTGATACCCCATCAAGCTATTTGAAAACAAGCTAAAGCCCGCGTTGTTCCAAGCACTGATGCTATGGAAAATAGAAAGCCACAACCCTTGCCTCGCCCCAAAATCCTGACTAAAACGCAGAAATAATAAAAAAGCCCCAGTCAATTCGCCGATCAGTGTGGTCGCGACAATCGACAGCATTAATGTCCGCGTGCCTTGGTTGTAAGGTTGGTCAAAAGATTCTTTGATGGCAAATTTTTGCGCGAGGTCAAATCGTCTACCCACCAGCAGCATGAGCACCGTCGAAAGGGTCATGTAGCCTAGACCACCAATCTGAATCAGCAACAAAATCACGCCCTGCCCAAAGTTTGAGAAGGCTGTCCCTGTATCGACAATAATTAAGCCTGTTACACAGACTGCTGAAGTGGATGTAAACCATGCTGTGAGGGGATCATTCCATGCGCCAGATGCCATCGAAATGGGTAGCATCAATAGGCAGGTTCCCATCAAGATAGCTCCAAGGAATCCGAGACAAATTGTTCTGGCGATCGTCATGATGTGCGGGTATGGGAAGAGGAAATGCAGTCAAGGTATAGCTTAGATGATAGTTGTGTGTTGTTATGTGCGAAAGGTTGCGAGTAGTTTTCGTAATTCGAGTTTGAGCTGAATAAGCATTGTATTTTTTTTCTGTAGGGTGATGCTCGCAGGATATTTTTCTTGGTAGTCAAAGAACAGATTGACTGCTTGGAGAATGGTTTGAAACCGGGGCAAAATAGCGGCTTCGGTATAGTTCTGGAGCAACGACTCGTTATCGGGCGAATTTAAAGGGTTAGTCAGGGCTTCGATCAGGCGATCGCCGTCATACTCCACACAATACGTACTGATTTTCTGGCAATTGAAACCGGGGTCAAGATAATCGGCCAACGCACCATTCACGCTAGTAAAGACCTGACAGCCGCAGGCGATCGCCTCCAGCGGTGGCAACCCAAACCCTTCACTGACCGCATTATTATTCCAATACTCAGCCGAATCATAAAGATAGATTTTACTACGATTAAACAACTCACTCAGATCCGGCACGAAGCGATCAACCACCTCAACCCGACAACGTTTTTTTAGCGCAGGCACAAGCTGTTCCAACACATAACTCGACGTTTTCCGAGTCTGTACCAACACATCGATATCCCGCTCATCATGGCGATTATAAAAAATAGGAGAAATCTGGTTCGGCAAATAAAAAATCGGATTTGTCGGCGCTTGCTGTCCCCAATAGCCCATCGAATTGCGGCTCACCGTCCAGATCGGCAAGGCACTAGGCAGCTTGAAATTGTAACCCGTGCTATGGGCGTGATAGACCACATGATGCGCCTGAAGTTTTTTCACCAGACGCGGCACATCAAACCCCCAACTCACTACAAAAATTGCGTCTTTTGGCTGTATTCGTTTCAGTAATTCCGGCAAATATAAATGTTCTTTTTCCTGCTGGCGGTAGGTTACCAATTGCGCAGCTTGAATTTTTTGCGCCAGTTCGTAGGTCTGGATTTCTGCCGAAAGACCACCGCTAGCAAATTTAGGCGTTGTGCCGGGGATAAGAAAATAAAGGGGACGCATAGGGACAGAATTTGAGGGCTGTTGAAAAATATACTGGCTTAAGTAGCCTTTGCCACATCCTAAATTTCTGACAATAGTTATAGTCCGTCGCGAATTAAAACAAATATCGCCCAGTGATAGGAGTTCGCAAACTTATTCATCGGCTAGCATCGCACCGCAAAAACTTTGAACGCCTGCATTTTTATGCTGACATTTCGTAAAGAATTCTGATTTATTTGACTTGACAAAAATAATAAAGCCACGCATCTGACGCTAATGCTTGATCAGAACCATCTTCGATTTGTAAACCACTTTGCCAAGAATATATTTCAATATTTTTAAAACTGCCTTCTAGTTGAGCTATTTGTTCTGATGAACGAATGTAGTAAGTAGACAAACGAAAATTGTGGGATTCATCTTGAATAGTTAAATAGGGAGCGGCGGCTAATTTTTTTTGCGTAATTGACAGGTTAAAAAGTCTCAATAAGCCGAGCATTACCAAATTTGTATAAGTAGTAATCGGGTTAAAGCTCAATTGTTTTTTTGCTCGAAACTCTCTTTCGATTGCCTGAAGGTTATGGCTGGAGAAGAGCACATAGCAATTTGGTTTGCCGATACGTTTCATCTCATCTAAAATTTTCAGGCGATCGCCATGATTTACATAATCAATCCCATTAAAACTGAACAAAATAAAATCAAAAGAATTATCCGCAAATCGACTTAGATCTCTAGCATCATCAACTTGAAAATTTAGCGGAAGATTATTTCCTTCAAACCGTTTTTTGCAAGCTTCAATCATTGCCGCTGAATAATCAACACCAGTATAGGACTCGACTAGCGATGCGAAATGTTGCGTTGTTCGCCCGCCACCAACGCCAAGATCGAGCATTTTCATGGCGGATAATTGTGGACGAAGCTGTTCTAAAATCTTGGCTTCGGCGGGTTGCAAACGTTGCAGTTGAGCGTAATAGTTGACGATGCTTGTGGCAGCATAAGTTTGTTCGTTGCGGACGGTCATTGAGCTGGCGGGCAAAGCGATAAATGGCCCTATAGTGTAGGGCTTTTTAGTCAAAATTTGATTTGATTTATTTGCGAATTACTGTTTAGTTTCAGGTTGAGTCTCGTCTAAAAGGCCAGATTCTCGCATCAGTTTTGGCCAGAGCAAGAGGAAAAAGCCCATCCATGCACCCAGCGGCACAGCCACAATCCCGGTAAGCCAATAGCGATGAAACAACAACCAACTTCCGGCGATCGCCCCGCAGCCCGTGAGCAAAATTGACCAAGGCTGACACCACCAAGGCTTGTAGTCCCAAGGATTAATATTTTGTTGATCTTGCATATCGCTTTATGGATTTAATTAGTTTATTTATTTTGTTTGTTCATTTTAAATGAGTTGATTCTCAAACGCTGTAAATACTTTCAACTTTTCAACCACCAGTTTGCGCGTAATGGGTATAGAGCAAATTGATAAAAATAAGCAAAAGTCCGATAGGAATGGCTGTGAGCAATTGCAATATACCTTTCAGAAAAGCAAAAATACAAAGTGCAATAAATAGCAAGATGGTGGACACAGGTAACAATCCTAACCAGACTCCCAGCAAATTATAATATTGCCAAGAATTTATGTAGTGCACAGCATTTTTAATCCATCCAGCGACAAAAAAAGTAAGTACAAAAGAACAGAAAGCAGAGGAGACAAAAAGGCTAAGTATCTTCAAGAACATTGGTTTTTAGTAGTTGATTTTTTTGGTAAAAAATAGTTTTGTTCACTTTTTAGCTCTGTTAAATACCGAATAAAGACTTAGTTCGTAAATAGCTTCAGCTATATCTTCAATTGCCGCTCGTGGATCATTCATTCTGTGCCAATAGCGCAAATTTTTTGGCGATCGCCACTGTTGATCTAGCCAAGCTGCATTTTGGGTGAGTTCTTGATGTAGTTGCTCAGCACAGCCACCAGAGATACCAACAGGGATAATTGTTGCCCCATTTTCTAAGGCCCATCTTACTTCTTGATCTGTGCCGGGGCCGCCAGAAAATAAAACATAGACAGCAGCGAGTTGCGCTAATAACCATCGTTTTTGGATCAAATTATCACCTGCAACAATATTTTTGCCGTAATCCAAAGGTGCAAATCCTTGGGGTTGGAGATGATAAATATGGCAAGAAGCATCGGGTGGCGATCGCCAAAAACTTTGCGACACAACTTTGGGGACACCCGTGACACCACCTGTTAGCAAACAAAGATTTTTAGCTAGGGCGAGTTGATAGCCAAATGCTGTACAAATTGCCTCAGTCTGCTGGTCTCCGAAATACATACTACCCAGTATTGCGATGCAGTTCGGTGTCGCTAATTGACATTTTAATTGAGCAGCTAATGAGACTAATTTTGAAACCATAACGCTGATCAGAACAATTTAAAAAGCAAGTTCTACGTAATTAACATTAGGCGGGAAATTGCTAGGGAAGCTTCACAAATGTGACAGTTTAAAAATTGTTGCTGCTGGCGCGGAAACCAATTTGCAAGATCAGATACAAGCCAAAGTCAAAGCACGCTTCATAATCAAAGGCGACTTTTATAATTGTCATTCTCAAAAAACAAATTGTTCTCGTTCCGCTGCTGTATTTATGGAAAATTTACAGAAACCATTCAGGAGAATTGTCACAGGATCAATTCTTTTTGTGCTGACAGTTATCGTGGCGGTTCTCGGTTATATGTTTTTTGGTTGGACGGTTTTAGAGTCGTTTTACATGGTGGTGATCACAATTTTTGGGGTGGGCTACGGCGAGGTGAAACCCCTTGAAACAACACCGGAAAGACTCTTTACAATTTTTGTGATCTTGGCAGGCACATCGGCGGCAATTTATGGCATAGGAGGGTTTGTGCAGATGATCACTGAAGGTGAAATTAATCGGGCATTTGATGCGGAACGGCAACGGAAAAATATTTCTAATCTAGAGGGTCACATTATCGTCTGTGGGTTTGGGTATATTGGGCAAATTTTGGCGCAAAAGCTAGGGGATGCTGAGGAATCGTTTGTGGTGATTGGGCTTGATCCGGAACAGATGGCGATCGCCGACCAGCGAGGTTACCTCACTAAAGAGGGCGATCCAGCAGATGAAAGAATTTTGCACGAACTAGGCATCGAAAAAGCGAAAGCGCTGGCGACGGTGATGGGCAATGATGCAACCAATGTTTTTATCACCTTAACGGCACGGGAATTGAATCCAGAATTGATGATTTTGGCACGAGGAGAAGTCCCGAGTACAGAAAAAAAATTACGTTTGGCAGGCGCAGATCATGTCATTTTGCCAGCGACAGTCAGCGGTGCAAGGATGGCAAATTTGATCACTTCGCCGCCTGCTACGGACTTTTTTAGTCAGTCCACAGAACAGGAACAGTTGAACGATCTGTTGCAACAAATCCACGTCCAAATGATCGAATTGGCGATCGCCCCCCAATCATCTTTAGTTGGCAAAACAGTCCGAGAGCTAGAGATTCGCGGCAAAGGCGCATTTATCGTCGTGGCCTTACGACGTTTTCAGGGAGAATTTATCACCCATCCTAGCCCCACATTTATTCTCAATTCCGGTGATGTTTTGATGGTTTTAGGTCACGAAGAAGATATTCCCAAATTTGCCCGTTTCTATCAGCTCCACCAACCGAAACCTAACCATTTAAAATTAGCCAATTGAGGCAGTAAACCCACTATATTTGCCAGAATCCGAGGAAAGAAAAAAGATGATTGATCAACTGTGGCTGCTCATTTGTTCAGGTTTAGTGCTATTGATGCAAGCCGGTTTTATGTGCCTCGAATCGGGGCTAACTCGCTCAAAAAACAGTATTAATGTCGCCGTCAAAAACCTCTCAGATTTTGGCGTATCGGTCGCCTTATTTTGGGTGCTAGGCTACGGCATTATGTTTGGTTTGTCGCGCTCCGGCAGCATCGGCACAACCGATTTTTTCTTTAACGGCAGCGCAGACCCCAGCACAGCAACTTTTTTTCTCTATCAAGCGATGTTTTGCGGCACAGCCACCACGATTATCTCTGGGGCGATCGCCGAGCGTTTGAAATTCAGTGCGTATATATTCATCGTCATTTTAGTGTCGGGTTTCATTTATCCGATCTTCGGCCATTGGGCTTGGAACGAAGGCGGTTGGCTTAATAGTTTGGGCTTCCTCGATTTTGCGGGCAGTACCGTTGTGCATGGCATGGGCGCGTGGGTTAGCCTCGCAACCTTGTTAATCGTCGGCGCGAGAAAAGACAAATTTACTGATGCAGGCGAGCAAAAAATTCAAGGTTCAAACCTACCCTTTGCCGTATTGGGAGCGTTGCTACTGTGGGTCGGTTGGATTGGCTTTAACGGTGGTAGTACGTTCGCGTTGAATGAAGAAGTGCCAAACATTATCGTGAATACAATGCTGGCTGGGACTGCGGGAATGCTTGCGGCGATGATCCTTAGCCAAATCCAAGCAGGACGGGTTGAAGTAGAAGATCTGATCAATGGTTCGCTCGCCGGATTAGTGGCGGTGACGGCTTGTTGCAATGTGATTTCAAACCCTTTGGCTGTCGTGGTTGGCATTACTGCCGCTGGCGTGACAAAAACGGTTTCGGTATTACTTCGTCGCCAAAAAATTGATGATGCGGTGGATGCGATCGCCGTCCATGGAGGTGCAGGCTTGTGGGGCACATTATGCGTCGGTTTATTCGGCAATGTGGATGGTCGTTACCAACAAATTTTGGTGCAACTGTTAGGGATTGGCGTCGCGCTGTTATGGGGAGCGGGTTTGACTTGGGTGATTTTGATGGCGTGGAACCGTTGGCAACCAATGCGTGTGCTGCCAGAAGAAGAAGACATTGGTCTCAACATCTCTGAACATGGCGCAAAAACTGACGCTTACGATCTATTTCAAGTGATGGATCAGCAGGCTGTCACCCAAGATCTGACGTTGCGTGTGCCAGTCGAACCTTTTACCGAAGTGGGTCACATCGCCACTCGCTACAACCAAGTGATGGATTCCCTCGAACGCAACCATCGCAACAATGCGGAATCGCTCGAAGAACTGTACGCAATTACGGCTACCGCTGTTGCGGCTGTCGAAAATAAAAATTACGATCCCGGCAGCTTTACAAGTTTTGGCGATCGCCCCGATGAGTTGGGTATTCTGGCCCGTTCGCTCCAGCAGATGTTAACGACGATCAATCAGCAACAAGACGACCTCCAGCAATTGCAGAGCAGCCAACAAGCACAATTAAAAATGATATTGAGCGAAATTTTCAATCAGCGTTTTGGCAAACCTGTTGACTTTTATCAAGCGCAATTAGATCAGCTCTGGCTAGAGGATATGACCTTGATGGTGAAACAGGCGATCGCCGCCGAGACTTTTGAAGCCTTTCAAACTCAAGTCCCGCCCAAGAAAATTGCCCCGTAGTCTAACCAAAATGTTGGCAGCCTACCGAGAAAAATAGCGGTTTAAAGCGCTTTCAAAATTAGGTTGTAATCAACGGAGAGGGAGGGATTCGAACCCTCGGAGCCAATTACATGACTCGGCACATTAGCAATGTGCTGCTTTCGTCCACTCAGCCACCTCTCCAAAAGTGACGCTAAACGATCTTAGCAGAAGAGCAAAAAAAAGGCTAACCTAAAATCAAGTTTTTTTGTGCGGAAATTATGGGTCTTTTTAATGAAGTTGGTCGTTTTTTTGAAACGCGTTTAGAGGAATTTTTAAAAAATCATCCTCATCTCGAATTGCAGGCGATCGCCGAGCAGTTGCAAGATCAAGAGCAGGAAGCTTTCCGCTTGCGCCGGGATCTCCAAAGCCAGCTAGAACAAGTTGAACAACGGCTAATGGAAGTGGCGAAAGATATTCAACACTGGCACGAGCGGGTACAGCAGGCTGAGGCTGGCGGACGGAAAGATCTGGCGGCAGCGGCAAAATCGCGGGAAGCGATGCTGCTTCGAGAGGGCAATCAGCTCTGGGGCAAAATGCAGGGCACAAAAAAGCGGCTCGAACAGACCCAAAGTTTATTGCTTCAGCTCCAGCAAAAAGGGAAGGAAGTCCAAACCAAAATGGATGAGATGAAAACGTCCCAAAAGGTAGAGGATGACTACACGACCTCTTGGGAAAATCTGACTGGCGATCGCCCGCCGACTACAGATGGCTCAGATCCCTTAGAAGCGCAATTTCAGCAATGGGAAGTGGATGAGCAGATTCGCCAAATGAAGCAAAAAATGGGTTAGATTTTGGCTCCAATTGTTGCCGGTTTTAGGGATTGCCTATGAGCCAAATAGAGGCGATCGCCGCGTGGTCGTGATATGCCTGAGTTTGTTGGTAAGACTCGGTGCTGTCTGGATAAATACCGGCAAAATCCGTCACTGTCCACTGATTCGAGCGTAGCCAAATGCTGCTATCTGTCGTTTTGGGGAATAAGCCATCTGCAAATTCAATCGATTCACGGCTTTCAGTTTCAGTGTTGTAACTCAAAGTCGCAGCACCGTACTGGGCGATCGCCTGTTTCAGTGGCGTGCCGGGGCCAACCCCTTCAGCGGTGCGGTACATCGGGCTACGCACAACGATCATTTCGATTTTGGACTGATTTGTAATTGAAGTGTCTTCGTCGCTAAAAGCAAGATCAAATTGCGCTGCATCATAAAAACTCACTTGCATTGCGGGTGGCAGATCAACGCCTAATTCTGTCGGTTGAACGGTGTAACCTTCTGGCAACAATTGTTTCAGTTCGCCAAGGGTCATCCCTAGTTTCGCCATACCGACGCCCGTCGCTGTAATCAGCTGATCTGCAGCAGGCGATCGCACCCCAAGATCTGCGCAACCATTCTCAATCCCATCTTCTAAAGTAGAAGAGATGAGCTGGAGAGAATAGCCATCCCAGTAATGTTGCGAAGACTCAAAACAAGTCCCTGCGCCGATGAGTTTATAGCTATTCGAAATAATGCCGGTAGCCGGATCAAAGGTCGGGTATCCTGCCAGATACATCTTTGCTTTGCTGATCTCAAATGGTGCTTCGGTCGTATTGAACGGCACTTCGACAGTATTGAGATGGACGAACTCATAATTGCCTTGATACGCAGCCTGAAAACAGAGAACTTGCACCAAATATTCTGTGTCACGGGCATAAACTTCAGAATATTCAAGATTTTCACTTAGATCATCACCATCCGCGCAGAGACCTATTTCCGTTCTCGCATTCAGCACTTCATCAAAAATTTTCGCCTTTTCCTCACCTTCCACAATCCGAGCTATTGTTACTCCTTCAGGATCCGTAGTGGCTGGATCAGTTGTCATTGTTGGGTCAACTGAATTGGAGGTGGGCGCTGGGGCAACGTCCGATGATTCTTGGATGGCGGGTGAGCAGGAAATAAGACTGCCGCACATTAGGGCTGCTAGCGGAAAAATGAATTGATGATTCACGATACAAAACCTTATTTAATTTTCAATTTAGACGTTTGGGTAGAGATGCTGCACTGCTAGAAAACTTAACTTTAGTATCTATGGTGGCTCAGTTGATAGCAGCTATTTGGAGCGCTTCTTTATTTTCAACAGTGAGAGGGCGATCGCCACACTCAGTCAGCTATCTCATCACCCTTATTGTCAAAGATTACGTCATTGTCCTATGCGACAACGCTTACAGAAATAAAACCAATATCTAACTTTTTTCGATTCTGAAAATATAATTCAACAACCCATCTACTTAAGCCAACTTTTGTCACCTAACTCGCATCTAAGTCAAAATAATTTGTGGTGGGCTGATTTCGAACTGAGCCTGTAATGCTTGTAAATAGGTGGCTTTTTGGTCTTTCGAGTCCTGAGAGCAGAAGTGTTCGTAGATCATCTTTTCCGCTTCTGGGGTGAAAATATTTTGAGATAGAGCTGTTTTGAGAACTTTTTGGAAAGACATAGGGTTTAGCTCCGTAGGCAGAAAATAATCGTTTGTCTCTATGTCTTAATTATGGTGGAATCTACTGGAAAATGCTGTGACTCTATGCCAAATTGTGCTTGTGATACGTCATTGATGCACCTGATGGAAATCCTTAGAAAAAACGTTGTAAGTCTCAGGGTCGAGTGATCTCAGTCACATCATGGCTGATGCTGCTAGCTTGGTTTGGCGGAAGAATTACGGCGATCGCCATCTATTTACAGCTTGATTACAGAGATTTTTGTTTAAAGTGAGAGGCGATCGCCTTTTTGATCGAAATGACTCTCATGCAATAGAGTTACGCCGAATTTTACCGGACTATCCACAAAACAAATCCAGCAACTGCAAAATATAAAAATGTACCGGGGAAGGCCAGTGGATGAGTAAATGACAGCCGTCGATAGTGAAAATCGCACCAGCAGCCAGTGTATGGAATTACTCCCGGAAAATGCCGAGTATGTCCCGGCTTCTTGCAAACTTGGCAAAATCCACAGTAACCTCGTGGCACGCCGCGCGACTCGAAATGGGTCGGATCCTCATCCCATATTTCGCAATAGCATCCTCGTTTATTCATGGAAATTACGCAGCTCAGCTAGAAGTTATATTGCCCGAATAGTATCTTTATGAAATTCAAACTGACCTAAATAAAAAAGGCGATCGCCTAGCATCCTTCTCAAATAATCACTGATCTCGCTGTTGTAATAAGCATGAGGGGCACTTTCTGGAGGCTGAACAACTAGATTTCCTCGTAATAGCTCAAGCGATTCATCAGCAAATAGACCTGCATCAATCGCTTGATGATAATTTTCTATTGTCCATTTGTAGGTTGCCAGAGTCATGCGTCTTTACTCTCTGCGTTCTGGTTCGATTGTAGTTTATTGCTTAAGTCAATACATTAAATGTCTGGGGCGATCACCTGCTGCAACAATCCTCCCGGTGCAAAAATATGTCCCTAACTCACATATCTATCGAGAGTGCGGGGATACATCAGATCAGTAATTTTGTTTGTCAACATGAAATGAAACTAAACTGGAAAGATAACGGTATAAATCCAAAAATTCTGTTCGAGTTCGTCTGATATGGGTATTGCAGAAGCTGCTTTTTCTTTGATCATCAACTTGGTATCTAGTGTCATCTACGATATTCTTAGTCCTTTAGACTTTTTTCAAAAACGCAAAATAGAGAAACAAGTTGAAGATGCCGTAGCTGATGTAGTAGAACCCTTACTACCTTTTTTGCAGCGAGAGGGAGTGAAAAAGGATAAGCAGGAGAGACTAATACTCATTTGTGTTGAAGAAATACAACCACTTGTTGAAAATCCAGAATACTTTTTTTCTAATTCTCTCAATGGCCAAAAGGTGTTTGAAGATCTCTATAAAGATCGTGAATTGCCACAAACTATTGTCGAAGATGGTTTAAAGGATACATACGCACTTCTATGCCCACGGATTTTGACATTACTTTGCGAAATTCCTGTGGCGCTCAAAAAATGGGAAACATTATCTTGGCAAGAGAACTACAAGAGACTTGACGAAATTTCAGCACAATTAAAAGGCTTGTTTGAAAAAGTTGATGAACTCTCAAATGCCAACAATGCAGATGATTTGCTAGTTGCTGTCCGTAAAACTGCTTCACAGAAAATCCGTTTGCAACTAGATCTGACTGGCCTACGTTCAGAGACTCCACAGTCTGGGAAATTTGACGATTTTTTCGTGCATCCTCAACTTGGAGAAATCAAAAAAGACAATTCTCTTTTCCAGATTATTGATACCGCTGACGATAGCTTTTCGTGCTTGACATCATTTAATCAGCGTTCAGTCTTAATCGGTCAACCTGGTTCTGGAAAATCAACATTTACAACATGGCTTCAAAGGGAGATTTTTAGTCCAAAATCACAAGATTTATGTGTTCGAACTGAGCTACGTAGATTTGCAAATGAATCATTACCTTCTGTACAAGAGCTGGTAAGGGAACTTGGAGGAAAGCATCTTGCTGAAGATTTAACCTCAGAAAAAATCAATCAATGGGTCGCAAATGGTCAGATAGTTTTCATATTGGATGGTTTTGATGAGATTGTTCCTGAACATCGTGATGAAACATTCGACTGGATTTTAGAATTAAGTACATATGCAGAAAAATGTCCTTTTATCCTAACTTCAAGACCTTTAACTACTAATCATCTCGAAAGGTTTAATAATTCATGGAATTTATGGAATATTAATCCTTTTGATCGACAGAGAATCATTGACTATATTCAACGTTGGTATAAATACTCTCCTCTTTTAGAAGATGGCAATAAAGAAATAGAACCAGTAGAACTAGCGGAAGATTGGCTCCGAGATCCAACCATTAGACCCCTCACAGGTAACCCACTTTTATTATCGACATTACTTACTGTTCACCATCTAGATGGCAGCTTACCAAGTGGTAGATCTGAACTATATCGTAGATATGTAGAAGGAATGCTAGGTTTGTGGGATGACAGACGGAAGGTTAAAGCAACAACTTTAAATATTTCACGTGAAACTAAACGTCAAATCATTAGGAGTCTGGCGTTAGAAATGTTTTTAGAAGAAAAAGATCAGTTGGATGAAGATGATGCTGTAAAATTGCTGTCTAAAATACTTGGAAAACTAAAAATAGATTGCTCAGCTAAAGCAATTTTAACTGTTTTTTGTGAAAGATCGGGACTGATTATTGGTCCAGGAATTTATTCTTTTATACATAAAAGCGTATTAGAATATCTGGTGGCAGAATCTGTACTGCAAGGTGATCAAGAAGATCATAGTGGAGGAAGAATAGATCGTTTTTGGCTCTACGAAAATTCCAATAATGATAGATGGAACACCGTTATGTTTCTGTGGGCAGGATTAGCGTCGGTCTCTGATGTCGAGTCAGTTATCAAAAAGTGCATGAAGGCTCCTACGGAATATAGCTTAGGACTTGGATTACTTCTTGATCAAAGCAGTAAATTCCGTATAGATATTCGACGAAACTTAGCTTTGTTGATAGTGGCCAATCAAAAAACTCAACAAGATAAAAGCTTTTGGTCATATACTAACCTCTTCCTGTTAGACTCTTTTTTCGAAAATAAATTACTCCTTCCGAATTTAAGATTGCGTTCAATAACTCTTCGAACGCCTTCTTTGCTGCAATTTATTCTTGAAATGCTAGAAAATGGGACTTTAAAATACGAAGACCTCTACTTGACCAACGGATATTTATACCAGCTATTTTGGG
>JBARRZ010000295.1:0-16826 GCA_049644465.1 Limnothrix sp.
ACTGATAAACACTGTGATTTTTTCTACTTCAAATTCTTTGTCATTTCCATATTTAGACGCCCAGCAGCAGGAGTCAGAGTTGGCGATGAAGGAAAAAGTGCTAGAACCTCAAGAACTAAGTGCCGAAACTATCCCGGAAGATGTGGAAGACCTGAAAGCGCAAATTGCCAAACTTAGTCGAGAACAAACGCGAGTACAGGATTTACTCAGTTCGCTCGGTTTTGCGTTGCGGAGTTTTAGCAACCTCAATCAATTTTTAGAGTTAACTCCGTTAATGTCGGCGCGGGTGGCTGATGCTGATGGCGGTGCATTGTTGCTGTTTCGAGCGAATGGACAGATTAGTTTAGAAAAAATTTATTGTGGTGATGGCCATAATGCGCAGGTGATTCAGTCGGCTTTTAAGCAGGTGCAGTCTCAGGGTTTGGATCAGATCTCGGCGGAGGCGATCGCCGTCAAGTTAGCTACATTAGATGATCAGATTCAGCAACAGCTAGGGTCAGTTACACAAATTTTTAGTACGTCAATTTTGCTCAAAAATGCGGAGCGTGGTCGTCTTTATGTATTCAGTCGGGACGATCAGTATGCTTGGGATATTACACGGCGCAAATTAGTGCAATTAGTCGCGGATCAGACGGCGGTGGCGATCGCCAATAATGATCTCACGAGCAAGCTACGTCAAAAGGAAAAGCAAGATCGTGAGCTAGAAATCGCCTCAGAAATTCAAAATCATTTATTACCAAGGGATTGTCCCAAAATTAAGGGGCTGGCGATCGCCGCAGAATGTCGCAACGCCTATCGTGTTGGTGGTGACTACTACGACTTTATTCCGACCAATTACGACCAAATTCGTCAGCAGGATGACGTTGCCGCAGAATTAGTGCCATGGAGCATTGTGATCGGCGATGTGATGGGTAAGGGCGTCCCGGCAAGTCTATTAATGACCATGACGCGAGGAATGTTGCGTGCAGAAGTTTTAAATCACCATTCTCCAGCGCATATCTTGGGACACCTCAACCGTGTCATGTACCCAGATCTCGATAACTCGCACCGTTTTGTGACGCTGTTTTACTCTGAATACGATCCGGCGACTCGGAAGCTGTCTTTCTGTAATGCGGCCCATCATCCGCCCCTATTGTGGCGAGCGGCGACACAAACAATCGAAAAACTGGATACAGAAGGCATGTTAATCGGTCTAGACCTCGACTCAGAATATCAAGAGGCGCAAGTCGTTTTAGAACCGAGTGATACTGTGCTGTACTACACGGACGGGTTTACGGATGCGGTCAATGCTCATGGCGATCGCTTTGATGAAGACAATCTTTGTGCCGTCTTTCAGCGAGCCTGTCAGTCTTGTAAAACACCAGACGAAATTGTCCACGAGCTGTTTACAGAAGTTGATCGATTCACCTATCCGACAGTGCGGAATAGTGATGATATGACTTTAGTGGTTGTGCAGGTACAATCGGAGGCAACAGACCCTCGTGATAGTAATTAAAGATCTATGAATTCCCCCTCTCTTCCTTCCTTACAGTCGATTCCTGCGGCTCAACAAGCTGGATTTTTGCAAACTTCTCCGCAGCAACCCGTAATTGCTCAAGTCACTGGCTATGTCGAAGATCCTGATGTGCTCGGTGGGATTCAGACCGGGTTTAGTAATTTTGTTGAATCTGGTCAATTGTGGGCCATGCTTGGTGGATTTGTTTTGGGCTATATGTTTGCGGGGTTACGCCGTGGCTAGAGTCTCTTTTTCTTGCTAAGACATTGCGGTATGCTTAGGGAGAATTTGCTTCTGTTTTAAGGCAAACTCCCTATTTTATTTTTTCGCCCCACGGACTGTTTCTGTGCCTAAATCTCTACGTTATCGGCAAAAATTAGTGATTCCTGCGGGACTACAAAAAACGCTGCGGGTTTCTAGTCAAAAAATTGGTGCTGCTAGTCGCTCGGTGGATTGGTTGCGCTTAACAAAATTGACTGGGATGTCTGGGGCGATCGCCGCTCTTTGTGTTTGGCAGTGGCAACTGGTTGTCGCAACGGCAATTGGCGCGGGTGTAATGGGCACAATCTATACCGCTTATGATCTGCCGTGGGAAAAGTATTTAGAAGAATTTTATCGATTTTGGCAGGGCGAATATCGTCGCTTGGGTGTGGCGGTGTTGGGTGGCGCTAGTGCTGTGGTGGCGAGTTATGGGGCGATCGCCCTCTGGCAGTCTGTCGAAAATCACTGGCTCGTCACCGTCGTCGGGATTCAAATCGTGATGGTCGGCGCAATTTTACTGATTTCCCTGCGCCAAACTTGGGGACAGTCGAGCGAACTAGCACAATTCGAAACAGCGTTGGACAATCTCGGTCATCAGAGCAGCGTGAAACGACTCGCCGCCATTCGCTATCTAAGACGACTTTTGCAAACCCAAAAATTAGATCCATCGCAAAAAAGCACACTCTACACTTTTTTACGTTTAGCTTGGCAACAAGAGCCGGAATCTGCACTCCGTGGTGCATTGTTGAGCACCCTCAGTTTTTACAAAGGATCTGAAAGTGCAACTGCTTTTCAACCTTTGAATCTTAAAAAATCTCGGCCACCCATCCGTCTAGAACAAAAGATCCATCAGCGAATTGAAGAGCGGGTTTAGGTCGCACGAGAATGTCTCAGCCATTTGATCTCGTGATTTTGAGTAATGGCCCCGGTGAAATCACGACATGGGTGCGGCCCGTTGTCCAAGCAGTCCGTGAACGGTTGGGTAGTTTACCGCGTATCTCTGTGATTCTTGCGCCTTGTACGCACAGCACAGGCAGAGAAGCGGCGATCGCCCGCAGTTATGCCGCAGTGGATCGGGTGCAGTCTGTCGAGCATTTCTGGTCATTTTTGCTATGGGGAAAAACAGCCGAAAACTGGCAATGGTTTGAGAATGGTCTAGTTTTATTTCTGGGCGGTGATCAATTTTTTACCTTGGTGGTTGGCAAACGACTCGGTTTTAAAACGCTTATTTATGCCGAATGGGAGGCCCGTTGGTGGCGATTTGTTGATGGTTTCGGCGCGATGAATGCTCAAGTGATAGCGAAAGTATCGCCGAAATATCACCACAAATTTAATGTTGTCGGCGATCTGATGGTCGATGTCCCCTCAGCAAATTTGCAAGAAGCACCGTTAGCTCAACAGACAATTATCGGCTTGTTACCCGGTTCTAAGTCGATGAAGCTGACCCAAGGTGTACCGCTCATGCTGGCGATCGCCGAATACATTCACCACTACCGACCCGAAATCAAATTCATTGTGCCCGTAGCCCCAACCCTCACTTTACCTGCGCTCGCAAAGTTTGCAGATCCCGAATACAATCCAGTCGCCAATCTATTCCAAGGCCAAACAGCACAGTTAACTCAGCACCACGAGCAAGCCTATTTACAGACACCCAAAGGCGTAAAAATACAGCTAATCAGTGACTTTCCAGCGCACGATCATTTGCGCCAATGCACCCTGTGCCTCACGACCATCGGCGGCAACACGGCAGAACTGGGCGCACTTGGAATTCCAATGATTATTTTGCTAGCCACCCAACAAATTGACGCAATGCGAGCATGGGATGGTGTGCCCGGGCTGATTGCGAACCTGCCACTTGTGGGCACTTGGTTTGCCAAATGGTTAAATCGACGCATGACTAAGTATGTGCAAAAAAACAATATTTTGTTTGCTTGGCCGAATATTTGGGCAAAACGAGAAATTATTCCAGAATTAGTCGGTGACTTGACGGCAGAAAATGTTGCAAATTTAATTTTCGATTGGCTTGATCATCCTGAAAAATTAGCCCAAATTCGGGCGGATCTGCAAGCTTGTCGCGGCGAATCTGGTGCAGCAGAAAACCTAACTCAAGTGATTATTAAACTGATGAAAAGTGGCAAAAATTAATCGAGCGATACAAGCAAACTGATAATGTACTCGAAGGTGTTATTGAATCAGAGGCGATCGCCACTTAAACAGTAGACTAAATACAGAGACTTTTTTCGCATTTTTAAATTTCAATGACTATTCCTGACTATCAGACTCTAATGCTACCCTTGCTCCAATATGTTAGTGATGCTCAGGAACATTCTCTACGTGAAACTATCGAAGCATTATCAAAACAGTTTCAACTCACCGAAGAAGAACAAAATGATCTGCTCCCTAGTGGAAAGCAACTTAGATTTGATAATCGCGTTGGTTGGTCGAGAACACATTTAAAGAAAGCTGGTTTAGTTGAATATACTCGTCGTGGCTATTTTAAGATTACATCTTTAGGCCAAAAAATCTTGAATCGAAATCTAGATGCTATTACAAGTAAATTTTTGTGCCAATTTGCTTCATACGCAGAATTCACATCGGTAACAGACAACGCCATTCAAAATGATGATTCTATTAGTTTGGTAAATACTCCAGAAGAAATTTTAGAGGAAGGTTTTCGACGAATTCAACAAGAATTAGCAACCGACATTTTAGAGCTTGTGAAAAGTTGTTCTCCAGAATTCTTTGAGAATCTGGTAGTCGATCTGTTGCTGGCAATGGGATATGGCGGTTCAAAAAAAGAAGCAGGTCAAGTCATCGGTAAATCAGGGGATGGGGGGATCGATGGCATTATCAAAGAAGATCGCCTTGGCTTGGATGTAATTTATATTCAAGCGAAACGATGGGAAGGCAAAGTCGGTAGACCTGAAATTCAAAAGTTTGCTGGTGCACTGCAAGGGAAACGGGCAAAAAAAGGTATTTTTATCACCACTTCAGAATTCACTCAAGACGCAATAGAATATTCGCAAATAATTGACTCTAAAATTATTTTGATCGATGGAAAAATGTTATCTCAACTCATGATTGATAGCGACGTTGGGATGTACACAGCCGAGGTTTATAAAATAAAGAAAATCGATAGTGATTATTTTATAGAATAATTATTTTCTAAGTTTTTTTGCAAAAAAATGACTGTAACATCCAGAATAAATTGGAGTGAAACAGTCATTTTAAAAACAAGGGGATTGGTTTTTTACGTTATTTATTTTTTGCCGCCGCCTTGACCAGAATTCCCTCGGACTAATTGGGCGATCGCAGCCGCACCTGATACGATAAACGATTAGCAATATTGAAATTCTTAAAATTTTTCCATAACCTTTCCTATTGATATGACTGTAATGGCAGACGCTCCTTCCAAAGAAAAACTTAAGCAACGCGCAGTCTTCCCTTTCACCGCAGTGATCGGCCAAGATGAAATGAAGCTTGCCCTCAAACTGAATATCATTGACCCCAAAATTGGCGGCGTCATGATTATGGGCGATCGCGGTACAGGTAAATCCACCACAATCCGTGCCCTCGCTGACCTCCTGCCCGAAATCGAAGTCGTTGCTAACGATCCTTTTAATAGCGATCCCAACAATCCAGAGTTGATGAGTGATGAAGTTCGTCAAAAAATTGATAACGACGAGACCATCGAAATTGCCCGCAAAAAAGTGCCCATGATCGACTTGCCGCTCGGTGCAACAGAAGACCGCGTGTGTGGCACTATCGACATTGAAAAAGCTCTATCTGACGGGATCAAAGCCTTTGAACCCGGCCTTCTCGCCAAGGCAAATCGCGGTGTTTTGTATGTAGACGAAGTAAATCTTCTCGACGATCACCTTGTAGACGTGCTGCTCGACTCCGCTGCGGGCGGTTGGAACACCGTTGAGCGGGAAGGCATTTCCATTCGTCACCCAGCAAATTTTGTGTTGGTCGGCTCCGGCAACCCAGAGGAAGGTGAACTACGTCCTCAACTGCTAGACCGTTTCGGGATGCACGCCGAAATCCGCACCGAACGTAACCCTGAACAACGAGTACAAATCGTTGAACGTCGCTCTGAGTTTGACCAAAATCCAAATGAATTTTTAAATCAATATCAAGCCGAGCAAGTAGCCGAGCAGGAACGTCTTGTGCGTGCCCAAAATTTGTTACCTCAAGTCAATATTGAGCGTGACCTTAAGGTAAAAATTTCCGAGGTTTGTTCCGAAGCTGATGTGGATGGTTTACGAGGTGACATTGTTACCAATCGCGCAGCAAAGGCGATCGCCGCCTATGAAGGACGCACAGAAGTAACCGTTGATGATATTCGTCGTGTTGTTACCCTTTGTCTTCGCCACCGCCTCCGCAAAGATCCTTTAGAATCGATTGACTCTGGCTATAAAGTACAGAAAATTGTGTCTCGTATTTTCGGTTTAGAAGAAGACGAGGAGTAAACTTTCTCTAAAAATAATATTTTGAGATCAAAAAATGCTGGAGGTAAATCTTCTGGCATTTTTTACGAATTTTTAGCACAGCGAGTTGGGTTTTTTACTTCAGCATAAAAGTCATTAAATTTGAAGAGTATTAAAAATATTATCGAAAGCTCATCTTCTGAATAAGAAAAAGAGCAATTTGTCAGTCGTTGCAAGCTCTATTAAAACAATAAAAAACTGTATATTACGTAGCCTAAGAAGGAATACCTTAGACGGATTGCTAAAGACTTTACTTTAGATAAAATAATGAGTGTATTCAATCAAACGTAGTATTTCTGTTTCTCTAGGCATCACTAATGACATCACAGAAACTCTCGGCTTCCGAACCAGCAAAATGGATTGAGTTGAGTGCTCGCATCGGTTATACAGCGAAGGGCATTGTTTATCTGCTGATCGGTGTTTTGGCGTTTCTCGCAGCATTCAATTGGGGCGGGGAAATGACAGGTTCGGAAGGAGCCTTCAAAGCAGTCGCAGCGAAACCTTTAGGCAATATTGTGCTGTTTCTCATTGGAGCCGGATTGTTGTGTTATGTTTTTTGGCGATTTATCCAAGCGATTTACGATCCAGAGCACGATGATAGTGGCTTCGGTTCCATTGGTAGGCGCCTTTCTAGCTTTATTAGTGGCTTGGTTTATGGGGCTGTTGCATTTTCTGCTTTTGAGATTGCCTTTGAAAAGTTTTTTGGTAGTAGTGACAGCGGTGGTGGCGGTAATGAAGAGCAAACAGAGTTTGCTTTGTCGCAGCCCTTCGGACGGTGGCTTGTAGCTCTTGTCGGTGTTGCGATTGTTGCTTACGGATTTTATTGTTTTTATGAGGTGATCGCCGCTAAATTTCGCCGCAAACTCAATTTAAAAAGCATCAGTGAGGAAACGGAAAAATGGCTGATGACGGTGGCAAGGTTTGGCTTATTTGCGAAGGGTATTGTCTCGACAATTATTGGTTATTTTCTAATTAGCGCAGCGAAATCTTTTGACTCTAATCAAACAAAGAGTACGGAAGGCGCTTTGCAGGTGATTCAGCAGCAGCCTTATGGCGCGATACTAGTCGGAATCATTGCAGTGGGTATGGTCTCTTATGGCGGATACTATGTCATTCAAGCCCGTTATCGAAAAATTTCACCGGGTTAATTTGGCTGAGAAAAAGTAAGTTTTTTGAATAAAGTGATCATGATTGAAAAAAGCTAAATGCAGTGCTTTAGTTACTATTCTAAAGATTTTTGCATCATGATCGAATGGGAAGCGTAATCTAATTTTTGATAAAAGTTCTGTGCATTTTGATTCGCCGTGAAAACTTGTAGTGAAATTTGGCGATCGCCCAGTGATTTTGCGTGAGCTTCGGCAGTATTCATTAGCTCGGAACCAATGCCCTGACGACGATAATCAGACAGAACATAAAGCAAAAAAATATGGCTGTGGCGATCGCCTGAAATTTGGTCGATAGTGATCCCCATCCAGAGACAACCGACCGCAATATTGGCTGAATTTCTTACCCACCAGAGCGGCGTATCTGCGGTGAGATAATTATTGAGCGTGTTCTGCAGATGGCCGAAACCCGCTGCTGGGTAGAATTCGCGATAACTGCGATGCAGAAATTTGAGGAGTAAAGCGCGATCTGTTGCGTGGCCTCGCTTGGTGCTAAACCCCTCTGGCAAACTCAATTTAGTAACCCAAAAAGCTGATCGGTGCAGGTGCCATCATGTCCATCGGTAAAAAGATTCGCGCGCTTACAATGCCTAGCGCAACGAGAAAAATCAAGAGAATTAAAAAGGGCAAAATTTGTTGACGAAATAAATTCATAGCGCGTAAAACACAAAATATTGATGACAGTGTAACCTCTCTTCTTGTCATAATGGAATCTTGGACTCTTTCCCCACGACAACCATGACCCCATTGCTCACCTACCATCAACAGCAAGGCACAACCTTAGACCTCGCAAATAATACCGTGCTCAGTTTTGGCACAGATGACGATATTATGGCGGCTCTCGAAACGGGTTTGGTCGTGGGCGATCGCAGCCATTGGGGTCTAATCAAATTTACTGGCGCAGACCGACAGCGCTATCTGCATAACCAAAGCACCAACCAAATCCAACTGCTTCAGCCCGGACAAAGTTGTGAAACTGTCCTTGTCAATTCCACCGCGCGCACGCTTGATTTGGCGAACATTCATATTTTTAAAGATGAGCTATGGGTGATGGTTTCTCCTAGCAAAACTGATTTTTTGATGGCTTGGTTTGACCGCTTTTTGTTCCCGATGGATAAAGTTGAGATTAGCGATATTACTGCCGAATATAGCAAACTGACGCTGATGGGTGCAACGGCGATCGCCCAACTCCAAAGCCTTGTGGCCGAAGAGTTACAAACTTTTCCCGAAGGAGGCCATCAGTGGCTGACAATTGACGACACCAAAATTCTTTGTGCCACAGGATCTGGGCTGACAGTCAAAGGTTTGACTCTATTTATTCCCGCCGAAGCCGCCGTCGAAATTTGGCAAAAAATCATCACATTGGGCGCTGTGCCGATGGGTGAACAAGCTTGGGGAAAACTGCGCATTCATCAAGGCCGACCCGCAGCAGACCAAGAACTCACGGAAGATTATAATCCGCTCGAAGCTGGGCTGTGGCGTTGTGTGTCCTTCGATAAAGGCTGCTACATCGGCCAAGAGGCGATCGCCCGACTGAATACTTATAAAGGCGTCAAACAGAGATTATTTGGGGTCAAATTGACCGCCCCCGTCGAGCCCGGCACAAAGCTCACTGTCGATGGTGAACGAGCCGGAGTGATTACCAGCATTGACCTCGAAGAAAATTTTGCCCTTGGTTATGTGCGTACAAAAATGGGCGGCGCAGGCTTAACGGTTACAGCAGGAGAGGCAACGGGAGAGGTTGTTGCAGTGCCTTACGTCAGTCACGAGTACCCGGAACCGATTGCTTAATTGTGGGGCGATCGCCTTAACTAACGACAAAGCTGAGCTAGCTAAAAATTTGATTGACAGTTAGCTGAAGGGGGATTTTTGAAGGAATATTGGGCGCATCATCTCCCCGAAAAATACGTAAGCTTTGATTTGGCTGAAAAACGAGTACTGCGTGATCTTCTGGGTCTAAGAGCCATCCCAAATGGCAGCCAAAATCTAAGCAGTAGAGGATATTGTCAATAACTTTGGTCGAGCGTTGTCCGGGTGAAAGAATCTCAATTGTCCAATCTGGGGGGTCGGCGATCGCCTCATTTTCAAGTTCACCAGCAGCATTAAACGGAACCTTTGACCAAGGCAAATACAGTAATATCTGGCACAATCGAGCGATCGCCAAAACTACACCGCAACTCAGGAAAGGCAACAGCAATTTTTTGAAGCTCGGCAACATCACTAATCGCCATTGCCAACTTAAGTTGTAGTCGTGAATGTTGGGGTTTTGGTATTGGTTTCTGCGATATTGACCCGGCAATGTATTCCCAAGTGGGAGAGTCGTCCACATAGGATTGCTGTAAAAATTCTTTTACGCTGAGACTGACATTGGCGATCATCATAGTCTGAAATCTGAGAAGTCAAAAGTCACTTCATTATACTTTCACGGTCTGCTGGTGACTGTTCACTAAAATCTGATCACCGAAAGCCTAAAAAGAAACATTCTTCAGATAAAAAATGAGATTTCAAAAGTAGATTTGAGCTTACCGAGTTGTGAGTTAGCCAATTATTGCTTTCCAAAAAATTATTTGGAAGCCGGAAAATCATCATCGTCATCATTGTTGTCAAGCAGATCACATGCTTCGGCTTTAAGATCACGTTCCATCAAGTTCGCAACAGCTTCCATCGGCGTAATGCGACCCTTCAGTAAACGAAAAACTTGCCGAGAGATTGGGACAGGAATCCCCTCGCGATTTGCCAAATCCATCAGTACTTTAGTGGTATTCACACCTTCGGCAGTACCGCCAAGCTCTTCGAGAATTTCTTGCAAACTTTTGCCTTGAGCCAAGCCATTGCCGACCCGATGATTGCGGCTGAGAGAGCTAATACAGGTTGCTAACATGTCGCCTAAACCAGCCAGACCAAGGAAGGTTTCGGGTTGTGCGCCGAGATGAGTCCCGATGCGGATCATTTCGGGTAATGCACGGGTGATTAGGGCTGATTTGGCGTTCGTCCCCAGCTTCAAACCTTCGCAGACTCCGACGGCGATCGCCATCACATTTTTGAGGGTTCCGCCCAGCTCTGTGCCAATAGGATCGTTATTTGTGTAGACCCGAAAACAATTGGAAGAAAATAAATCTTGAATTGCATTCGCGGCGGCTTCATCCGCACTAGCGACAACCGTTGCAGCGGGCAAACCAGCCTCAATTTCTTTAGACAGATTAGGGCCAGACAAGACAACCACTGGGTGAGTCGGGAAAGTTTCTTGCCAAACTTGGGAGGGCGTGCGAGTCGTTTTGGGTTCTAATCCTTTGGTCGCGGTCACAATGATTGTGCCTTCGGGAATCGACATTTGCTTTAGTTGTGTTGCAACGTCAGACACCCCTTTCATCGAAATAGCAGAAATGATGACATCAACATCGGCGATCGCCGCCTCAAGACTCAGTTCATTACGTCGTGACCAAAGACGAATTTGGTGATCGTTGATTGCAGCCAACTGGGCAAGCGCCAAACCCCAAGCCCCTGCACCGAGTACCGCAATGGTTTTGCTGTTGATATTTACGGCAGTGGAGCCTGCCTCTGGGCTGGAAGCATTCGTCACAGATATTTCGGCGGGCGTAACAGTGGGAGTAGGAAGTGGCATTGTTCTAATTATTAATCAACTTAAGTGAGTGTGATTTATTTAAGAAAATTCAAATTGGCAACTGGGCGGCTTCATAAAACTGCTCAATTGCCAATTTATAAAAGAAGCAGTTTGGGGAAAATTCAGGAATAAACTTTGGTTTTTGCAGCAGCAGTTTCAGCGTTTTTCGGATCGTTAATCTCAAAATCAGGGAGACAATTTTGCTCAATAAATGTCTTGTACTCCGCAACTTGGCGATCGCACTCTGCCTCATCTAAACCACAATGCTGCTTGAGGGCGTCAACAACAGCGGGCAAGGCATCATAACCGTAATTTGCCAACATTGATAGTGTAGTTCGTCGCCGACAAATATCCTCAATATTGTGGGCCAGTTCCGTCCGCATTGCGTAAACGGCTTGAGCTTTAATGTCGGGTAAATAAGGCACAAGGCGATCGCCGAGATCTGCGGCTTCATCTACTAATGCCAAAACATCAATTGCTTGGGAACCATACACACGGAACAGGTGCTGAATCGAGATCCGCTCAACTTTATTCTTATAGCGATTGATCATGGTTTCAATCTCGCTCGAATCTGCGGCGATCGCCCCCGGCAAAGGACGTTTACGAGTTGCACAAGCAGGAGCCGCGCGTTTCAATTTGCGATAGACCAAGTCCACCATTTCCTCACCCACCTGACGATAAGTGGTCAGCTTGCCACCAATCAACGAAACCAGATTAGTCGCGCCTTCGGGAGTGTGGTCAAACAAAATATGACTGCGGGTAATACTGCTCGGATTTTTATCGCCAACGTAAGGCAGCGGACGCACACCAGAATAAGTGAATTTCACATCCGCACGGGTCAATTGCGCAGAAGGGAGCACCCGGTTTGTTTCGGCCAACAAATAATCCACTTCGGCATCACTCGCTTTAATGCGCTCAAGGCTGTCGCCATATTTAATATCCGTCGTCCCAATCAGATATTTGCCGAGCCACGGAATGATGAAGTAAGGACGATTGTCACTAGCCGCCTCAACATAAAGTGCGCCACTCGGTGCGCCGGGGAATGGATCTACGACGATATGACTTCCTTTTGTCCCGCCCATTTTTTGCTCGTCGCCAATGGGTTTGTTTTCGTCGCCCACTTTGCCGAGATTACACACTTCATCAACCCAAGGCCCGGAGGTATTCACCACCACACTGCCTTTGGTATTGACGGTAAATGTTTCGCCAGAAAGCTGGTCTTCGCAGGTAATCGAGGTGATTTCTGAGGGGCGATCGCCGAGCTGTAGTCCAGTGACAGCCGCGTAGTTGAGAATTGTCGCCCCGGCCGCCTGAGCATCGAGAACATTCTCTAAACAGAGACGCTCAGCATATTCCACCTGACCATCGTAATATTGCGCAGCACCGACCACATCTTGTGATCGCACTGTCCGAAAAAGCTGTTTAAATTTTTGTGCACCGAGCATCCGGTGGGAAGGCACTGTCTTATCAAAGCTGAGAAGATCGTAGAGAATCATGCCCGCTTGAATCAGCCAATAACCCCTTGCGGCTCCTTTATAGAGCGGAATAGTCATCTGCAAAGGCTGGACGAGGTGCGGTGCAGTTCGCAATAGCACTTCGCGTTCGTGCAAGGATTCACGGACTAAGGGAAATTCTAAATATTCGAGATAACGCAAACCACCATGGATCAACCGAGTAGACCAGCAAGTAGAGCCGCTTGCAAAATCGTCTTTTTCTAAAAGTAATGTCTTTAAACCTCGCAGCGCAGCATCGCGGGCAATACCAACGCCGTTGATGCCCCCACCGATAATAATCAGGTCATAAGCCGAGTTTTGAACCGTTTTAAAATCTCGCATAAATCCATGGAATTGGTTTTCAGAAAGGGGCTGCTCCGCAAGAGAGTCCCCTAATGTTTGTTCGCGCTACGGGGAAAGGCGATCGCCTTTCCCCACAACACACGGCATCGAAATGTCGCTATCTCTCTCTAGACTAAAGCACTTTCTTTAGTAAAGCCGGGTGCTTCACCCAACTCCGGTGTCGCCTCCGCTTCAGAAACCATATGGCGCGCCCATTCTTGAACGTCATACCGCTGAATTGCCGCATACATATTTTTCATGCGACGTTGTTGCTCTTCGACTGGCATCGCTAATGCTTCGTCAAGAGATTCATCCATCCGCTTTGCTGCATAAGGATTCGTCAACACAGCATCTGGTAATTCAACCGCCGAGCCAGCAAACTCAGACAAAATCAAAACGCCATCGTCAGTGCCGTGAGCCACAACAAACTCTTTTGCCACTAGGTTTAAACCATCGCGCAAGGGCGTAATCCAAGCAATATCCGCCGCCCCAAAGAATGCCAACAATTCTTTATAGGTAAGCGCGCTAGTAAACAAACGGATCGGCGTCCAATTAAGCTTCGCAAAACGACCATTAATGCGACCCACCAACCGCTCAATATCACTTTGGGCCGTTTTGTAAATCCGCATTCCCGTCGCAGGCTTAGCCGCCGCAACGACCAAGTTAACCTTCGCGATTAGTTCTGGGCGACGCTCCAATAAACGCTCGTAGCAGAGCAACATTTCCTTTGTACCCTTGACATAGTCAATGCGTCCGGCAGACAGAATTAATTTGTTCGAACCCAGTTCTTCGCGGATTTGAGCAATGCGCTTTTGAGTGGCTTCTTCTTCGATCTGTGAGCGAATAACACTCGGACTAGTTCCTACTGGGAACGCATCTAAATTCACGAGGCGATCGCCATATTTCAGTTGCGTTGTAATCTCAGGCTCAGCCAAAGCCGTACCCACCGCCGTAAACGAAGTCTCATCGACAGGCACTTGGCGGGTAATCTCAACCCGACGCAAACTTCTCGCCACCGCCACAAAATTTTGTACATAGCGCGGCAAATGGAAGCCACAAAGATCGCAGCACAGAAGGCTATCAACGATTGCCTCACGCCACGGCAAAATATTGAAAATATCAACACTTGGGAAAGGCGTGTGGTGGAAGAACGCAATCTTAGCGTTAGGCTTTTTCTGGCGGATGAAGTAAGGCGTCAACCAAAGATTGTAATCATGCACCCAGAACAACGCATCATCATCAGCATCCTCACAGGCCGCATCAGCAAACATTTCATTAATCTGCTTAAAGTTTTCCCAGTCCGAAGAATCATAAGTGAACTGCCAAGGGAAAGAGTGGAGAATCGGCCAAAAAGCCTCTTTCGACGTGACGTGATAAAAATTCTTGACCTGATCCGCAGACAAAGGAATACGGCGAACAACACTATTCTCCTGGCCAGGGTACGCCATCCTGTCTTGGAAGGAGTCTCGCTGTTTCGGTGTTACCTGTTTCCACGCAACCCAAGTACTTTGCTTTTCGCCAGCAAAGAAGCTTTTTAGGGTCGGCATAATGCCGTTTGGACTTTTTTTATCACGGTAAAAAGTTTTGCCATTTTCGCGAACCTCATCGTAAGGCTCCCGATGGTAGAGAATGACGAGAGAAGATTTCATTGAAGACCTTTACTGTTTATTTCATACATGTTGCTCAGCCCCAACACTTCCAGCAAATATAAAATTAAGAAGCTATGATCATGGGAGAGCAAACATTTCGCGCTAACAAGAAGAATTGAACTTTTTGAAATTAGCAGCATTACATAAAATGCCATTATCATTTCCCGTTATAAAAGCTAAAACATTTACCGAATAACTTTAATATAAAGCCACTGAATGCAGAGGCGAGAATTAGAGGGAAACCAGAAACAACGGTGATCAGAACATCATTCCTGAGCGCTTTACGTAATCTTGCTAAAATTCACTTCATTTCCCTAACATAAATTTGAGAGTAGAGAATAGCAACAACATTTTTAAATATCACTAACTAGACTCTTTATGAAATTTATATTGATGAAGCAACAGCTATATTCAATTTGTCAGCATTGGGATTATAACATGGCGACTAAAGGTCATATGTTTATTGTGTTATAAAGCCTCGATATCAAGTCTAGAGAATGCTATTCTGAGGATTGCAAAGTATGTTTTGATAATATTTTTCTGCTTGCCTTTTTTCATCTAGTTTTTTATCGCTTTCTAAATTGAACAATGCCTTTAACCTTCGGTGTTCTCAAGCTTTAATGATTCTTTCACTTTTGCTTTCTGGGTACTTTTGCCGAGAGAAATGTAGAGCAGTTTGCCTTGCTGTTTGGTGATTGATTACAAACGAGAATATTGTTTTTGGCAAGTTCAGCAGATTGTGGTAGAAGTATAATCTAATCGCTTACTTTTTGATGGTAAATCTATCGTTTTATCGGTAAATATTAGTAGGCGCCGTCTCAATAAATTATTTGTATTTTTTGATTGACATTTATTAATCGTTAAAGTTGTTGTGGTTGTTGGAAGCTAGTGGATATTTCACCTCAGGTTAGACTCGAAGAATCCGAAACTCAAGAATTGTTGGACTGGGCGGCGGCGATCGCCCGCTCTAGCGAAAGCTATTTTCAGAAGGGTCAGCGGCTAGCGATGCGGCTCGGTTCCCATTATCGCGAAGATGGCTTGACGGAAATTGGCTTCTGGACACCGGAACTGGCGGGGGAAGTGATTCAAACGAACCGCGACATTTTCTTAGAAGTGTTTACGCCGCTAGAAGCCGTCGAGTTCGAGTCATCACAGCAAAAAATTCGCTGTCGTCGAGATTGTGTTGAGTTACGGCAGCAGGGTGAGTTTTTCTGGGGGGTTGTGTCTGGGATGCGCCCCGGTACGCGCGAAGAAATGGGATCTTTGTACTGGTTGCGACACTGCGATCGCCTCCAAAATCAAATCTCAATTATTCGCGATCTTTTGGCTCATTCAACGCCCTACGGTGTTTTCGGGCCAGCAGAACTGTACGACATGGATCGTCTACAGCGCGAAAGAGCAGATTTAGAATATTTCCAATCCGGTTCAGTTGCGGTTGATCCCGCTGTCAAACCGATGGATCGGCCGCTGATCGAAGATCGCGACAATACTTTGCCTCGTGTGCCAGCCCCACTCAACATTTTGCAGGTACATGTCAAAACTGCTTCCTCAGAAGGAACATTGTCTGGGCTGACAAGAATTTATCAGCGAATTTCTCAGAAGCTGGCAGCCGGAGAAGACTTGACCGCCGCCGAACAAAACTATGTTGGGTATGATGCGCTGCAACTATTGCCGATTGAACCCAGTATTGAATATCGCTTAGATGGTGATAATCGCCACCATGAGTTTTTTGCCATTGACCCGAACGAAACAATCGAGACAGGCCAAATTGAATCGGGCTTAGAAATAGAGGTGGTGCTTCGTAAAGCAAAGACGCAGAACTGGGGCTATGATGTGCCGATTTTGGGTTCAGCGGCGACGAATCCGGCCCTTATGGAGACGCTGCGACCGGATGAACTGATTGATTTTATTGCGACAGTCCACAATTTCTCTGGGGGCGCAATTCAGGTTATTTATGATCTCGTGTATGGTCACGCCGACAATCAAGCGTTAGAGCTAATGAATAGCCAATACGTGAAAGGCCCGAATATGTACGGGCAAGATCTGAATCACCAATTACCCCAAGTGCGGGCAATTTTACTGGAGTTGCAGCGGCGACGGATTAACAGCGGTGCGGACGGGATTCGGATTGATGGCGGGCAAGATTTCCGCTTCTTTAACCCTCTGACGGGTCAGGTTGTGCAGGATGATGCTTATTTGCTGGGTATGAGTGATGTGATCCAAGAGATCGGCGATCGCCAACGCTTATTATTTACGATTTTTGAAGACGGACGACCATGGCCAGAAGCAGGCTGGGAGATCTCCTCAACCT
>JBARRZ010000296.1:0-4398 GCA_049644465.1 Limnothrix sp.
ATTTGAGCGGTCGGTGCAACCAGAGCGGCCGTATCTAGCTCGCTCCAACGGATCATCCACTGGGGTTGCAAACCAAAAACAATCAGCATCAGCACTAACACAACGGCAGGAAATTGGTCACCCCAATTCACCGGAGACATGTTTGCTAATTCTGGGGTGAGGCGGCCGAAAAAGACTTTATTAATCATTAATAGAAAATAAACAGCAGTCAAACCTGTGCCCACTAAACAGAGCAAAGTCGGGATCGGATAAGCGATAAAACTGCCCCGGAAAATCAAAAATTCTGCGACAAAACCAGCCATGCCGGGTAGGCCAGCACTCGCCATCACGCCCAAAATCATCAGGCCACCGGTCAGGGGTAAACCGCGTTCGGGATTGAGCAGCCCTCGTAAATAGTCCACATCACGACTGCCTGTTTTTTTGTAAACAATGCCCACGAGCAAAAATAGCAAACCGGAAATCAAACCATGACTAATCATCTGTAATTCTGCGGCGGCAAGGCTTACGGGTGTTGCGGCGGCGGCGGCAAGGAGAATGAAAGCCATGTGGGCGATGGAAGAGTAGGCTACTACTTTTTTCATGTCTTTTTGGGCGATCGCACAGGACGCACCATACAAAGCACTCACTGCGGCCCAAATTGCGAGCCAAGGCGCAAACACGCCCCAAGCATCAGGGAAAAGTCCGACCCCGAAACGGAGTAAACCGTATGTACCAAGTTTTAGCAAAACGCCTGCAAGGATGACCGAGACTGGCGTCGAAGCTTCTACGTGGGCATCGGGTAACCAAGTATGGAACGGGAAAAAAGGAATTTTGATGCCAAAGCCAATGACGATTCCGGCTAAGAGTAATAGTTGAGAAACGGCGGGTAAAGTCTGCGCGGTGTTATGCAGTGCTGCGTAGGCAAAGGTGTGGGCTCCACTGAGAAATGTTAATCCGAGGAAAGAGGCCAGCAATAAAATGCCAGAAACCGCTGTGTAGAGCAAAAACTTGATTGCGGCATAACCCCGTCGCTTACCGCCCCAAATAGCGATCAGAAAATAAAGGGGGATAATTTCGATTTCGTAAAAGAAGAAGAAGAGAAGTACATCTTGCGCTAAAAATGCACCGTTGACGCTGGCCTGCAACAGTAAAAAAAGTGCGAAGTAAAAGCGTGGTCTTTGGATATCTTTGTTGCTAATCCAGATGGCGACGAGGGTCAAAAAGCCATTCAACACAACCAGTGGTAAAGACAACCCGTCAATGGCGAGGTCGTAATTTAGCCCCAGCCACTCAATCCATGGCAAATGTTCGGCAAACTGCAAGCCGGCGATCGCCACATCATATTGCAGCGCCACCCACAGACTCCAAACAAAAACCACTATAGCAGTCGATATCGCTACACCGCGAGCCAATTGGCCCTTTTCCCCTTGGGGTATCAACGCAGCAATTAATGCACCAATAGCCGGTAACAAAATCAAAGCACTCAGCATTCTTCCCTCCAAAAAATCAATTTAAATTAACTAAAAAAGCAGCTATCAAAAAAGTAGTTATTAAAAAAATCAAGGCAATATTTTACGCTAAACGCTGAGACCAAAACTCAAATACGCTCGTCCACTGTCCAGTAAACAAGAACCAGCCCAGACCTAAACCAACCCCTAAAACGATGGTCAAAACATAAAATTGCGATTGACCGGAAACGTTATATTTCAAGGCGCTGCCACCAAACAAAGTTGCAAGCCCCGTCAAATTAACAAAACCATCAACGATATAGCGATCAATCCAAGACATCACCTTCGATAGGCTCGAAACCATCGCCACCACTGTCACATCGTAAATGCGGTCGATGTAAAAATCGTAGGCCAGCAAATCCTGTACAAACCGTCGATAAAACTGGGTGGGGCGACTCAAAGAGCGTTGCAGTGGTACAACCAAACCAAGTACGACGCCAGCAGCCCCGAAACTAACTAATAGCGGCATCGCCAAAGTGACGGTGAGCGAACGTTCGAGGGTAGAAGCTTCAATGCTGGAAAAACTAATGAGCAGTTGCCAGCGTTGGAGTAGTAAGGGCACGAGCAGCGTCAAAATTGTCCCCGTCACCATCGGCAGCGCCATTTGCCAAACTACTTCAGGCGATCGCCGTGTTTTTTGTTGTGGTTCACCCAAAAAGACTAAGCGGAACACCCGTGTCAAATTAAAACTAGAGCAGAAATTAACAACCAAGAGCAACGCCAACAACCAAATCGGCGTATCCCAAAAACCGTCCACCCAACGGCGCATTGTCCAAAATGTACCAAAGGGAAAGAGGCAAACTAAGCCCGCTGAACCCACGACAAACGCAGTCGTCGTTGCCGGCATCCGTGACCATAAACCGCCCATTTCTGTAATATTTTGACCGTGGGTATTGAGGATAATACCGCCGATACTCATAAATAAAACTGCTTTGGCGATCGCATGAGTTAGCAGCAATAACAAAGCCACATCGATCTGATTTAGACCCACCGCAATAAAAACTAATCCTAGATAAGCACTCGTCGAGTGGGACAACGCCCGTTTGATATCAATTTGTGCCAACGCCACTAGAGAAGAACCAATCGCCGTAATCGCTCCGATAATAATCAGCGCATCAGATGTCACTGGCGTAATCGTGTATACCGGTTCCATTTTGAGTAAAACAAACGCGCCCGCCGAGACAACGACCGTATTCCGGATAATGCCCGCTGGATTCGGCCCTTCCATCGCTTCATCGAGCCATAAGTTCAACGGAAATTGCGCACATTTACCAATCGGGCCAGCGATCAATGCCAAACCCAACAAGCTGCATTCCCAAGGCGTCAATGGTGGATTAGCAGCCCATGTTTCCAATTCACTAAACGTTAAACCTGTGCCATAACTAGACAGCGTTACAATGCCCATCAACAGCAAAATATCACCGACACGCTTTGTCAGGAAAGCATCCCGCGCCGCCGTGACAACCAGTGGTTGAGCATACCAAAAACCCACCAATAAGTAGGTAGAGAGGGTCAATACTTCCAGTAAGCCATAGCTGAGTAGGAGCGAATCGCTGATGGCCAAACCCGATAAAGCGGCTTCGAAAAAACCCATCAAGCCATAAAAACGGGCGATCGACCAGTCTTTCTCCATATAGCCCAAAGCAAACATCTGGGCGAGTAGACAGATACCCGTGACCAACTCCATTGCACCCAAATTTACAGGCGAAATCTCAATCACAAACGAGAGTTGTAAATCGGCGACGTGCAGCCATTCTAGTGAGAGTTGTCGGGGCGGGCTATGCCAAAGAGAAGTAAAGGCCCAAGTTCCATGAACGAAGGCCACAAATGTCATCAGCAGATTAATGTAGGCTGCGGGGCGGGGACCGGTGCGCCGGATTAAGCCTAATGACCAAGGTAAGGTCAAGATCGCCCCAATAACTCCGTAGAACGGCACTAGCCACACATTTTGTAAGAAAAAATCACTCATTGATGGGTCTATCTATTCACAACAGAGGGTTTGATATTGTTTGGGGGGCGTAGTGTCCTTAAACAATTTTCTCAAGATCTTGTAAGAGAGTTTAATCGATTGCTTGCCGATTCCCCCAAAGTCTCAATTTTTCTTGAATTTTAGGGAAATGCTTACTTTGTCAAATCTTGTACCAATGATGCTGCGCTTTGGGGACGGCTAGTTACACTCTGTCTAAAGGGTTGCAGCTAATGATTTCTAGCATATTTTGAAACTGTTATTTGGTGTGATTCTTTTGGGGTTGGGAGGTTTTTCGATGGTTAGTCAGCCCACGCAATTGTGCTTTTGAAACTGAACTGTTAGTACGTATTTTTTACCGTGGATTTTGGGGGCGATCGCCTTCAACCAGAATAATTATGCAATTCATGGATCGACTGTTGCGTCCTCCCACTTTTAAGCATTGGCGAGGGGATCTATTTGGGGGTTTGACTGCCGCGATTGTGGCTCTACCTTTGGCGCTCGCGTTTGGTGTCTCATCGGGTGCTGGCGCTAGTGCTGGGCTTTATGGAGCAGTCTGTACTGGCTTTTTTGCGGCACTATTTGGGGGGACGCCTTCGCAGATCTCTGGGCCAACGGGGCCAATGACGGTGATCATGGCGACCATTTTTACGGCGATCGCCACCAGTGATGACCCGAAAACAGGACTGGCGATCGCCTTCACCATCGTCATGCTAGGCGGCGTGTTTCAGATTCTGATGGGGCTATTCAAACTCGGCAAATATATTACCCTCATCCCCTACACCGTCATTTCTGGTTTTATGTCCGGCATCGGCATCATCATCATCCTGCTGCAACTGGCCCCATTCTTTGGCTACGAAGGTGGCGCAGATGTCATCAATGCCGCCCTGACCCTTCCCTACTGGGTTACCCCCCCTCACCCTCTCGCCACTGGCGTAGGCAGTC
>JBARRZ010000297.1:0-19044 GCA_049644465.1 Limnothrix sp.
CAATAATACTGGCGCTCTCTGCCGCGAGGTGAATTTCATCCTCAATCGTCACCGTCAGTAATTCTCGCAAATCACGCCGTGACGACAACGCACTCGCTGGAATCTCGCTGGGGAGATCGGCGATCGCCTGCAGCACATCCTCCGGAAATTCTCGCAGCAAGTCATGCTTACAACAGACAATATCCGTATCCGCCGCCTCTTCCGCATCACTGCCCAAAACCTTGGTCACTTCACCCACAGGCAAATACTGAGCGATCGGGTAACGCAACACCGATACATGCACCAAATGATCGATCGCAGTTGATAACGTCTGCTCGCGATCCTCTAGTTCCAGCTCAAACAACAACCGATCATCTAGCGGCACCGCCCGAAAACCATCATCTTTTTGCACAACCTTCGCCAACAACGACGGATTTGCTCGTTCTAGAATTAATTTCACCGCCCCTTCCGGTGACCGACGCCGCGTCCCTTCCTTAATGATTTTCACCAATACGCGATCGCCATTCCAAGCATTACTCAGATAAGTCTCACGAATATAAATATCTTCCGCGTCTTCAGAATCTTGGATGGCAAAACAAAAACCTTTACTCGAACAACGCAACTTCGCCTCAACAACCCCATCCTCAGGAATACGACGGTACTTTCCCCGCTCCTTCGCCAGAATGCGCGCCCGTTCCAAAGCATCCAAAATAATCTGGAGGGTCTCACTATCCTTCTCAGAATTGCACTCTAGCTTCTTCTCAAGAAATTTACCTGCAACCAATTTGTCATCAGTAAAGTAAGACAGCAGTGTAGCGACTGAAAAATCCATGCAAAACTATCCTTTTCGTTAGAAAATAAAATGAAACGGCGAAAAACCAATAGAAAAAGCAGACGTTTAGAATCTTTTAGAACTGATTGAATAATCAATAATATCAACCAACAAAACAGCAAAAAAAGCGCTTTTCTATTGAAGTAGAGTCACAAAAATAATCTTTCACGAGCGTGGCTTAGCAAAAATTTTCCAGCTATAAAAATAGAATTGGATGCTGTCACTAAACAGTGAAGCTTCAGTTGACCGAGATCCGTAGCTCTCAAATCACTGTCATTTTGCAAAGTACAAAGTCAATACACTCGATTCAAGATTGAGATGATAAACACCCGACTAACCCAGTAGGAGCAGAGTCATAACGCAAAAGGTACGTCTGAAGTCAGGAGTGTCTGGAGCCAATTACAAAAGGAAGCCCCAGAAGATAACGAAAACCGTCTGTGACCGAACAAAGATTTCGCTATCAAATAAAGTGAATAACTAGAAAATATTTAATAACCAATCGAGGTAATGTTAGAGCGACAGTAGAATTTGAATTGTTCTAACATTTATGAGACTGAAATCATTAAACTAATTTTTTTGTCGTAGCACTTTGCGCTTATTGTACCCTGTAAAAGCGCGTCTCCCTAAGCCTTATCCTTCCTCGGAACGTTTACCCATCGGCAAAGAGACACCTTGAGTATGTTTGAACTATAATAACGATAACTTTATCGCAAGTCTTCCATGACACCAGAGAATTTTCGGCAGCAATACCCCCAAGGCGGCATCGTTAGCGACTTAGCAACAGTTGAGCACGGCCAATACATTGTGCGGGTGTTGCTACAAAATAATGGCGTAACGCTAGCTAGTGGCTTAGCGGCTGCACCGGTTGTAGAACAAGCAGAGGATTTAGCAAGAGGTCGAGCTTTAGCCTTACTTGCTGAGATGGGTCGTACAGTGGTGGGAATGCCTGCTAAGCAAACAACACAACAGTTGCCCACGACTCGTCCGGTAGCTGTACCGACACCTGTTAGTCCAGTGGTCACGCAGGTACCTAAGCCACTGCCTGTATCTGCGCCTAAGCCTGCAAATGAGTTTAAGTTTGAGTTGCCGTTAAGTGTGCCACCAGAGCCAGACCCTGTAGTGGAGACAGAGACTTCGACTGATTCAACTGCGGCAGTTACAACTAGTCCATCGACAGCAACGACAGTGGGTAACTCAGCAAGTGAGCCATTAGATTTTTCGGACATTATCGCGCGCAGTGATGTGGAACTAAAGCGGTTGGGCTGGACGAGTGAGCAGGGTCGTAATTATTTATTAGAAACCTATGGCAAGCGATCGCGGCAATTATTGTCTGATGATGAGCTTTTAGAGTTTTTACAGCATCTTGAAAGTCAGCCAACGCCTTAGTTTTTCGTTGCTGATTTACGACTAATTTGTTGAGGCTGAGTCCTCACTATCATTCACGCTAATTTTTTTTACTGATGCACTAATCGTCGGGTTTTCTATTGCGGGATGTAAGTAAAAAGAGAGTGAGATAATCTTCTTCGCTATTGTGAGAGGTAGATTGCTTTGTTGTGAATCGAGAGGCTTGAAATTTATGACGACGGCATCGGCATCGAAGGGAATTGTTTGGGGTCGGGTCGTGGCGATCGCCGCAGTGCAGAGTGCGCTGACGTTAATGTGGGTTGCCTATCGCGCTTATTTGGGTGATTTGTTGGGCGCTTGGGGCTTTTCGGAAGGTTTTACGCTCAAGCTTTTAACGTTCGAAGTAGTTCTAGCGTTGATTATGGAGCCAATTTTTGGGTTGTTAAGTGATCGGCAGCAACGAAATTTGGGCAGTCGTGCGCCATTGATTACGCTCGGTGTGATTTTGTCGTCGGCGATTTTTGTGATTTTTCCGTTGGTGGCGGCTTTGCAGTTACCGGTGCGCTGGGTTTTGCCGTTTGTGGCGATCGCCTGGGCGTTGGCGATGACAATGTTCCGAACACCAATTTATGTTTTATTGCTCAAAAGTGCCCCTGCCGCAGAGCTTCCTCTAGCAATCTCCGTTTTAACAATGACTGGCGGGCTAATGGGCTTAGTTAAGGGCAATATTAAAGAAATACTGCTGGGTTGGGGTGCTTTTCCGGCTTTTCTTGTCGGTTCGATTGCCTTACTCGCCGCCTCGACTTTTTTGCGATTTTTTATGCCGCCACTACAGCCACCCCCAGAAAATCAACCTAACGTAACGCCGTCTTTACCTTGGGATGGGGTGATTCGCACAGTGTTTATGGCGATCGCCTTGGCATGGGGCACGGCAATTTTCATGGGCAACTTTACTGGCGCATTTTCTGGTGGAGTCTTCGGCACAGAGCAGCCTTGGATGCCGAGATTAAACCTATTTCTTGCCCTCGCGGCAGTCCCCGTCGGTTGGCTTTGGATCAAACTACGTCCTTATCCACTGTTGGCGATCGCCCTTTGCAGTTTGACGTTGATACTGACGCTGTTGCTCGCGGCCCCCAATATTGCTTGGCTGTATATCATGATGGCCTTAGTCTGGATTCTGGCCTTTGCGGTTATGCAAAATGGCACATTGCCCTATATTTTCGCGACTGTGCCGGGGCGCTGGGCTGGTTTCGGGATCGGTGTTTACTTCGGTGTGGCTGGCATGGCGAACAATTTATTTCCGCGTTTATTCGCCCCGGAGAATGCAATCTTGCCACGGGGAGTGGTGGGAGTAATCGCGTTGGCGATCGCCGCACTTTTAGCCTTGCTACCATTTCTCAAAAAGAAGAAGCCAGAAGTCTTAAGCAACGAGGTTTAATAGCCCTTCAAACAAAGCTTTGCCGTCCGCCAGACCGAGATTTGTATCCGCAGCGCGTTCAGGGTGGGGCATCATGCCGAGCACATTACCCCGCTCATTCGTAATGCCAGCAATATTGTTCAGCGAACCATTCGGATTAGCCGCGCCATTGACCTCGCCTTGCGCATCACAATAACGAAAAAGTACTTGCCCATTACCCTCAATCGCTTTAAGAGTCTCTTCGTCCGCGTGATACCGGCCTTCTCCGTGGGCGATGGGAATAGTGATCACTTGATTTTTTTTGTAACCCCGCGTCCAAGCTAAATCGTTGCGTTCTACTTTCAGAGGCACGCGATCGCAGATGAAATGCAAATCTCGATTACGCACCAGCGCGCCGGGCAGCAAACCGACTTCGGTTAAAACTTGAAAGCCATTGCACACACCCAAGACATATTTACCTTGTTTGGCGTGCTCAATCACACTTTTGATCACTGGCGAAAACTGGGCGATCGCCCCACACCGTAGATAATCACCGTAGCTAAATCCCCCCGGCACAGCAATCACATCGAGATCAGCAAGATCCGTTTCCTGATGCCAAACCATCCGCGTTGGTTGCCCAAAAATGCCGTCTGTCACCATCGCCATATCACGGTCACAATTCGAGCCGGGAAACACAATTACACCAAATTTCATTACGCCTTTATCCTCAAAAAATATAGTAATTTGACATGAGCTGGGATTGAAGATTTGCAGAAAAACTCTGAGAGAGCGGGAGACTCAGTGACAAAGTGAGACGAAGATTGGTTATCAGCTGCAGCCTTTTGCGAGAACATCCCCCCATCACCCGCTCTCCGCGTCGTCCGCCGATGCCTGCCTAAAGCGCATTTAAGTCAAAACGATAATTTTCAATCACTGGATTGGTGAGGAGTTGGTCGCACATTTTATCAACTTTTACCTTGGCATCAGCTTCATCGCTTGCTTCCAAATTCAGCTCGATATATTTGCCGATGCGCACTCCCGAAATGCCTGCATAACCCAATTGTCCTAGGCCGGATTCTACTGCTGTACCGGCTGGATCGAGGACGGAAGGACGAAGGGTGACATAAATTTGTGCGTGATACTGCATAAAAATCTGGTGGTGAAGACGATGTTTATTGTACGGTCTCTAGCGCGTTCTAAAGAACCACGATGTGGCGAGATGACGATTTAAGCGAAATAACTATAGCCCAACGCCAAAATGAAGGTGAGCTGCCCGGCAAGCAGGAAGAAATACAGAATAAAGCGAGGTTTAAAAATGGATAGCATCAAACCGACCGCCTTGATGTCAATCATTGGGCCGAAAATCAAAAATGCGAGCAGTGAACCGGTTGTAAAGGTAGACGCAAAGGACAGCGCGAAGAATGAATCCACAGTTGAGCAAATGGAGACGATGGCGGCGAGCAGCATCATTGCGACGATTGAGGTGACTGTACCTTGTCCTAAACCAAGGACTAATTCTCTGGGGACAAAGACTTGGATTAGTGCGGCGATCGCACTTCCAAAAATCAGCACAGCTCCTAACTCTCGTAACTCTTGGGTGACGTTGACGACTAGGGCGGCGATCGTATTTTTGACTGTTTTTGGTTTCGGTGGGATTACGGCTTCTGGCGTCTGGGTGGCGATCGCCTCTAAGGGCATACTACCTTGGGTTCCGCCCAGAAAAAATGTCCCAGATTGCAGCAAGGGACTGACGGCAGTGGTCGGTTGAGCGGCTTGCTCTACATACTTCACCCTTTGGAATAAGCGGGGTTGTAATAAGACTTTGGGGTCTGACTGAACGCTAAATACGGCGCCGACAATGGTGGCGATCGCCAGCGAACCGAGTACACGATACAACACAATCTCTGGTTGGCCCCGAAACGCAATCCAAGTAGACCAGATCACGACCGGATTTAACGTCGGCGCTGCGAGCAAAAAGCCAACCGCAACCGAAGTCGGAATCCCCTGTAACAAAAAGCGTCGGGCGACAGGGACATTACCGCATTCACAGACGGGAAAGAAAAAACCAATACAACTACCGACGAACGCGCCCAAGATTGGGTTTTTCGGCATCCGTTTGATTAGCTTCCGTTCATCAACCAACACTAGCAACACGCTAGAGAGGATGACCCCTAACAGTAAAAAAGGCATCGCCTCTACCAATAGGCTCAGGAACAAAGTGAAGGCATTGTGGAGTTGAGTCATGAAAACAACGACGAGACTAACCAATGATTAAATCATTTTCGATCTCATTTTCGTCCTTAAGGGGTAGGGAAACAGTGACGGTCGTTCCTTGGTTCACCGTACTATTAATTGTCATTGACCCATTATAAATTTTTACAATCCGTTCGGCGATCGCCAACCCTAGACCTGCCCCTTGCTGCTCAAATTGCAACCGATCAAACTGCATATAAGCCCCAAGATTCTGAATTTGCGCCTGTGTCAAACCGCGCCCATGGTCACGCACCTGAATTTCCCAGCGGTCATTACGAATGCGGCTCGTGATATTGACAGTCTGGCTAACTTGTTCTTCTTGATCGTCAGAAAACTTGAACGCATTATCAACCAACTCTTCAACCAAAGTACTTAACCATTTCTCTGCGATGGCGATCGCCGCCGTACACAAATTCAAAACAAGATCCTGCCGACGCCCGTACTTCTCCGCGATCGTTTCCGCCAATGACGTAATCAACAATTCACTCGCACCCGCAACAGTGGAATACCATTTGTTGAAATTTTCCGGCTGATGAGACGCTATATCAAGCTGCGTGTACAACAAAAACTTCTGAATCAATTCATTTAATCGATTGGCCGAAGAACTAATATTTTCAGTAATCTCTTGAATATCCTGGCGATTAAGTGTGTCCCAATATTCAGACAATAGCTCCGCCGAGGTGATAATTCCCTGCAAAGGCGTGCGCAATTCATGAGGCAGAGCCACTGTTAAATTATGACGAAGCTGATCCAACTGTTGAGAAGCCTGCTGTTCGAGCTGATGTTGATATTGCAAACATCCATGCACAGTCGCTAACAAATCTTGACGGCTCAGCGGTTCTGGTAAACAGTCGTTTGCGCCAGCATGCATATAGCGACGAACCATTTTTATATCTGTATTTGCCGACATCACAAAGACAAAAGGAGTCGTTATCGTTGTCGGCTGATCCCGCACTGCTTTTAAAATCGCTAGCCCTTCTATCGACGGAAGCTGAATGCCGCAGAGAATCAAGTCTGGGCAACAAGTGTCTAAAAAGGCGATCGCCTCCTTTCCATTTTTGAAAGCACTCACTGCAAATCCTGCTGTCACCAAGGTTGATTTAATGATGGCAATAATCGAATCCCGATCGTCGATCACTAAAATTTTGCTGGTCACAAAATCGCTCTTATTAGCCTCCAAAACAGTTGGCACTGCCCTATTAGTACTATGCAACATCGGGCGATCGCCTCACCTTTTGACCTAAGAATAAGATCAGCTCGAATATTTGAAAACATGAAATTTTTATAGAGAGAAAAGCTGTCGGTAGCGTTACCGTTTAGACCGCAGTAAATACTGACAAAACCTGTGATCCAGAGATCGACATCACCCAAAACGCCGGCACACACAAAACAAGACGGCGATTATCGTTTTTATAATAGCAGCCACTCATCCTAAACATAAACTACGCACCATATATACAAAGCTATGCAGAATTTGCATCAAAAGTAGAGGATCTCGTTATCCAAATTCAATAACCTTCAGCAGACAATCAACACCAGTGTGCTCAGAGAGTTCAGCCTATCCAGCCCCAAACTTAGCGTTAACGACTGTGATATGATGGCAAAATTGTGAAATTTTAAAGTTAAGACAATAAAGTTTCCCAGCCCGTGGGACGTCCAGTTTCGACCTCCCTCCCGTGGGTAGAACTCAAAAGAGCTGTAGTAAGCGGTTTGAGGTCTTTTTTTGACATCAACTAAATTGTAAGGAGAAGAAAACCTTATGGCTCGTTATCGTGGAGCACGTCTACGCATTACCCGTAGATTAGGTGAATTGCCGGGTCTGACTCGTAAGAGCGCCCGCCGGGAATATCCACCCGGACAACATGGTCAAGGTCGTCGCAAGCGTTCTGAATACGCGATTCGACTCGAAGAAAAGCAGAAGCTCCGTTTTAACTACGGTGTGACTGAAAAACAACTCGTTCGTTATGTCCGTAAGGCGCGTCGTGCCTCCGGTTCTACTGGACAATCGATTCTCCAGTTACTAGAGATGCGCTTGGACAATACTGTTTTTCGTTTAGGTATGGCTGGGACAATTCCCGGTGCTCGCCAACTCGTTAACCACGGTCATGTCACGGTCAATGATCGCGTTGTTGATATTCCTAGTTATCAATGTCGTCCTGGTGATGTGGTTGCAGTGCGTGATCGCGATCGCTCTCGTAACCTTGTTAAGGCGAACATGGAATTCCCCGGTTTGGCGAATATTCCTAGCCACTTGGAATTTGATAAAGATAAGTTGGTCGGCAAGGTCAATAGCGTTATTGAGCGTGAATGGATCGCTTTGCAGGTCAACGAACTGCTAGTGGTTGAGTATTACTCTCGTATGGCGTAATACTTTTTCTGATTTTTTGTCGGAACACTGAATAATTTTTTGTAGGGAGCATTACTGCTCCTTTTTTTGTGGCTAGACTCAAAATGTCTGTGGGTACAATAATTGGGTCTGCTGTTGTCGGGATAATGCGCGGAGATCAGTATGGGAAAAACAAATAGTTTGATGGCTGATATTCAAGCATCCCTAGAAAAAAAAGAATTTCAACAGACCAAAAAGTTACTAAAGCAATGGCAAAAGGTAGAACCGCGCAATCCTTGGTTGCATCTCTATGCGGCGCGTTGGTACGAGGCGACAGATAAGGTTGAGATGGCGGAAAAGGGTTATCGCCAGTTGTTGCGTGGTTGTGATTTGCCGAAGGTGGTACAGCAAGCTCGGCAAGGGTTGCAGCGATTAGAGCAGCGGGTAGTTGATGCGGAAGCGGCGGCGATCGCCTCTGCGCTAGCGAGTACTGATGGCGATGCCTATGGTCTGTTTGTAATTGAGCCAATTCTCAAAGCTGATCAAAAGGCGGCGGCGCAACATTTTGCGACAGTGATGAAAACAGATGCCTATTCGGCTCGCTTACAGTTACCGACACGGGCGTGGCGATTGTTTCGAACAGGCAAATTAGGGGAGCTAAAGTTTTACGCTGATGCGCTCAAGCAGGGTCAAATTCCGGGTTTTTGTCTATCGTTTGCGGCGTTAGAGGCGGTGCAGGTTTTTCAGGTGCGATATGTGCAGAATATTCAGTCGGGGTTGGTGGTGCGTTGTGCGGATGCTCAGCAACAGGAAGTCACGCTCAAATTGGCTTGGCAGGAAATTGAGCAATGTGTAGCGGGGACAATTCCTTTATTTGAGGAGTCGCTCGAAAAGGATGGACGGGGCAAAACGTTTTATAAAACAAAAGTTTTGGATTATGCGCAATTTTGGGATCTGCATGTCGGCGATCGCCAACTAATTTTGCGGTTTAATGACCAACATTATCAGTTTAAAGAAGGCATTCCGTTAATAGTCGCAGCAAACCAAGCCTCCATCGAGCAACACAGCGTACGTCGCAAGTGGAATCAGCTCAAACAAGAACTTTCCACTCATTTAGCTCACGCCCCAACTTGGTCAGAATTTAAAAGTTTTGCGGGTAATGCCGCCGATTTTCCAGAGTTACTGCGCAAAACCTCAGCCCAAGTCCATCTGTTTAGATTAGAAAAACACAAGGAAACTCACTGGGATCCAGCGTGGCAACTTTACAGCACGATGATTTTTGTGAAAAAAGCGCAGGATCTAGCGAAGCAAAAAGCCAGCAAAAACTAAGTTCATTTAAATTTGGGACAAGTAAAGTTTGAAATGACGACGCGGGGAAGGGGAGAGCTGGCGACGGGGAGATATTTTAAAGAAAGAAAGAAAGGTTCGGCTCACAACAAATCTTCGTTTCACCCTATCTCCGTGTCCCCTCGTCTCCCTTTCTTTACAGGTTTGCTTCAAGCCTTTCACCCGAACTCGCGTTGACTAATTTTGCAAGGCTAGCGATCGCCGCCCAGAATGTTCGATGGCAGTTTGACTAGAAATCAACATATATTCCCTAAAAGCTGCCGCGATGACCGATAATTTTTTGCCTGCCAAATAAGCAACATACCACTCGCGCTCGATCGGAAACTGCTGAATATCCAAGACAGCCAGTTCACCACCAATCGGCTCTGTGATTAAGGTGTGGCGAGATAAAATAGAAATCCCTAAACCGCCGGCGATCGCCTGTTTGATCGCTTCATTGGAGCCTAATTCTAAACGAACTTGAACTTCGATTTGATTACTTTTAAACAACTTTTCTACCGCTCGTTTCGTGCCGGAGCCGACCTCTCGCGAGATGAAATCTTCACCATTAAGCGCAGTTAAAGGCACATCTTTTTGCTGAGCCAACGGATGATCAGAACGTGCGACGACCACTAATGGATTATCGAGAAATGCTTCCGCATGAACCTCTAAATCCTTTGGTAAATTGCTCAAAATATACAGATCATCAAGATTTTCCGCCATGCGATCATGCAGCTGATCATGGTTAACGACTTGTAGCGAAACTTCAATATCGGGATAGTTTTTACAAAATTCCCCTAAAATACGGGGTACAAAATATTTTGTCGTTGTAATAACGCCGAGGTTTAACTGGCCTTGTTTTGCACCTTTGAGCGCTGACAACTTCATTTCAAAATTGTCGAGATGGCCAAAAATTTCTTTACAAGTCGCTAATAATTCATCGCCAGCTTCGGTTAAATAAAGCTTGCGACCGATATGCTCAAAAAGCGGCATACCGATGGTTTGGGTTAGCTGTTTGATTTGGCCAGAAACCGTCGGTTGAGTAATGGAAAGTTCAGCGGCTGCTTTGGTAAAGCTACCTTGGCGAGCGGCTGTTTCAAACACTTTGAGCTGGTGGAGGGTTGCAGGGAGCAAGTGAAGTGACCTACGGGTGGGGTTAATTCGGTTCTTGTTTAAGCATAGCCTCCAATCGATGTTCTGGAGATAAGCATAGTAAATAAACTATACATTTAATTTTGATGAGAAATTTTGGCTGGCGATCGCATTTTGATTTTTTTTCGGAAATAATGAAGATCTATTTTGCTTTATCTTTGAGTGATTGTCATGACTGTTGCTGCGCCTCCTAAATCAATTCCGCTACTACCTCAATCGTCGTTTCAGCAAAAGCTACGTCTACTTTTTGATCCGCCAAATTATTTACAGGAATTATTAGCGTGCGGGCCTGATTTGGTACGGATGCCGACGGCGGGTTATCCAGAGCCTTTGATTGCGGTGCATCATCCGGAAGCGTTAAAGCAGATTTTGGTGAATGATCAGCGGTTGTTTTCGGCACCGGGAGAACTAAACGCGATTTTAGCGCCACTGACGGGTACGCGATCGCTGGCTTCTCTGGATGGCGATCGCCACAAACGGGAGCGCAAATTAATAATGCCGTCGTTCCATGGGGAGCGGATGTATAACTACGGCAGTTTGATCCAAGGCATTATTCACGAAGAGCTAGCTAAATTGACTGTCGGGCAAACTTTTTTGGCGCAGGAGCTGACGCAACGGGTGACTCTGCGAACCATTATTGAAGTGGTGTTTGGCATTCGTCAGGGCGATCGCTATGAGCCGATTATTCAGTTGACGCGGGGCATTCTCAGTCGTTTTCAGTCACCTGTTGCCACGAGTTTTTTGTTTTTTCAAGGCTTGCAAAAGGATTTTGGAGCGTGGAGTCCGTGGGGCAGTTTTGTACGGGCGCGGGAAGCGTTAGACGAACTCATTTACGCAGAGATTGGCGATCGCCGGGCAAATCCAGATCCAAACCGTCAAGATATTTTGTCGTTGTTGATGGCGGCTCGCGACGAAGCCGGTGAAGCGATGCAAGACGAAGAATTAAGAGATGAAATGATGCTGCTGCTGTTTGCGGGTCACGAAACGACGGCGATCACCATGGCTTGGTCACTGTACTGGATGTACGCCTACCCCGAAATCTTGAACAAAGTGCGCCACGAATTGACCGAAGCTGCCAGCGATAATCCGATGGATATTTTTCGCTTGCCCTATCTAACGGCTGTCGGCAATGAATCCTTGCGCATCAACCCCGTAGCGATGTTTACTTTTGCCCGCCAAGCAGAGCGCGACACCGAATTACTAGGTTACAAAGTTGCGGCAAAAGACATTTTAATGGGTTGCATTTACACGCTGCATCAATGCCCAGATCTCTACCCAAATCCACGCCAATTTCGGCCAGAACGTTTTCTGGAACGGCAATTTACCCCCTACGAATTCATGCCATTTGGGGGCGGTGTCCGTCGTTGTGTTGGCGAGGCGTTAGCGCAATTTGAATTACGACTAGGCATTGCGGCTTTTGCAAATCAAGCTAAATTTGAATTGCTGGATACCGTACCTTTGCCAGCGAAACGGACAGGCGTTGTTCTCTCTCCTTCGACAGGTGTGAAAATGCGTTTTTTGGGGATGAACTGAAGCTTTAAAAATTACGCTATTAAATAATCGAAATTACTGCGACAACTCAATCAATGGGGCTGACGTCAATCAAAGTTTCAACAAACGTGGGATAGGAAATTGAAATGGCTTCAGAGCGATGAATTTTGGTTTGGCCAGTGGCATTAAGCGCGGCGATCGCCAAACTCATCGCAATCCGGTGATCATTATGACTATCGGTTTCAATGCCCTGTAGCGGCGCACCACCCGTAATCTCCAAGCCGTCGGGATGTTCAACAATCTGAGCGCCCATTTTGGTCAACTCTGTCGCCATAACTGCAAGGCGATCGCTTTCCTTCACCCGCAACTCTGCCGCATCCTTAATCACTGTTGTTCCTTCTGCGAAACAGGCCGCGACCGCGAGAATCGGAATTTCATCAATTAGTTTAGGGATCATGTTGCCGCCAATCGTGCAGCTCTTGAGCTGGGAATATTGCACCCGTAAATCAGCGACTGGTTCACCCGCCACTTCACGCGGATCTTCGAGAGTCATATCCGCACCCATCATTTGCAACGCTTCAATAATGCCAGTGCGAGTCGGATTAATACCAACATTTTCGATGGTTAAATCTGATTCCGGTACGATCGCCGCTGCCACGAGCCAGAAAGCTGCAGAACTAATATCTCCCGGTACGATAACGTTCTGACCTTTTAGCGTCGGATAGGCTTCAATTGTCACGCTATTGGTCGTGGGATCAACCTCAACATTTGCCCCAAAAGCTTTTAACATTCGCTCACTATGATCTCGCGATAAAGCAGGTTCCGTCACGGTTGTTTTACCTTCTGCCATCAGACCCGCGAGTAACACACAGGATTTCACCTGAGCCGAAGCGATGGGCGAACGATAATGAGTGCCTTTTAGTTGTTGGCCTTGAATTGCAAGGGGAGAAAGGGAGCCGCCGGATCGCCCCCAAATTTTCGCACCCATTTCTTGAAGTGGCTGAACAACACGCGACATTGGCCGCGATCGCAGCGAACTATCGCCTGTCACCGTGAAAAAACGGTCTGGTTGCGAAGCCAAAATACCAAGCATCAAGCGCATGGTCGTACCGGAATTGCCTGCATCTAAAATTGTTTCGGGCTCTCTCAAATTGCCTAAACCAACGCCTTGAATTCGCACTTCTTGGCTATTTAAATCTGAAATTTCTGCACCCATCGCGGCAAAACAAGCGGCGGTACTCCGGGGGTCTTCACCTAACAACAAGCCTTCGACTACGGTCTCTCCCTCGGCGATCGCCCCAAGCATCAAAGCCCGGTGAGAAATCGATTTGTCCCCCGGAATTTTGACCGCCCCCTGCAAGCTCACATCCGAACCCGGTGGCGTAATCACAAGTTGTTGATGGAAAGAAACCGTTTCTAAGCGAATCATAACGAAGTCGTGCACTGCAGATGAGCGCTGCCATCTTAGCGAATTTCGAATTGCCTTGACTACGCTCTCTCATAAATCCACTCAAATGATCATATTTCTTAAGCACAAACACTTATCCAACCTGTAAATATCAAAATTTCCTGACTTTTTGCACCCTTGAAAAGGCGCGAATACGTATAAAGTCAGAAGTCCCTGACAAATGCGATCCCAGTAGGTATAAATCTCTGCTAAAACAGATACAAGCCGGCGATCGCCATGCATCCCAGCCAAACCCAGCGCAATCATTCACCATTTAGCCGCTTACAAAATCGCGCAACGGAGGAGCACTTCCATGACCATCGCAACCAGCAATGGATTTGACGAAAACCTTGAAACTATGACCCTTCGGCAATTGCGGAAGGAGGCCAGTAAACTCGGCGTTAGTCGATACAGTCGCATGCGCAAAGACCAGTTACTTGCCGAAGTAAAGAAAAGATCAGCAACCAACAATCCCACCATCGCTAAAACGACAAGCCAAGAAATCGTTACCCCAAATAACCGCCAAGAGGAGGAAACTCAAGTGGAAGCAGCAAAATTCGAAGTCGGACAAGACAATCCTATCGAGTTAGACCTTGCGAGTGTCGATGAAAACCTCGGTGAACTCCCCGGTGGTTATGGTCAGAGCAGCATCGTCCTTTTGCCTCGCGATCCCCAATGGGCCTATGCATACTGGGACATCACCAACGAGCACAAACAAGAATTACGCAACCAAGGCGGCCAACAAATTGCTCTCCGTCTCTATGACGTCACCGATATTGACATTGAACACCAAGCCCCTCACAACGTTCAAGAATATCTTTGCGATGAGATGGCCAGAGAATGGTATTTCCCTATTCCAGTAAGTGACCGTGATTACGTTCTCGACATTGGCTACCGTTGTGGCGATGGCCGCTGGTTGAGCCTTGCTAAATCTACAACTATCCGCATTCCACCTGTTTACCCGAGTGACTGGGTAGAAGACATCTTTGTCACCGTTGATTGGGAAGAGAATCTCTCTGGTAAAACAGTTTACGAACTCGTTCCTCCCGCCAAGAAACAAGCTGAAGCCGCTGCTGCTGCCGAAGCTGCTGCTGCCGAAGCTAAAGCTGCAGGCAATAATTCTCCCTTGTTTGACGAAATCTTCGGCATGGCTCAGTCCACTGAAGCACAACGCATTGCGGGTTCTTTGTACGGTTCAATGAATCACGTCGCTGGTTCTATACCTCCCCAAGAAGTTATTAGCTCCTATGTATTCCCTTCTGGTGTCGGAATGTGGGCTGCGCCAAATGCGTCTGGCCTAAACATGTCTGGTCTCAATATGTCTGGTGCTGGCCTTGCGTCGATGCCCGGCTCCCGCAAGTTTTGGTTAGTGGCTGATGCTGAGTTGATTGTTTATGGTGCGACTGAGCCTGATGCGACGGTAACGATTGGTGGTAAGCCAGTTAAGCTTGCTCCGGACGGTACTTTCCGCTTCCAAATGTCTTTCCAAGACGGCAATATCGATTATCCGATTGTGGCTGTGGCGTCAGATGGTGAGCAAACTCGTTCTGTTCACATGACTTTCGACCGGGAAACGCCTTCTCGTAACACGAATACAAAGGAAGCTGCTGTTACTGAATGGTTCTCCTAAGTTTCTAAAGTTTCTGATTAATTAAACTAAATTTGAAAAGAGAAGCCCTTCGTTTGGAGGGCTTTTTGTTTGGGCGGCGATCGCCAATTTGGTTCGGTTTTGGCCTAACTGAGGTGGTGACACAATTCGCGGAAATGGTCGCCGCGCTGCTCAAAGCTACTGTATTGATCGAAGCTGGCACAGGCGGGGGAAAGGAGTACGACTTTGGGTTTCAGTTCGGGGATTAGCTCTACACTGCGGGCGATCGCCTGATCCATCGTCTCCAGAATTTCATACTGAGCATAATCATTCTCTTGAAGCATTTGGCCAAATTGTTCAGCAGCATCACCAATTAACAGAACTTTGATCGCCTTTTCTTTAATTTTGGCAATCCATTGGCTGGCATCACCTTTTTTGGGATCACCACCAGCGATCAGAATGGCCGGGGCAGCAACGGCGACTAAACCGACTTCAGCGGCATCATAATTTGTGGCTTTGCTGTCGTTAATAAAATCGACATCTTGGTAGGTGCGAATCAGTTCTAAACGATGGGTTACGCCGGGGAATGTGGCAATGGCTTCGGCGATCGCCCCTTTTTCAATACCCGCTAACCGTGCGGCGGCGATCGCCAACAGCAAATTTTGTAGATTATGATCTCCGACCATTTTCAGCAGAGAGATCGGCATAATTAATTCGCCAAAAGCCTTTACCCAAGCATCTTGAATGAATACCCCTTTGCTGGGTTCACAGGGCAAATCGTCAGCATCTTTTACCGTTGTCCAGTGAGCATTCGGCCATTCGGCAGCCCTTGAGCGTAGGTAGGGATCATTCGCGTTCAAAATTTTGCGGCGACTGCGTTTCAGTAAAGCCGCTTTAATCGCGTAATAATTTTCTAGCGTATGATGGCGCGCTAAATGATCGGGGGTAAAAGTTGTCCAGATGCCGATTTGGGGCTGCAATGTCGCGGAAGATTCACTCTGATAACTACTCACTTCGGCGATCGCCCAATCCGGTTGCTCAGAGCGCATGGCCAATTCACAAGCCGCATTGCCGATGTTGCCACAAGCTGGCGCATTCAAACCCGCCGCGTTAAAAATTGCAGCGACCAAAGCAGTCGTCGTCGTCTTGCCATTTGTGCCGGTAATTGCCACCCAAGGAATATCTTGAAGATTGCGCCATGCTAGCTCCATTTCACCAATAGTCTCAATTGCCTGCGCCCGCGCTGTCTGTAAAAAAGGCAGATCCCACGGCACGCCCGGACTCGCCACAATCAATTGCGGTTGCTCTGTTTCGAGATCTGGGCTATGGGCTAATTTGACAGTAATCCCTTCTGTGGCAAGACTTTGCTTTGTTGCTTGCAGTGATTCATTATCTTGGCGATCGCCGAGCACAACATCCCAGCCCAACTTATTCAAAAGCCTCGCCGCCGCAATACCCGAACGCCCTACCCCAATCACAAGAGCCTGACCCATACCGCACCAATCCAGAACATCAATGGCGATTGTATCGGATTATGGCGATCGCCACCCTACCCAAACCGATAACCAAAGCCCCGCACCGTAATCAAATACTCCGGATGACTAGGATCCAGCTCCAACTTTTCCCGGAGCCAGCGAATATGTACATCCACCGTTTTCGTATCCCCAATAAAATCCGCTCCCCACACCTGCTCAATCATCTGATCCCGCGACCAAACCCGACGCGGATAGCTCATAAACAACTCCAGCAACCGATACTCCTTCGGCGAGAGATTAACCTCCTCACCCCGCACCATCACCCGACATTCCTCCGGGTACAAAGAAATATCCTTAAACTGACGCACCGCTTGCTGTGAAGTTGTTTTAATAAACTGCTGACGACGCAACAAAGCCCGACACCGCGCCACCAATTCCCGCAGACTAAAAGGCTTTGTTAAATAATCATCCGCACCCACCTCCAGACCAAGCACCCGATCCGTCTCACTCGCCTTCGCACTCAAAATCAAAATAGGAATTGTGTTCCCCTGATACCGTAAAAAACGACAAATATCCAAGCCATTCACTTCCGGCAACATAATATCGAGAATCACCAAATCCAGAGGCAGATCAGGCGCATTAAACTCCGGATTTTGCAGCATATTGAGGCCCGCGCGACCATTGTCCGCAAAAAACACATCATAGCCCTCCTCCTGCAAACCCATAATGACCATGTCACGAATGACATCCTCATCCTCAACCACCAAAATTCGCGCCTTCGTTGACAACTCAGCATCCAAAGTATGTGACATTAAATCAAGAGCAAGCATAGATTTACATTCATAAAGTTACGCAAACATATACACCGAAAAGCCAAAGTTTGGCTAGCGTGTGTAATCCTTTATACCTTTTTCCAACCTAGCTACCTAGCACCTAGGCAATAAAGTTGGTGCTTGGGCCAACAACTTAGACTGTTCCAGTACTGTCTCTACATCACGATCAGACCATTGTCGTGGCTGATTATGATGCGCGACCAATAATCCCCACAACGCACCTCGAACAATCACCGGTGCCACCAAATTAGCCTGTACATCAATTGACTGTAAAAATTTGACATGACATTCATCAAAGTCAGCCAATTCGACATTTTCTACCCTCAAGACTCGCCCTTCCAGATACCGTTCCGCGTAGTCATCATTAAAACAATCGTCCGCACCCGTAGAACCCAAAATCGAAAAATCATTATGGCTCAGTGACTCAACAATGACCTGTCCCTTCCATTGACGGTAAAAATAATACACAGCCACCCGATTTACCTGCAGCTCATAACGAAGATCATTTGTCACCCGCTGCAAAAGTCGATTGCGGGCAAGAGTTTTATGCAAACGCTCATTGACGCGGTTGAGACTTCGATTAAACATAGTTGTCGTTGAAATACAATCCGTAAAGGTTCAGTGTTGCGTCGATTAGACAACAGCTCAATTGGCTGGCTGAAGAATATTAGAAGATCTATATTTTTTCTATATCAATCAATACGAATGTAAGAAATAACTTGGTCATATTCTAGGCTTCACATTATATCAAAGCAACTAAAGTATTGACTCATGCTGCACGGCATAATGCTAAATAAAAAGCTCCCACCCCAAAAATTGAGATGGAAGCTTTTTCGAAAATCAGAACCGTAAAATCATTGGAGATCGAGTAATGTACTCACCACTCCAGATTTTTATACCAAGCTAATAGCAACTTAATATACTTCTACGTGCCAGCGGTGCTCTTTCTTCATCGCCTTACGCATTTCGTCCCAGTTCAGGCCGCGCTTTTCAGCTTCAGCAGTAAAGGTTTCAGAAATCGGGGGTTCCATTCCCTTTAGACCACACATGTAAACGTGGGTATTAGGCTTTTGAATCATTTCAAAGAGCGTGTCTGCGTATTCACTGACTCGACTCTGAACGTACATTTTGCCACCCTCTTCAGTCTTCTGTTCACGACTGATTGCGTAGGTTAGCTCAAAGTTGTCTGGATATTCTTCTGCCATTTTCTCTAGTTCTTCTTTGTAGAGAATGTTCGCAGTGTAGGGAATACCGAAGACCAACCAAGCTTTACCTTTGAAGGTGTAGTCTTCATGCTTCTCTTTAAACATGCGCCAGAGGAATGCGCGGAAAGGAGCAATACCTGTTCCTGTTGCCAACATGATCACAGTCGCGTTTTCGTCGTCTGGCAAGAGCATTTCTTTACCGACGGGACCAGTAATTGTGACGTCTGCACCGACATCTAGGTCGCAGAGATAGCTAGAGCAAACACCTTGGACTTGATAACCTGTTTCAGGGTCTTGGTATTCCAATTTTCTAACACACAGAGAAACAGTCTTGTCATCTTCGGGGTCGCCATGACGGGTAGAAGCGATGGAATAGAGTCTGAGCTTGTGGGGCTTG
>JBARRZ010000298.1:0-1809 GCA_049644465.1 Limnothrix sp.
TTTCTGCGGTTTCTGATGTGACAGCCCAGCAGCTATTTGCGACAAAACAGGGAGGCTTGCTAGATATTGCAATTCATCCACGTTTTGCTGAAAATAAACTGATTTATTTCACCTATGCCCACGGCACTCAGGATGCGAATCGTACCCGCGTTGCCCGGGCAAAATTTGACGGTCAGACTCTGAGTAATTGGGAAGTGGTTTTTCAGGTGGCTCAGACGAAAAATGGCGGGCAGCATTTTGGCTCTCGTCTCGCTTGGTTACCCGATGAAACGTTGTTGATTTCGACCGGTGATGGCGGCAATCCGCCTGTAAAGTTCGACGGTGAATTTATTCGTCAGCAGGCGCAAAATCCTGCGAGTCAGTTGGGTAAAGTGATTCGGATTAATGACGACGGTTCGATTCCTGCTGATAATCCCTTCGTTGATGATCCTGACGCAGATTCGGCGGTGTGGAGTTATGGACATCGCAATATTCAAGGGCTGGCATTTGACCCAGTTAACCAAAAAGTTTGGGCGACAGAGCACGGGTCTAGAGGGGGCGATGAGCTGAATCTAATTCAGTCGGGCGAAAATTATGGTTGGCCAGTAGTGTCGTTTAGTGCAGAGTATGGAACGGGTCGGCCTGTGGCGGCGCAGACGAGTGATCCGGCGATGACTGATCCGAAACGGGTTTGGATTCCTTCTATCGCGCCTTCTGGTTTAGCAATTTATAACGGCGATCGCCACCCAGAATGGCAGGGCAATATTTTTGCCGGAGGTCTCGTTTCAAAAAGTATTCGCCGGATGGAATTAGACGCCGCTGGAAATGTGATCGCAGAATCACGCATCGCGATTGGCCAGAGAGTGCGCGATATTCGCCAAAGTCCAGCTGGAGAATTGTACGTTTTGACAGATGAAAATGCTGGCCAGTTATTGCGTCTCGAACCCTAGAGTTTGAACTTTTTTAACCGCAACGCATTAGTCACGACAGAAACAGAACTCATTGCCATTGCGCCTCCGGCAATCATCGGGTTAAGCAAAATTCCCCACGTGCTCAATAGTCCAGCGGCAATGGGAATGCTCGCGGTGTTGTAAATAAAGGCGAAAAAGAGATTTTGGCGAATGTTTTTGAGAGTGGCGCGACTGAGCTGAATTGCCGTGACAATCCCCTGTAAATCGCCAGAAATTAGTGTCAAATCACTGGCGGCGATCGCCACATCTGTTCCCGTCCCAATCGCAATGCCGATATCGGCTTGAGCAAGAGCTGGCGCATCGTTAATGCCATCGCCCACCATCGCCACTTTTTGCTGATCTGCTTGCAACGCTTTGACGACGGCTGCTTTTTGGTCGGGATGGACTTCGGCGTGGATGGTTGCAATGCCTGCTTGGGTGGCGATCGCCTCGGCGGTGCGTTGATTATCGCCAGTGAGCAGCACCACGTTTAAACCCATTTTTTTTAGACGACTAACAACGGCTTGGCTGTTTGGTTTGAGCTGGTCGGCGAGGGCAATAATGCCAGCCAATTGGTGATCCACGGCTACCCAGACTACAGTTTTACCCTGCGCTTGCCATGCCGCCGTTTGCTCTTGTAGTGTTTCTGTTTCAATGTGTAATGTTGCAAACCACGGGGCCGTACCAATGTGGATGGTTTGCTGCTGAATGTTGGCTTGTACGCCTTTTGCCGTGAAGGATTGAAATTTTTCTAGCGGCAAAATAGGCAACGCTTTCGCTTGGGCATGATTAAAAATGGCCTCGGCTAAGGGGTGTTCTGAAGATTGTTCAACGCTAGCCACCAAGGATAATAATTTGGTTTCGTCGATCAGGCTCAAAC
>JBARRZ010000299.1:0-41020 GCA_049644465.1 Limnothrix sp.
GAGCAAGGCTGTACAGTAGAACGCCTCGTCATCCAAGATCGCTATCTAAATCTGATTATTCCCTATGGCCGCCCCAGCCTCATCCAACAGGTTGTCCAGCAGTCAACAGCCCCCGTATTACGTACGACGATGGGCAATTGCTTTCTGTATTTATCGCCTACAGGCGACGTTGACGTGGCGAGATGGGTGATTACAGATAGTCATCGTTACGAACCGGATGCGGTCAATGCAGTTGAGAAAATTTTAATTAGTCCAGAGCAAAAGTCCTCATCGCTGATTACGCTGTTCAAAGAATTGCAAGAGCAAGGTTTTCGCTTGAAGGGAGATTCAACTTTACTGGAAGAATTTCCAGAGCATCTTTCGCCCACAAGGGAAACGGAATGGCAACAGGCTTATTTAGATAAAGTGGTTGCGTTCAAAGTGGTTGATCATCTCTCGGCGGCGATCGCCTTTATTAATCGTTCATCCGGGGGCCATGCAGACTGCATCGTGACCGAGTCCTATCGCGAGAGCCGTCAGTTTGCCACAGAAATCGACAGTGCCCTTGTTTACGTCAATTCTTCGCCCCGCTTCTCGCGCCATCCCCAAGGCAGTGACTCCGTATTTCTCGGCATGTCGAACCAAAAAGGTAATCATCGCGGCCTCATCGGTTTAGAAAGTTTTACGACAGTCAAGCAAGTCGTGCAGGGAGATGGCAGAATTTAAACTGCATAACAACGAAAGTGACTTGAGGAAAAACTGTGATCAAATCTGCTATTTGGGGATTGCTAGCGAGTGTCGCGGTGTCTGCTCCGGCACTAGCCCAAGCTCAGAGCGATCGCCTCAATTTGAGTTATCCTCCCAACGAGCATAAAACCACAGCAGCACAAATTTTCTTGATTGGCTCGACCCCCACAGCAGGCAAAGTCACCGTCAACGGCCAGCCAATAGAGCGCAGCAATCTCGGTCATTTTGCCCCTAGTTTTCCACTAGATATTGGCAGAAATTCCTTTAGAATTCAGTATGAAAATGCGGCAGGCAACTTTGAAGTTGTGCAGATTTTTGTTGACCGCTTAGCCTTAAATAATTCAACTCCAGCCACAGGCTTAGAAACGTTATATCCCGCTGTAGACATTGCACGACAATCGGGCGAATTAGTTTGTTTTCAAGCCAAAGCCCCGGAAAACGCTCAAGAAATCAGTGTCACTCTCGCTAATAGAACAATTCCGCTCCAGCCTCAATCTACTGTCGATTTGCCGCCAAATTCTGCGGTTTTGACCCTCACGAATGATGCGCTAGTTAGTCAGTCGAATGGGTTGTTTCAGGGCTGCGGCGCTTATTCACAAACAGGTATTCTGGGGAAACCCGTCTATCGCATGGTGCAAAATGGCGCGGTGGTCACTAAAGCGAGTGAAGGCTCGGTCGAAATTCTTGACCCGCAAAATATTCAGGCGATCGCCGTTTCAGCGGAAGCGGGTGTTGCCCGTACCGGAGCGAGCACTAATTTTTCACGTCTAACGCCTCTACCCAAAGGCACTAGAGCAGGTATTACAGGTAAAGAAGGTGATTGGTTGCGGCTAGATTACGGCGCGTGGATTAAAACTGCCGAGACTGTTGCGTTGAACAATGCCTTACCGACAAGCTCAATTATCCGCAGTGTGCGATCGCAGACAACAGCCGACAGCACAGAGGTCATCTTCCCGTTACAAACCCCCGTGCCAGTTACAGTCGAGCAAAACGACGACACTTTCACACTCATTTTGCACAATACGACAGCCCAAACTGACACCATTTATCTCGACCAAAGCCCCGTTATTCGTCGTCTCGATTGGTCGCAAGTGAATCCAGAGATGGTGCGCTACGATTTTCGCCTCAAGCAAGCTCAGCAATGGGGTTACGAATTGCGGTACGAAAACACCAATCTCATTCTGTCGCTCAGACATCCCCCCAAACTCTCTGGCAATACGCTTCAAGGGGCAACTATTTTGCTCGATCCGGGTCACGGTGGCAGTGAATCAGGGTCTGTGGGGCCAACGGGCTATCCCGAAAAAGCGGTTAATTTGGTCGTTTCAAAAAAGATTCAGCAACAACTAGAGGCGAAAGGCGCAACGGTCAATTTGACGCGTGAGCAAGACGTCGATGTGTCGTTAGGTCGGCGACAAGAGCTGATTCGTGAGCAGAAACCAACGCTGGCTTTGTCGGTGCATTACAACGCTCTGCCGGATCAAGGGGATGCACTGAATACGGCGGGAATTGGGATGTTTTGGTATAACGCCCAAGCGCATGATCTGGCGCAATTTTTGCATGATGAGTTGACCCAAAATCTTGGCCGAGAATCCTATGGTGTTTTTTGGAATAATTTAGCTTTAACACGTCCGACTGAAGCCCCGGCGATTTTGCTGGAACTGGGTTTTATGATCAATCCAGATGAGTTTGAGTGGATTACAGATCCTCAAGCGCAGGATCAACTGGCGGCGGCGATCGCCACCGCTCTCGAAACATGGTTGCAAGATAAGGCGAATTGAATTGGGCCGGGGTTATAGTCCAGCGCTTTCTAACTCTTCCCCAACACTCACTTCCCGTTTGAGCTGCGCATAGGCACGGTTGTAGTCGGTGACAGTCTGCAAAAGATTATTTTGGGCGGTCGTGAGTTCTGTTTGAGCAGCGATCACGTCCGTTTGTGTACCGACACCAGCGGTAAAACGAATTCTAGCTAAGCGCAAACTTTCTTCGGCCAAGGAGACGGCGAGGGTTGCTGTTTCGATATTGCGTCGGTTGGCAGCGTAATCGTAATAGGCTGTTTCTACAGCCAAACGAATTTGGTTACGCTGGTCAATAAATCGATTTTCGGCGATCGCCTGATCCACATCCTCTTGGTCGGCACGAGCCGCCGCCGCACCCCCATCAAAAATATTCCATTGCATCCTTGCGCCGAGGCTAAAACCATCCGCAACACTCAAATCGTCGTCAAAGACTTCAAGCAAATCATAATTAGCAAAAACACTGACCTGTGGCCGAATATTAGCGAGGGCAATTTGTTTTTGGTAGCCGTCGATTTCCCGTTGTAGCAGTTGTTGTCGTAACTCTTCCCGTTGTTGTAGCGCAAGCAAAATACTTTCTTCTAAGGTGAGTCCCCATTGTCCGGCGATCGCAATTTCGTCAGCAGTGCGGGGGTCAAGATTTGGGTCAAGACTTAAAAGCTGGGCGAGGCGACGGCGAATGGTGCGTTGGTTAGCATAGGCGCGCGTTAAACGTTGTTCTGCATTAGCTAATTCCACCTGTGCCCGTAAGACATCGAATTTTGTACCGAGACCAGCATTTTCTAAAAGCTGAGCATCTCGCAAACTTTGGTTCGCATTATCAATTGCACTTTCTTCAATCGCAGCTTGGGAGTCTGCCCCCTGCAAATCGTAATAAGTTGTGGCAGCGTTGAGGCGGGTTTCCTCAGTAATGCGGTCTACTTCTAACTCAGTAATTCTCAACTGTGTTTCGGCAGCATCAATTTGGTTCGAACGCCGCCCACCCGTATAAACGTCGTAGCTGACCTCTAAACGGCTGCTAAGGGAACTTGTTGCGTCAGAGTCATCTCTGCCAATTGCCTCTGCTTGCAGCTCACCACTGGTGGTGTCTGCACGAGAAAGTGTTGTTTGGTTCGTGACGGTGGGATATTCGGCGGCGATCGCCTCTCTGAGTTGAAATTCTGTGCGGTCAACATTCAATTGAGCTTCGCGGAGAGTTTCGTTATTTTCTAAGGCGAGGGCGATCGTTTCTTCTAAAGTCAGGGGCACTTCTTGATCGGCGCGTACCTCTCCGGTAAGTAACGGCACAGAAACGAGTCGATTCTCGACAGGCACCAGTAAGGATTGCAATTCTGTATTTAGCCTCAGCCCCGGCGGAATCGCTGTCGTTTCAGAAATTAGCGGTATCGGATTCGCCTCAACCTCTGTTTCTGTTCCCGTTTCCACTTCTATTTCAGTTTCGGTTTCGTCAATATCCGTATCGACGGTCACAGTGGTTTCAGTTTCGACAATTTCACCATCGCCGCTCTCTTCATCAACCGTGACAGTCGTTTCTGTGGTGGTTTCGACTGTTTCGTCATCTTCGACCGTGATGGTGGTTGTCGTCTCTGTTTCAACGACTTCGCTGCCGTCACTCTCCTCATCGACCGTAATTTCGGTTTCAGTTTCAATGACTGGAATACCACGTTCGCGTTGGGTTAGCAGAGTCTCACTGCTATTTTCTGTAGAGAATGTTTGTTCAAAGATGAAACTCTTTTGTTGAGGGGCGATCGCCGTCGGTGTTGCGTTGGTTTCTGACGATATAACCGGAGTGCTAGCAACTTCGACAGAGAGTTCGGTCGCTGCAATAGGCGCAGATGCCAAAGCTTGTTTGCCCTGTATCGCCGTTAATGAGCCAATTGAGTTGAGAGGGACAACCTCAAGATCAATAGCAGTTGGCAATGTCGCTACTTCTGCTTTTTGAATAACTTTTGGTTGAGAAATTACGCCTTGAGACGCGAGGAGTGGTGCTTGTGGTGCTTGGAAGTTTGGGGCAAGCGTTGCATCAGAAATTACGGTGAGGGTTTTGTCTGGTGCTGTTATTACGTCGCTTAGATGATTGGCTTGTGGCGAAGCGTCCTCGGCAGGTATTTTTCGTTCGAGTGTGGGGGCAGCAGCGAGAACACCAACGTTATTTAAAAAAGCGGCTTCTTGCTGAGGGCCAGAAACTGTGGGGAGATCTTGGGCGATCGCCAACCCTCCGGAACCGAAAAGAACGGCACTGCTAGTACTGAGGGTAAGAAACTGACGGAAGGCGATCATTAATTTCTGGGGGTTCAGTGGGCGATCAATGAAAATGCCCCAATAAATCGTCATGCTGTCATGGCGTAATGGGGACTAAAGAATCAGTTTAAGCTAAAAAACTTAAAACTACTACCTACAGCAACAAGGAATATTTTTTGCTGTAGCTATCTGTTTGAGAGGTTTATAGTGATCTAATTGATCTCTGGTCGCGCAGGCTGATTGCTGAGATTTTCGAGGCTCAAGAAACAGAATAATTTCTTAAAAAATTGTCGCTTCGAGCTAAATCGAACAACCCAAATGATCTTGGTGTAACGGGTTGCACCGCTGACGAACGGATAAAAATAGCGCCCTGCAAATTAGCCCCATCAAGACAGGTATTGCTCAAATCTGCATCAACAAAATTTGCACCCTGTAGATCTGCGCCACGGAAATCGGCACCTTGTAAATTGGCTCCGTCAAAATGGGCATCTCTTAAGGTTGCGCCCGCAAAATTGGCTTGGATCAGTTTCGCATTGCTAAATCGGGCGGCGATCGCCTCAACCTGCTCACAATTAGCGTAGGAAAGATCAGCCTTATGCAAATCACAATTATTTAAATAAGCCTGCTTGAAATTTGTGCGAACAAACGCCGTGAGGCGTAGCTGAGAACCCGTCAAATTAGCGCCAATCAACACCGCTTCATTACACTTGCCGCCGTTGAAAGCAACCTCAGTCAAATTTAAGCCACTAAAATCTCGACCGCTCAGATCTAGTGCATTCAAATAAGACTTATTGAGCCTTGCCCCACTGAGATCTGCTTTATCGAGAATTGCGCCACTCAGCTTAGCTTCACTCAAATTCGTCCAACTCAAGTTCGCTTCCGTCAAATCCGCACCCCGCAGATTAATTCCGCGTAAATTAGCCCCGCAAAAATTCACTTGCTGAAGCTGTGCATTGTAAAAAGAGACCCAATGCAAAATTGCGCCACTGAGCTGAGCTTGCTGCAAATTTGCATAATTTAATGAAGCACCCTGCAAATTGGCTTTGGTTAGATCAGCCTGAAAAAGATTGCACTGCGCTAGTTTGGCGTAGCTGAGGTTTGTCCCGTAAAGAGATGCTTTCTGTAGTTGTGCACCATTGAAGCGGCAGTAGGATAAATCGGAGCGAGCTAGAGAGCCATCAGTAAAATCACTATGGTCAAAATTTGCCTGACTGAGGTGAATACCACTTAAATTTACAGCAGGAAATTCAAGATTTTGAAAAGCGCGACGTCCGGCTGTGTAAGCGTCTAGTAGCTGTTGCTCGTTCATATTATTTCTACTCATTAATCAATCTTCAAAGGGTCAGCAGACATCAAGAACTTGTTGCTGAGTGCGCTCGTCGATGTCTTTTTTTGTATCGCTGGTAACAGATTACTGCTTTTGCTTGAGATGAAGCAAGCGATATATAGCGTAGATTTAAAGTCTTTTAATGTTACGAACTATTTTTGAGTGGGGCTGTGATCTCGGTCTAAACAGCGTTCTATCAAAGCGTCAATATTTTCAATGCGGTGAATGGGGGTACGGAGGGCGATCGCCACCTCTGGGACAGTCAGATCATCCAGAAACTTCGGTTCATCGTGCTTGAGCATGACCGTGGGCAGCAGAATGCCATCGCCAAACTCTTGCCCAGCTAACTTATTAATCAAATCCTGACCCGTCAGTAACCCCGTCACCGTGATCTCTTGTCCCCAATAATCACTATTTAGAGCAGCTAACTTAATCGTCAAATTTTTGACGGCATTCAGGCGATTCACAAGCGGTTCAAAAGCTTTTTCGACAGCATTCCCCACAACCCAAGTAAAAGTCTGCGGCTGCTCAATGCGCTCCGGCAATATTTCATCTGCCGTCGCCAAAAAATCCCGAATAAATTGGCGAATGGAACCTACCCCATTGCCAATCTGCGGATAGTCTTCGTAATGGGATTCCGGCGGTAATTCCTCGCGAGCAATCAAAAACCATTCATCCGCTAACCACGCAAAATTTGTGCCAAACTCAGTCTGAAATTCCGTTTGCAACCCTTGCACTTGGGCAACGACTTCTTGGGCTTTGGCTTGGCTGACGGGGCTAAGTTCAGCAAGATTAGGGCGAAACCGCGTTAAACCGACGGGAACCACCGCAGCGGAAATAACAGCAGGCAATTCTCCACTGTGGAATTTGGCGAGGGTGCGGAGAGTGCATTCTAAATGGATGCCGTCGTTAATGCCGGGACACACCACAACTTGGGCATGGATTTGCAAACGATTGTCGGCGAACCATTGCAATTGATTGACGATTTCCCCAGCCCGCTCATTTTTTAATAACAGACGGCGAATATCTGGCTCTGTGGCATGGACGGAGACGAACAGGGGCGAAAGGCGCATCTGGTTAATGCGTTGCCATTCCCGTTCTGGCAGGTTGGTTAGGGTCAGGTAGCTACCGTAGAGAAAACTGAGGCGGTAATCGTCGTCTTTGAGATAAAGGGTTTTGCGTTTACCGGGGGGCTGTTGATCGATAAAGCAAAAGGGGCAGCGATTGTTGCACTGAATCAAGCCGTCAAAGAGGGCATTTTCAAATTCCAGCCCCAGATCTTCGTCGTAATCTTTTTCGATTTCTAGATGGTGAGTTTTGCCTTTGCCGTCGAGGACTTCTAATTCTAAATATTCGTCGGCACAAAAAAATTGATAGTCGATCAGGTCGCGGGGAGCCATGCCATTAATGGAGACGATGGCATCGCCTTGGTCAAAACCCATTTCTGCGGCGATGGAATCTGGGACGACGCGCAGGACACGGGCGGGTTTGGTTGTGGAGGCACTCATAGGTTTAGCGCAACAGGGTATATGCCAGAACGATCATACCAAAACCCAATCTGTACCAGACGAAAACCCATGTTTTGTGGTTCTGTAAAAATTTGATCAGCCAGGCGATCGCCAGATATGAAAAAACAACAGAGGAGACCAAACTACAAACAAGGGTGACTAGGGAAATTGAACCTAAATCATCGCTGAGTAATCCCTTTAATTCCACCAATCCGGCGATGGTGATGGCGGGAATACCGAGCAAAAATGAGAAGCGGGCAGCGGTGGCGCGATCTAAATTCATAAACAAACCAGCGGTCATCGTGGAGCCAGATCGGGAGACACCGGGAATAATGGCGAGCATCTGGGCGGCCCCCATCAAAATGCCGTCTTTTAAAGTAAGTTGGTCAAATTTACGGTGGTGATTTTTGGTACTTTCGGCGATCGCCAACAAGCCAGCCATCACAATCGAAGCGATGGCGATCGCCGGTAAACTCCGCAGTATCGACTCGTCAAAATTTGGCACAAACACTTTAATGAAAACACCTGCAATCAAGATCGGAATCGTGCCCAAAGCAATGCCCACAAATATTTTCCATTCTTGCTTCTGAAAATCTTTTGTTTGCCAAGCCTGCCAAGCGCCGCCAAACACCTGCTGCAAATCTCGCCAAAAATAACCCAATACCGCCACAATGCTGCCCAGTTGAATCACCGCCGCCATAGCCACCCCCGGGTCACCCCAGCCCAACAGCACAGGCACCACCTTCATATGAGCCGTGCTACTGATCGGGATAAACTCTGTCAACCCTTGTACTAAGCCTAAAACAGCGCCTTGAAACCAGTTGAATTGTGGTGATTCTACGGGCAAAATGGCAGTCGTTTGTGCTTGGACATGGCTGTGGAAAAAGCCAGCGAAGAGAAAAACAACTAGCCCCAGAACCATGACGGTGCTGAAGTCAAACCATTGCCGTTCTTTGTTATTTTTGAGCATATATTGCAGTGTTTTAGTGCCGTAGAAGCAAGGACATTAGTCAGGCAACCGTGCAGCCGCAGGAGGGTTTTCTGGATAGCCATTTACTGGATCAATGCGGCATAATTTTAAGCGACTACGGTAAAGATATGTATAAAGACTTCGTTGTCTTTATTAGTGTTTCAGTTAAGACTTCACCGAGAACTGTTACATCTCGACGCTAATCCTCATAATTTCGGCGGCGATCGCCAATCTTAGGATTTGCTTTATGAGAAAAACCCGAGTCATAAGTTAAACTTCATTAATAATTATTTACAAGCAGTCGGACTTTGATAAATCATCCCCTCTTCTCAGTCGGTGCAATATATGTCCTCAAACGACAGCAGGATTTGCTCCGCAATACTCATCTTTTAATCTGCCTCGCCGCTGGATTTTTGGTGTCTGTGCCGGTATTTTTTCAAGCGCCCTTAGTTCGTGCTTTACCGTGGGTTAGTTTGGCTTTGACTGGTGTCTGGGTGGCGATCGCCCACTACCTGCGCCAGAAACCCAATACTGAAATGTGGGGCGATTTATTATGGGGCTTTAGCTGGACGTGGCTTGCCGGTTCCGTTTATTGGGGATGGTTGCGTTACGAGCCGTTACTACATTTACCCGTTGAAGCGATTGGACTCCCTTTTGCCCTGTGGGGACTGTGGCAAGGGAAAGGCTTGATCGGCCACTTATTCTACTTAGGATCGCTATTTGGCACTGCGATTACAGATATTTACTTTTATGTGACGGATTTGATTCCATACTGGCGTAGTTTGATGTATGCCGAACCTGATTTTGTCATGCCTATCTTTCAGGATGCGTTTGCGCAAATGCAGTCAGCTTGGGGTGTGAGCTGGGCTGTGGTCTTAGTGAATCTATTGATCGCGACGAGTTGGTGGGCTTTCAAGCAACCTAAACTCCATTACTGGGGTTTTGCTGGGGCTGTTGTCAGTACTTTATTCGTTGATGGTCTATTCTTTGTCGCTGCTTGTTTCGCTTAAAATATTGCGGAATTTTGACTATTCTCAGGCGATCGCCGTGCATTTATTCCAAACCGAGACTATACGATAAACTCAAGTAAACTCAGCAAAAATCTTGTCAGGCGTTCCAACCGTCATCGCCAACTCCAATGTGGTGACCCCACTTTTTATCCCCCATCTCCTACTTCAGACTACCAATGGTGTCCGACAATTCCCTTTGGTAGACGGTGCTTATTGGACAATTGGGCGGAGCAAAAGTAATATTCTGCGGATTACAGAACAGTGGATTTCCCGCAGTCACGCCCTCATTCAGCAGCTTGAGAATGGCGAATTTTATTTAATCGATCTCGGTAGCCGCAACGGTAGCTTTGTAAACGGTCGTCGGGTGAATGTCCCCACCCTTTTACAAGACCAAGATCAAGTGATGTTCGGGCAGTCGGAAATGACCTTTCTTAGCCCCTGCATCGAAAAAGAAACCCTGCAACAGGGGCGGGGCGGCAACAGTTTTGAGCTAGAAAGTGACCCGGTGACAGATACCATTCACGAACGCCGTTTGGTGTCTGTGATGGTGGTTGATATTCGCAATTTCACCGTGTTTAGTCGTCAGATTGAAAATCATTTACTCTCGCGCATGGTCGGGACTTGGTTCCAGCAGGCTGGTGAGATTATTAAAAGCTCTGGCAGTTGGGTCGATAAATATATCGGTGATGCGGTGATGTCAATTTGGTTTCACGGTGAGCAAATGGTTGATCCCAATCAGCTCATTAATGTCTTTCAGGCGGTGAGTGATCTCAACCAAATGACGACGGATTTACAGCGGCAATTATCGTTACCGTTCGAGCTGAAAATTGGAGCCGGGGTGAATACGGGCTATGCGATGGTCGGCAACACGGGGACAGGCGATCGCCCAGACTATACAGCTATCGGCGATACGGTTAACGCCGCTTTCCGGCTAGAGTCCGCCACAAAGCCTTTGGTAGAAGATTTAGCCATTGGTGCAGATACATTTCAGCATCTCAATAAAATAGCTTCGGTCGGATCTTATTTTCGTGAATATCAATTATCGCTGAAGGGTTATGAACAGCTCTTTAATGCCTACTGCGCGAGCTATGCTAATTTAGATTATTTTCTGTTGGATCACTTGGTGAAGACCTCTAAAAAAAATTTTCCTGAATTTCATTAGGCTTTATCCCGTAAAAGCTTTTGATGCATTCTGGTTGACGAGCTTCAAATCGCGATCATGTCGAGCTGAAAAATCTCAGCAAAAATCTCAGGTAAATCTGCGCGTACTTGGGCCGTAGTAAGCTCAGGTAAAAATTGCACCAAACTACCCACAGGGCGATCGCCGATACCACAGGGCACAATTCTCCGAAAACCAGTCAGGTCAGGACAAACATTTAACGCCAAGCCATGCATCGTAATCCAGCGCTTGACCTTAATTCCAATCGCCGCCACTTTGTACCCCTCAACCCAAACTCCCGTCAGACCAGCAATCCTTTCGCCCCGCAAACCGTAACCTGCCAGCAACTGAATCACCACTTCTTCTAGTTGACGCAAATACCAATGCAAATCCATCTGGTGACGCCGCAAGTTGAGAATTGGATAAGCGACGAGTTGACCCGGACAATGGTACGTCACTTCGCCGCCTCGCTCGATGCGATGTAACTCCACACCTTCAGTTGCTGGATCAAACTTAAGAAAATCAGTGGTCGAGCCTGTCCCCAAAGTATAGACAGGCGGATGTTCTAACAGCAACAAAACGTCAGGATAGTGGGCATACTGAAGATGCTGCTCTACAAAAGAACGCTGCTGTGCCCAGCCTGCCGTATAGGGAACCACTCCTTGCTGGTGCAGTAAACAAGGCGAATGCTGGGTTGATTTTGCTGTGGTCAAGGTCAAGGCACACTAAGGTTAGTTGAAAAATAGAACGGGGCGATCGCCACCTTTTTTATACAATGCCAACCATCATCCTCGAACAACAAAGCATTAAGAACTGTAAAAGAGTAGCTTGTTTCTTAATGTTTTAAGACCGATAAATTGACAAGGATTGAGTCTCAAAAATATAATTAGTAACACAGAGAGAAAGAAAGAAAATCAGTAGTTTTAAAACAAACTAATCTTTTGATAGTTGTTTTCACTCGCAAGAGTCCCAATACATCACAGGTTGGTAAACTAAGGAAAATCAAAAACAAGTTGATGTTGTCTACAATGTTTGCTCTGCAATCTTTAAACAGACAAAAGGTTATTGGCAAACAAAATAAATGATGATTTCAATAAAGTGATCTTTCTGCTCTGAAATACTTGGTAAGATATCAAGTAGTCTAATCAAACAAGTGCTTTTCAAGGCTTAATAAATACTGTTTTCAAATATAACTTTGGAGTCTGTTTTGTTGAGATTGATCAAGCTTGTTTCCTATATTTCGGATGGAGTAACCTGATATTATGAAGCTATTAATCCAAGGCAACAATATTACAGTTACAGAATCGATTCATGATTATGTTGAGGCGAAGCTAGATAAGGCGACGAAACATTTTCAATCTCTAGCCACGAAGGTCGATGTACATTTATCTGTTGTCAATAATGCTCGTGTGGCCTCTAAGCATAAGGCGGAGGTGACTGTCTATGCCAACGGCACGGTGATTCGAGCGCAGGAAGGTAGCGAAAACCTCTACGCAAGTATTGATTTGGTGTCTGACAAGATTGCGCGGCAGTTGCGCAAGTATAAGGAGAAAAAGTTCGGCAAGAAAACGAACGGCCATGAGAAAGCTAGTGAATTGGTATTGGATGAGTCTGTGCCGGATGATCTAATTGGCGATCGCGCACCGGAACTCCCTGCAAAGGTGGTGCGAATGAAGTATTTTGCGATGCCGCCGATGACGATTGATGAAGCGATGGATCAGTTGCAATTAGTCGATCATGATTTCTACATGTTTTTAAATAAAGAAACGGATGAAATCAACGTGATCTACATGCGTAATCATGGTGGCTGCGGTGTCATTCAACCACGGGCTGCAAAGGAATAAGATCGGCCATTTGAGCTCCAGCAAGGCGCAATTGAAATTGTTTGGTGCTTCAAGGTTTGGTAAGTGTTGGGAAATCGTCGGTTTTGGCGGTTTCCTTTTTTTGTTTAGGGCCGATATACCACGGGATCTCTGCGACGAGCAGCAAGATATTTTTCGGCACTGCCTTGATTGAGACTGATTTCTAGCCAACCGTGGCTGCCGGGTAGAGCGCAGAGGGTTTGGGCTGGAACTCGGCTATAGGTTTTCACGTAAGGGATTTGGGCTTGGCGATCGCCAAACATCACAACCCCTCCAGATGTGGAACAGCAGTCAGCGGGAATAGTTGTAATCAAGTTCCCGAAATGATCGATGTGTTGAATCATGCCTGCGAGGCGATCGCCTGTTTTTGTATAGGTCGGAATTTCGAGCCGAACAAGGCTATCTAAATCAACGGAACTCCCCAGTTTTTCGAAAGGAATGTCATTGGCTAAATGGGCGGCAACAGGTGCAAAAATATCTCGCCCATGAAAAGTGTTACTAATTTTGTCGCGTTCCGGGACACGCCAATATTGCGGATTATCTAAACGAACGGCGGCGATCGCCCCAAAAATATCGAGCAGACCCGTCACCAAGCCATTATCTGGCCCAACAAAATACCCCTCCTCAAATTTCACCGCCAAACCTTGACGAGCACTGCCGACACCCGGATCAACAACCCCCAGAAAAATCGTCTGCGCAGGAAAATAAGGCGCTGTACTCATCAGGCAAAAACGCCCACCCCAAATATCCTGAGGCGCAAGTTCATGACTAAGATCAATACAAATCGCTGTCGGGGCGATCGCCGCAATCACCCCTTTCATCACGCCGACATAACCATCTCGTATCCCAAAGTCTGTCAACAAAGCAATAGAATTCATTCTGTTTTTGTAACATTAAATACAATATTCAATCTCACTTGGTAAAATGAAACTAAGAAAACATTTGTAATCAATCAACTCAAAGCCATGTTCAATCCCCGTCGTCAAATCATCAAGCAAACACAAACGGCTCATCGTGAAACCCTAAAAAAGAGTTTACAACACCGTCTAGAAGCCGCAAGAAATCAGGGCAATGACCAGCTAATCAAACAATTAGAAGCCGAAGCTCGCTACCTCAAAATGTAGATTTTCGACTTTTTACACAAAAAAGGGGGCCACTAATTAGGCTCCCTTTTTGCTGACATTTTAGAATTTGATAATGCTGTAATCGAGATGAGTTTGCCTCTAAACAAACGTTGCCAAGATAAAACAGCGAAATAACAAAAGCGCTTACTTTATTTACCCATGCCCAATTTCTGTGCCTTTTGGTAAACCTTACCCTCTGTTAATAGAGAAGGTGCAACGACAACTTCAACTTCTTGCATTTCTTTAATATTTTTCGCGCCGAGCGTACCCATACTAGTTTTTAATGCACCCAACAAATTATGCGTACCATCATCTAAAGTTGCTGGGCCAGTCAAAATTTGTTTGATACTACCCGTTGTCCCGACGTTGATGCGTGTACCACGAGGCAAAACAGGACTAGGCGTTGCCATGCCCCAATGAAAACCGCGACCCGGGGCTTCTGCAGAACGGGCGATCGGCGAGCCAATCATCACAGCGTCCGCACCAGAAGCAATACATTTACAAATGTCGCCGCCGGTAACAATGCCGCCATCTGCAACGATGGGAATATATTGACCGGTTTCTTTTTCAAAATCATCGCGCGCTGCTGAACAATCTGCAACAGCAGTTGCTTGGGGTACACCGACACCTAAAACACCACGGGAGGTACAAGCCGCGCCGGGGCCGATTCCGACTAAGACAGCGGCTGCACCTGCACGCATTAATTCGAGGGCAACATCGTATGTGACACAATTTCCAAGTGCAACGGGCATCGGCATTTCTTCGCAGAGTTGCTTAAGATTGAGGGGAATAATGCCTTCGGGAGAAAGGTGTGAGGTGGAAACAACGGTCGCTTGAATGAAAAGAATATCTGCGCCTGCTTCTGCAACAACTTTGCCATATTTTGTGGCGCCAACTGGGGTCAGGCTAACTGCGGCTAAGCCTTTTTGGGCTTTGATTTGATGGATACGTTTTTCTATTAGTTCTGGTTTTATCGGCTCAGAATATAATTCTTGCATCAGCTCGACAAATCCAGCTTTGTCGACTGCGGCGATGCGGTCTAATATCGGGTTAGGATCGTTGTAGCGGGTTTGGATGCCTTCTAGATTAAGGACACCTAAGGCTCCTAGCTCGGATAGTAATGCGGCCATTTTGACGTCTACGACGCCGTCCATCGCACTGGCGAGAATAGGAATATTGAGTTCAATATTGCCAATTTTGAGTCTAGTATCTGCTAATTCTGGATCTAGGGTACGACCACCCGGCACTAGGGCAATCTCATCAAATCCGTAAGCACGACGAGCTGTTTTGCCACGACCAATCTGAATATCCACTCTTACTCCTTAATGATTGCCAAAATTAAAATGTGTCAATCTAGGATAACTGATTGTCCACGCTTTCTCTCAAAAAAAGCGCGGTTACGGGTGTGGCTGATTGTTTGTGGTTGGTGTCGAATTTAAGCTATGAATTTTGAGGTTTTGCTAGTTTGGCGATCGCCTGTTTCGTGGTGATAATGACGAGACCCTGTGGAGATGAGATAAACCATTTGTTAGGGTCGCGAATTATAATGCAATCTACAGTGACTTTTGTTTAATATTTTATTGAATATTTAGTGAAATTTAACGGTATTTAATGATTCAAAAATGGACGAATTGTACGTGTCCCTAGAGATTGTTAAACTACTTAAATACGAATTTCAATAGGCGATAAAATTGTTAGGAAAAGATTAAGGCGATCGCCTAATGAGCAAAACAGACAAAACTTCATTTTCTTAGCAGTGAATGCCTGGAGCATAAGACTCAATAACCTTCCCGGTTTCTTCACAACTAACCAAGAGATAATCGCAAGTCTCACAAGATGTTTCAACTAAATCTGATTGATAAAAATAACGTCGAAGTGCCTCCGCACCACAGTTGGGACAATGCATCTTGTAACTACACTCTGGACGAGTAGCTTGCACCGATTGCAACTCCACTCGTTTAATGTTCGGCGTATGTATAGTTTTCATTTAATAATTGATTGACTTTAATAAAATTGATCCCACTTATATTCTGATGCCTTTTACCTTGATCCCACACCATACTTAAGGTTGATTTAAGCTTCTACCTTTACTCAGATTATCTAATGTAACGAGCAATTTCCAAGATATACAAAGGCAAAAAAAAAGAGTTGTAAAAAATACATTTTATGCTTTAGATAGTTTTCTCAAGTGGTCACGGAAGAAAAAAGGCAAGCTCTTTTTCGTGAAGAGAATGGGCTAAGATGACGAGCGATGAAAATGAATGAAATCTATGGACTCTATTGGCTGGCAAACGGTTAAATCCTACAGTGATATTTTGTATCACAAGGCTGATGGCATGGCTAAAATCACCATCAACCGTCCCCATAAACGGAACGCGTTTCGACCTCAAACTGTTTCAGAGATGTATGAAGCATTTTGTGATGCGCGCGAGGATCCAGCTATTGGCGTTGTTTTACTAACAGGAGCAGGCCCTCATACAGATGGAAAATATGCTTTCTGTGCTGGTGGTGACCAATCAGTAAGGGGCGAAGGAGGTTATATCGATGCTGCAGGAATGCCTCGCCTCAATGTGCTGGATTTACAAAAGCTAATTCGCTCGATGCCTAAGGTCGTTGTTGCGCTGGTGGCGGGTTATGCCATTGGTGGGGGTCATGTGCTGCATCTAATTTGTGATCTAACGATCGCCGCTGACAATGCCATTTTTGGGCAGACCGGGCCAAAGGTCGGCAGCTTTGACGGTGGCTTCGGCGCAAGCTATATGGCGCGGGTGGTTGGTCAAAAAAAGGCTAGAGAAATTTGGTTTCTTTGTCGTCAATATGACGCACAGCAAGCTTTGGATATGGGTTTGATTAATACAGTTGTGCCCGTTGATCAGCTAGAAAATGAGGGTATCCAATGGGCTAGGGAAATTTTGAGTAAAAGCCCGATTGCGATTCGTTGTCTTAAGGCGGCTTTTAACGCGGATTGTGATGGGCAAGCTGGTCTGCAGGAGCTGGCGGGGAATGCGACGATGCTCTATTACATGACGGAGGAAGGACGAGAAGGCAAACAGGCATTTTTGGAGAAGAGACCGCCAGATTTCCGGCAATATCCGTGGCTACCTTAGTGCAAAAAAGAATATTTCTCTAGGGTTTTAAAGACAGGCGATCGCCACATCCCCAAAAGATTGATTACCTATAGGGGATCTCAATTTGGTAGAGTAGATCCGATATAAAACTGGATAGCTTGTCCCTATTAGATCCTAGACTTTTTAAAAACTAAAGTGGAACGGACAAGAAAGTTCCGCCCTGAGATTGACAAAAAGAGGTTAAAAATGAAGTTACGTTCGCTATTAGCAGCCTTCTTGGCTCTATGTATCGGCGTTCTGACCGCAGCTTGTAGTGAAGCTCCTGATGCTGCGACAGTAGACGTCCAAAAATTAACATACGACGAAATTCTCAATACAGGATTAGCCAATTCCTGTCCCCAAATTGCTGAGTTTACCCGTGGTTCTATCCCTATCGAATCCGGTCAAACCATCAAATTTTCTGACCTTTGCCTTGAGCCTCAAGCTTACTTTGTTAAAGAAGAGCCTCAAAACAAACGTCGTGAAGCAGAATTTGTTGAAGGCAAGATGTTGACTCGTTACACGTCTTCCCTTGAACAGATGACTGGCGAAATTCTCGTCGGGGAAAATGGCCTTATGACCTTTAAAGAGCTAGATGGTATTGACTTCCAGCCTGTAACGGTTCAGTTGCCCGGTGGCGCACAAGTTCCTTTTCTCTTTACTATCAAAAATTTGGTAGCTTCGACTAATACTCCTTCTGATGCCATCAATACATCCACTGATTTTGTCGGTGAATTCCGTGTGCCTTCTTACCGTGGCGCAGTTTTCCTCGATCCTAAAGCTCGTGGTGTTGCGAGTGGTTATGACAGTGCTGTTGCATTGCCTTCCCAAGCTGATGAGAATGACTTGAATCGTGCGAATATCAAACAGTTTGATGCTCGTAAGGGTGAGATTTCTCTACAAGTAGCGAAGATTGACACTGAAACGGGTGAAATTGCTGGCACATTTGAGAGTGAGCAAACTTCTTCGACAGACTTAGGTGCTGAAGACCCTGAAGAAGTCCGGATACGTGGTATTTTCTATGCGCGTTTACAACCTGCTGCATAATTAATCTTTTTTTAATTTGTTCAATCGAGGGGCGATCGCCCCTTTTTTTTGTGCCAAAGTTAAGGTGAATTATCAGAAATAATTCGCTTATTTTAAAGTTCCCCCCGATAGAATCAAGGCGACTGCGTAAAAATCAAGGCTGCAAAATCTACCATTTGCCAATTAGCCAGAAGAGTACTTCAAATATTCATGGGATTGAGAAAATATCACTTGGTACAGCTCTTGAGTCGTCGCATTTCCCGGCGGGTTGCATTCTGGATTTTTATTAGCATTGTGGTGATCGAAGCGATCATTCTAATCCCGTCAGCGCGCCGACAGGAACAGGTATTACTCCAAGATTTAGAAAGTAAAACAGCGCTCAAAATCACGTGGTTAATGGCGAGTAATTTCGATACGACTCTTGGTGCCATGCCGCAAACGCCAGAACAGGCGGAAGTGATTTTGCAAAATTTGCGGGCGATCGCCAAAGAAAATGGGGAGACAATGCTGTTGGCAGGCTCTCTTTACGACATGGATGGTGAGTTGCTCGCTTCTTTTGGCGATCGCCTGACCTTAGATTGGCAGAGCATTCAAGCCAACAACACAACCTACAAAAACGGAACAGAGAACTTTTACGAAACCACATGGCAAGAGTCGAGCATGGCTAAATGCACGATCATTTTGCGCCACGATATCTCCGCAATCCGCACCGAATTAAGGCAATACAAACTGCGCATCGGTGGATTAGTACTGATCATTTCCGTATTCGTGACCGCTTCGACCATGCTCGTGATGCAAATTCTCGTTATTGCGCCAGTGCTTAAGCTGCGTGAAGATCTGCAAATTGCCAGTGACCTTGTGATTCGTTCCCCAGAAAAAATTTCGTCCAACTCTTTTTACTCCTTTCGCCACAAACGCAAAGACGAACTAGGGGACGTGATGGATGAATTTCATTCCATGCTAGACCGTATTATTTCCGAAATTCAGCGACGGACTCAAGCAGAAAAAGAAGTCCGTTTAGAGCAAGAAAAATCAGAAGAATTATTACTCAATATTTTGCCGGCTTCGGTCGCCCAAGAACTAAAAGACAATCGTCGCTATGTTGCGAAAGGTTTCGATCACGTTTCTATTTTGTTTGCAGATCTTGTTGGTTTCACAGCCCTATCCGCTTACAAAACACCGGAGGAAATCGTCACGCTGCTCAATGATGTTTTCTCTTCCTTCGACCGTTTATCAGAGGTTTATGGTCTCGAAAAGATCAAAACGATTGGTGATGCCTACATGATTGCGGGTGGCTTGCCGGTGCCGCAACCGGGTCATGAAAGTTGTATGGCTGATATGGCTTTAGAAATGAATATGGAAATCGAACGAATTAATCTCACTCAAGATTGTCCGCTTCAGCTCAGAATCGGCATCCATTGTGGTTCTGTGGTTGCGGGGGTGATTGGGACGCGTAAGTTTATTTATGATTTGTGGGGCGATTCGGTTAATGTGGCGAGCCGGATGGAATCTCAGGGTTTGCCGGGAATGGTGCAAATTACGGCTGATTTTAAGGAGAAGTTGGGCGATCGCTATCTATTTAAGCAGCGTGAAAAAATCCAAGTTAAAGGCAAAGGTTTAATGCAAACTTACTTTCTTTTGGGTAAAAAAGCCGGAATATCACTTCGTTGTAGCCAGTAACGCGAATTTTACGATGGCTAAAATCTGAGGCTTTAAATTAGGTCAGCATTAAAAAATCCTCTCTAAACAATTTCGCTGCACTGTTTTAAAGAGGATCAATAAAGTTTGATTTTGCTCTGGCGGCGATCGCCAAAATTTTATCAAGACAGAGTGTCTAAATAATCACGCATTAGATTGCGGCGTTTAGGTTGGCGTAGCTTCTGTAATGCTTTCGCTTCGATTTGGCGGACTCGCTCGCGGGACAGTTCAAGTACCCGACCAATTTCAGCGAGGGAATACGTTTTACCGTCGTCTAGGCCGTAGCGCAATTGAATAACTTCTTGTTCGCGGTCAGTCAGCTCGGCGAGGAGGTTGCGTAGATCTCGCTGGAGCGACTCGCGTACCAAATTATCTTCGGGCGAGGCGTCTTGAGTCTCTAATAGGTCGCCTAGCTCGGTATCGCGGTCTTTACCCACACGAATTTCAAGGGAAACGGAACGAGGCACTTTTTGTAAGACTTCCCGAACTTGCTCAGCGGTCATGTCTAATATTTTTGCGACATCTTCGAGGGTTGGGGTGCAGCCTTGGGTTTGGGAAATTTGACGCTGGGCTTTTTTGATTTTATTGAGCTTCTCTGTTACGTGAACAGGCAGGCGAATGGTGCGGCTCTGGGTGGCGATCGCCCGCGTTATTCCCTGACGGATCCACCAGTAAGCATAAGTTGAAAAACGATACCCTTTCGTTGGGTCAAACTTATCAACCGCACGCTCTAAACCTAGCGTCCCTTCTTGAATCAAATCTAATAATTCCAAACCGCGATTCTGATACTTTTTCGCGACAGAAACAACAAGACGTAAATTCGCTTGAATCATATGCTCTTTAGCTTTGATCCCAGCCTTGAGTAAAGCTTCTAAGTCTGAAGCCTTAAGCTCAACTATCTCCGCCCAGCGTCCCTTACCTTCTCGAATCTTTTGTTTCAGTAGCTCCCGGTCAATCCCCACCTCTGCAGCCCAGCGTTTCATAGATGGACGGCTACCGAGTTCGATGGCAAGGCGATCGCGGACGACAATATATTCTAAAAACTTAGTAAGTATCGCATCACCGTTTTCGGCTTCTGTTTTGCGTTTCTCTAGTAGTTCGATGTAATTTTGAACCTTACGCGCTTCAGTTAGTTCTTCGTCCCGCTCCAGTAAAGGGACTCGACCAATATCCTGTAAATATAACCGCACCAAATCTGTTGTGTGACCATTGCGAGAACCCGTCGCATTTTGATCGAAAATAGCAAGCTCGTCTCTGGAAGTGGCCGATGCTTTAGTCGCAGCACCAGTAGAGGTAGAATTCTCGGACTGGTTTGTAGGGGTCATTGAACTGACTCTCCTTTATATTTTTACTGGATTAGGAAAGAATGCTTAACCTTAAACTTCCCTGCCCGAAACCCCTTTTCCACATTTTGTTACAAAACGTCATACTGTGCCAAAGAGGCCACGGCGATCGCCAAGCGGATGTTCGCACCATAAAACTTTGTCTAGCCTGATTTCTGTGGGCATTGACACGAAATCGAAATATTTTCAAGCGACTTTGTGCATTCGAGCAAAACGACCGCCAGAATGAGCAGGCGAGAAACGTTATTTATCCCTTCACTTTCAGCGCTTTGTTAACGCCTGCCTATATGAATATTCGGCGATCGCCCAAAATACGCTGAGTGACCCAAAATGCGATTTGCCCCGGCGTAATCCGTGACCATACAATGGAGAGTCGGTTTATCAAGACGCGCCAATCCGCCGTCTATATACAGTCGCAAACCATCACGACTACTCAGTTTATTTCTATATATAAACGCTAACAACCCTAAACGCCCACTTACTTATTAACTCAGAACTTTTTATTTATCATGACCGACCAGACTCGTATCCTCATGTGCTCTCCCGATCATTACGATGTGGATTATGTGATTAATCCGTGGATGGAGGGTAACGTTCACAAATCGTCCCAAGATAAGGCCATCGAGCAATGGCAAGCACTGCACCACATCATTAAAGATCACGCCACTGTAGAGCTTGTGCCCCCTGAAAAAGGCTGGCCTGATATGGTTTTTACCGCAAATGCAGGCTTAGTTTTAGGCGACAAAGCCATTCTCAGCCGTTTTTATCATCCCGAACGCCAAGGAGAAGAGCCTTACTTTAAAGCTTGGTTTGAAGAGAATGGCTTTCAAGTTTATGAACTCCCTAAGGATCTTCCTTTTGAAGGGGCTGGTGATGCTCTCTTTGATCGCGAAACGGGTGCGTTGTGGGCGGGCTATGGTTTTCGTTCGGAGCTAGATTCTCATCCTTACATCGCTCAGTGGTTAGACACGGAAGTGCTATCGCTACGCCTCATTGACCCCCGTTTTTATCACCTCGACACTTGTTTCTGTCCGCTGGATGGTGGTTTTGTTTTGTATTATCCGCCTGCGTTTGATACTTATTCGAATGCGTTAATTGAGCGACGTATTCCTGAAGAGAAGCGCATTGTCGTACCAGAACCTGATGCGGTGAACTTTGCTTGTAATGCGGTGAATGTTGGTGATGTGATCATCATGAATAAGATCAGCACAGCTCTAGAACAGGCGATCGCCGACAAAGGATTTAAAGTCCGTCAAACCTCGCTCACAGAATTTCTTAAAGCGGGTGGTGCAGCAAAATGTCTCACCCTCAAAACCACTGAAGCAGTTCAGGGCGAACCCCACGCAAATACCCCCATTGATAGCCGCATTGTTCACCTCGAAGGCCACTTGCTGGATGCAGGTATTTTGAATGCCGCACTCGATTTGATCGGCGGTCAGGGTGGCAGCGCCAAAGTACTCAATTTTAATTTGGGTGTTGAGCGCAAAAATACATCTTCGGCAAATGTGCGGGTGTCTGCGCCATCTACAATTGTGATGGAAGACATCATGACAGAACTCATCGAAATGGGTGCAATTAATGCGTCTGATGATGATGTTAAGGATGCGGATCTAGAGCCTGTGGTGCAAACGGGTGTTGCGCCGGATGATTTTTATGTGACGAATATTTATCCCACCGAGGTGCGGATCAAGGGTCAGTGGATTCAGCTTGCTAACCAACGCATGGACGGGGCGATCGCCATCACAGAAATCAACGGCAAAATTACCGCTCGTTGCCGCTTACTCCGAGATCTGCAAGTTGGCGAAAAAGTCGTCGTTGGCGTTGATGGCATTCGCGTCACCTCCAAAACCACCAGTCGCGCATCCTCAGAGAAAAAAGAATTTAGCTTTATGGGCGCAGGCGTTTCCAGTGAGCGACGCGTTGAATTAGTCGTCGAACAAATCGCGTGGGAATTGCACAAAATCCGTGACCAAGGCGGCAAAGTAGTCGTTACGGCTGGGCCTGTCGTCATTCATACTGGCGGCGCCCAGCATCTCGCCAGCTTGGTCCGAAACGGTTATGTTCACACCCTGCTTGGTGGTAATGCGATCGCCGTCCATGACATGGAGCAATCCTTGATGGGCACATCCCTCGGCGTTGATATGAACAAAGGCGTTCCCGTACGCGGCGGGCATCGTCACCACCTCAAAGTGATCAACTCAATCCGTCGTTGCGGCAGTATCGCCAATGCCGTTGAGCAAGGCTTGATTACAAAAGGTGTGATGTACGAATGCGTCAAACACAATGTCCCGTTCAGTTTGGCTGGTTCCATCCGTGACGATGGCCCGTTGCCCGATACAGAGATGGATTTGATCCGTGCTCAAGAAGAATATTCTCGTTTGATCGAAGGCGCAAATATGATTTTGATGCTTTCAACCATGCTCCATTCCATTGGTGTCGGCAACATGACGCCTGCTGGTGTGAAGATGGTTTGCGTGGATATTAACCCTGCTGTGGTGACCAAACTCAGCGATCGCGGCTCTGTCGAATCTGTCGGCGTTGTGACTGATGTCGGTCTATTTTTGAGCCTACTCACTCGCCAATTAGAGCGATTAGATAGTGGTGTTGTCGCGATGCACTAAGGCTGCGCGCTCATTAATATTGATCATTTGAACTTACGATAAAACGGCAATTAACTTTTATCGCAACGCTTCTAAAAGAGGTAGTTTTGATACTGCCTCTTTTTTGTTTCATTTTATAATACAAAAGAACTAGCTGGTGCTGACTTTGAAAAAAAGACCCTTGGCGATCGATCTATTTGCCGGATGTGGCGGTATGTCCCTAGGGCTAGAAGCGGCGGGTTTTGATGTGGTTGCAGCTGTTGAAATTGATCCGGTTCATGCGTTGGTGCATGAGGTGAATTTTCCTTATGGGGCGACGCTTTGTCAGGACGTGACGAGTTTGACTAAGGCAAAACTTTTTCGGGCGATCGCCGCCAAGGGTTATGACCCAGTAAAAATTGATGTGCTGGCTGGTGGGCCACCTTGCCAAGGATTTTCGATGATGGGTAAGCGCGATGTTGAGGATCCGCGCAATCGATTAGTTTTTGAATATGTGCGCTTGTTGGCAGAGATTCAGCCGAAATATTTTATTTTTGAAAATGTGCAGGGAATGGCGACGGGTAAAAATCGTCCTTTTTTGGAAGAATTACTCGTCAAATTAAGAAAGATTGGCTACGACGTTCTAGAGCCTAGAGTGATGGATGCCGCAGATTTTGGCGCACCGCAACACCGCAATCGCTTGATTTTGCTAGGTTCGCGCCGCGATGTCCGGCCAATTGCTTATCCAAGCCCAACTCACGGAGCAGCGTTAATGGGTTTGCGAGAATTTGTAACGGTGCGGCAGGCGATCGCCGATCTAGAATCTCGCGCTGTTTTCACCGATATAGACGAAGGTATTCCCAAACCCAAGCGGGTCAGTACTTTTGCAAAAACGCTGCGTCAAGAATTTCGTTTTTGCCATCGACGCAAAATTAAACCTTCGAAATTGTGGGGACATTTAGGCTCCAATCACCGCGACGATATTCAGGCACGATTTCGAGCAGCCTCATCAGCAAAAAAAGAACCCATTAGCCGCCTATTTAAACTCGATGCCGACGGTTTAGCGAATACCCTCCGCGCCGGAACCCCTAGCAACAAAGGCTCTTTTACCGCCCCGCGCCCGATTCATTACAGCCAAGCCCGTTGCATTTCCATCCGAGAAGCCGCACGCTTGCATACATTTCCAGACTGGTTTCAGCTACATCGCAAAGTTTGGCACGGCTTCCGCGAAATTGGGAATGCCGTCGTGCCGCTGCTGGCTAAAGCAATTGGCGATCGCCTGATCATCGCCCTCGACATCAATCCAGAAGACTTGCCCATCAATTCACTCAAACCGCAAAACGACAACCTACTCACCCATACCCCGACCCAAGCCGCCGCATATTGGGGACTGCCCCCAGAGGCGATCGCCAAACGTATCCGTAAAGATCGCCCAAAATCAACCCCAAAATTAAACCCAGATTAAGCAAAGATAATCAATCAAGTCAAACAGCCCAGCCAGCCCAAAGCCCTGTGTATTCAGCCAAGTAGACACAGTCGAGGATTTTGTCAGAAGGCGATCGCCGACCGTTCATAATGTGGGATAATCTTCGCAGTTTAATTTAGATTGTCTATCACCCTGCTTGACCTAAGACAACAACAATTCCCTTTGCACAACATACCTTGATCCAAACTCAGCACAGAGTTATCAACAAAGACAGAGTATTTGCGAGAGCGAATTCCATGAGAGCGCATACTCCATGCAAGCAATTTTTAAAACACTAACGAGAAACCGAAGGAGTTAAACCAATGAAAATCATCGTTCTGGGTGGAGACGGGTTCTGCGGCTGGCCCACATCACTACATTTATCCCAGAAAGGTCACGATGTCGTCATTGTCGATAACCTTTCCAGAAGAAATATTGACAACGAACTCGAAGTTGCCTCCCTCACCCCAATCGCCCCCATGTCTGTCCGCCTCAACACATGGAAAGAGCTAACAGGCAAAAGCATTCAGTTCCTGAACTTTGATATTGCCAAAGAATACGATCGCCTCCTCAATCTACTTCTCGATTATCAGCCCGACGCCATCGTCCACTTCGCAGAACAACGAGCTGCCCCCTACTCGATGAAGTCAGCAAAACACAAGCGTTATACCGTTGATAATAATCTCAGTGGCACAAATAACGTTCTCTGCGCAGTCGTCGAGTCCGGCCTAGATATTCATATCGTTCACCTCGGCACCATGGGCGTTTACGGCTATGGGACAGCTGGGATGAAAATTCCCGAAGGCTACCTCGACATCCAAGTTGTCACAGAAGACGGCAGAGTCATCGAAAAACAAATTTTGCACCCAGCCAACCCCGGTAGCATCTACCACATGACGAAGACGCAAGATCAGCTCTTCTTCGCCTACTACAACAAAAACGACAAAGTCAGAGTCACCGACCTCCACCAAGGCATCGTCTGGGGAACCAATACTGATGAGACTTCAATGGATGAGCGTTTAACGAATCGCTTTGATTATGACGGCGATTACGGCACTGTTTTAAATCGCTTCTTGATGCAAGCGGCGGTTGGTCATCCCCTCACTGTTCACGGTACTGGTGGCCAAACTCGCGCGTTTATTCACATCAAAGATACGGTTCGCTGTGTGGAATTAGCTATTAGCAATCCTCCAGAGAAAGGCGAGCGGGTCAAAATATTAAATCAAATGACAGAAACTCACCGTGTTAGAGATCTGGCGCAGATTATTTCTGATATCACGGGCTGTGAGATTGAATACATGGAGAACCCCCGTAACGAGGATTCTGAAAACGATCTCTATGTCGAAAATCAGTGCTTTATTGACATGGGTCTAGAGCCAACAAAATTGGGTGAAGGCTTAATGTTAGAGGTGACTGATATCGCTAAGAAGTATGTAGATCGCTGCGATCGCACGAAAATTATTTGTACTTCTAAGTGGACTCAAACCCCGAAAGAGCCTAGTCTCGTTTAGAGAAATTTGGAAATCGAAACAACGACAATTTTAGAAGCCACACTTTATTTCAACAGATAAATAGGGTGTGGTTTTTAGTTGGCAACCGAGAGGCGAGAAAGCTTGATCTTGAAAATTGCCATGAAAAAACACCCGGGCGTCTGTCCTTGTTTCGACTCCGAGTGTTTTTTCTCAATGCTCCTCACACACTCTTAGTATAAGTAATTATTTTTGTTTGTCAACTCTTCTCTTAAATCTTTGAGCTTGAACGGCGATCGCCCCTCACCAAACCAACCAGTATCGCTATCCATATATCATCAATCGCAAAATATCCTATACTGCCTAAAACCAAACCAAGGGATTTGCCAACATGCACGAAGTTGACATGACCAAGGCACTCATCATTACCATTCAAGACTGGCAAGACGAACAGCCCGAACCCGTCAAAATAGAAAAAGTCCATCTGATCGTTGGGGCTTTCACTTGTGTAGAACCCGTTAGCCTCGAATTCACCTTCGCTGCCGCCACAAAAAATACCTTTCTCGATGGCGCACAACTAATCATTAAAGATATTCCCCTCGTCGCCTACTGCCATCCCTGCCAAAAAGAATATTTACCCTCAATGGGCTTACAATACGCTTGCCCCGACTGCCAGCACCCGATGGATGACATCCGCTCCGGTCGCGAATTAAAAATTGACCACATCGAATTTTCCCCCGTTTCCACTCTTCATTCTTAACCTCCAAATTTAGTAACTAATCATGCACCAAACTTTTGACGCGGCACTCGGTATAAATCTGCTCCACGCCAACCAAGATCTCGCTGATCACAACCGTGAACACTTCGATGAATGGGGTGTAACTTGCCTCAATATTATGAGTAGCCCCGGCGCAGGTAAAACTGTTCTGCTCGAAAAAACGCTTGAAGCCTTGCAAAATCGCTGCAAAATGGCCGTGATTGAAGGAGATATGACCACAGAACTTGATGCCGATCGCCTGCGTCAATATGGCGTACCCGTCGTGCCGATCAATACTGGACGTTCCTGTCACCTCGACGCGAAGATGGTGTCCGGTGGCTTACATCGTTTTCAACAGGATCACAATCCCGCTGACTTTGATCTATTGCTCGTCGAAAACGTTGGTAACCTCGTCTGCCCCGCAGAATTTGAAGTGGGCGAACATGCCAAAGTTGCTTTGCTCAGTGTCACGGAAGGTGAAGATAAGCCACTCAAATATCCAGTGATGTTCCAAGAAGCGGACTGCCTGCTGATTACCAAGATTGATCTTGTGCCCCATCTCAACGTTAAAGTGCAAAACATTATCGACAATGTGCGGCAAATGAATAGCGACGCCACAATCATTGCGGTTTCTGCTCAAACAGGGGAAGGGCTAGAAGATTGGTACAACTGGGTTCAGGCAGTATGTCAAAAAGAATATGTAGCTAAAGTTACAGCGTGATCAGGGTTAAGCAAGGATAACGATTCAATGGCGATCGCCTGACTCAGGTCATGTACCGACAGTAAACAGAGCGTAAGCATCGTAATCACTTCTTGAAAAATCTTTCCATGTTGAAACTGCCTAAAGCACTATTTCGCCCCGTTCTATTCTGTGCAGGACTGACTTTCGCTGTTGGCTGTCAGCCAACAACTCCACCCGTTACAGAAGACCCCGCTTCGCCGACAGAAGAAACCACTGAAACAGCAGAAACTACCGAAACAGAAACCATTGTCCTTGGTTTTAGCGCATGGCCCGGCTGGTTCCCTTGGCAGGTCGCAGAAGAACAAGGACTTTTTGAAGAAAATGGTGTAGATGTAGAACTGACATGGTTCGATGGTTATCTCGATTCCATTAATGCTTTCGCGGCAGGTCAACTTGATGCCAATACGCAAACTCTAAACGACACCATCAGTTCAGTTGCAGCGGGGTCAGAACAGGTCATTGTCCTCGTCAACGACAACTCTACTGGCAATGACCAGATTATTGTCAGCGAAGAAATTAACGAAATCGCCGACCTCAAAGGTAAAAGCATCGCCATCGAAGAAGGCACTGTTGATCACTTCTTACTACTCCTCGCCCTAAAAGAAGAAGGGATGAGTTCAGAAGATGTGGAAATTAAACCGCTCGAAACCGGAGCCGCTGCCGCCGCTTTTGTCGCAGGACAAGTTGATGCAGTTGGAGCCTTTGCACCTTTTACAACTCAAGCATTGCAACGTGAAGGCAGTAAAACCCTGATTTCTTCAGCAGATTTTCCCGGTGCAATTCCTGATCACCTTGTTGTGAGTAAAGAGCTGATCGAGACTAATCCAGAAGGCGTACAGGGCTTGATTGATACTTGGTTTGCCACGCTAGAGTACATCGAAGAAAATCCTGAAGAAGCGATTGAAATCATGGCGGAGCGCGCTAATGTCACCGTTGAAGAGTATGAAGAATACGACGCGGGTACAACGATTTTCACCTTAGAAGATAATCTCGAAGCTTTTGAATCTACGGAAGAAGGCATGGTTTCTTTAAACTACGCTGCGAACGAAATCAATACTTTTCTGGTAGAAGCGGGTCTTGTTGAAACAGCGGCAGATTTGAGCAATTTGTTCGATTCTTCTTTTGTAAAAGCTGCTTCTGAAGAATAAATCACTGCTATCTCTCCTAATTAGTTGGGAGAAATTTTTTTGTTGTTACTTTTTGGCGATCGCCGTGAACAAAGCCCCCTTTTCCGAACGCCCAATCCCGATGTTAAAGCCAAGCCTATTTTGGGATATCACTCACGGTATTCCAAAAAAATTACGCTGGGTTTTGATGGGAATTTCTATCACAATGCCGCTAATTTTGTGGTGGATTATCGCGAGCCAAGGTTGGGTGAAGCCGCTCTTTTTACCCTCTCCAGCAGAAGTTGGCACCGCAATTCAGACACTCTGGGCAAATGGTGATCTCCAAGAAGACATCATGTACAGCCTTGCACGAGTGCTCGCCGGATTTTTTCTAGCCGTCATCGTCTCGATTCCCCTCGGCATTTTGATGGGCACATTTGCGAGCATCCGAGCCTTGTTAGAGCCAATTATCGGTATTGTGCGGTACATGCCTGCTCCAGCGTTTATTCCACTATTGATTTTGTATTATGGTGTTGGGGAAACAACAAAAGTTTTACTGATTTTTATTGGTACTTTATTTTTTAACACGCTGATGATTATGGACGCGGTTAAGTTCGTCCCCAAAGAATTAATCGAAGCGACCTACACCCTTGGCGGCACTCGCCCTCAAGTTGTGTTCAAAGTAATTTTCCCCTATATTTTGCCAAAAATCATTGATGCAGGACGAGTTAATATCGCGGCATCTTGGAATTTAGTGATTGTCTCGGAACTAGTCGCAGCAACGGAGGGACTAGGCCGAAGAATTAGTGTTGCCCAACGCTTTTTAAATACAGATCAAATTTTTGCCGGATTAATCGTGATTGGGCTGATTGGTTTATTAATCGATTTCTGTTTCGTTTGGCTACAACGCTTGCTTTGCCGCTGGTCTCTAGATTAAAAAATCATGCATTTAGAAGTAACTCAACTCAACAAAGTATTTCCCACAAGCCATGGTCATATTACGGCCCTTCAAGATATTAATCTGCATGTGGAAACAGGTGAATTAGTTTGTGTCGTCGGTGCATCGGGTTCGGGCAAATCAACGCTACTGAGAATTATTGGGGGCCTGGAATCGCCAACTAATGGCACGATCAAAGTCGATGGCCAGCTCGTAATTGGCCCCGGCGCAGATCGAGGTATGGTTTTTCAACGCTATACTTTGTACCCTTGGCTGACAGTCTTGGAAAATGTGGCATTTGGTTTAAAGTTGCAGGGTGTGCCGAAAAAAGAACGCCAAAAACGAGCGCGATATTATCTGGATGTGGTGGGTCTCACTGCTTTTAAAGATGCCTTACCAAAACAATTGTCTGGTGGGATGAAACAGCGGGTGGCGATCGCCAGATCGTTAGCCTGTGAACCGAAAGTTTTGTTGATGGATGAACCTTTCGGCGCTTTAGATGTACTCACAAAAGAAAGTATGCAACAGTTTTTATTGGAGTTGTGGGAAACAACCAGAACAACAATTTTATTAATTACCCACGATGTTGAAGAAGCTGTTTTTCTTGGAGAACGCATTTACGTCATGACGGCGCATCCGGGCAAGATCAAAAAAGAAGTAATGATCAATTTGCCCATCGAGCGGGTAGATGAACTGAAACGCCGTCCCGAATTTATCGAAATCAAGTACGACATTATGGAACTAATGCGGGATAGTCCAGAAGAATCAGCTCTGCTTACAGATTGAAATATGCTGATTTTTAATTTGATTTTTCTCTCTACAGATCTACTCGTTCTCTGTGGGTAAAGTTTCAGTACAACCTTGTTCAGCTAACGTTTTAGTAAATACTTCGGCTAATTCCTGTGGAAACTCTTCTGGCAAAGCTGGTGGGGCAGCCGCCGCAAGCACACGCATCTCACCTTCGTTATCCAAAACACTAGTTAATTCAACATCATAAGTTTCGCTCAAAGTATATTCTTCGCGGGCGATCGCCGTTATTGCTGTACTAATTTCACTGCTCTGTAATTGCCCAGACTGCACTTGGCCCACTGACAGCGACAAAATCTCTGCGCTAATTAGATCCTTAACCGTTTTACCCGTCGCTTCGTCCGTTAATAAAAGACTACGTTCAGGCTGATATTCAAGAATGCAAACTTGGCCCGGTTCAACAGCTGGAAAAACATTTAAAGAATAGCGGTATCCTTCAGATTCTTCATTGTGCCAAAACCCTAAAAAAGGAGCGATCGCCGGATTTTTAGCCATCCATCCTTTTCGATATGCCTGCAATTCTTCCGTAAAAATAGGCGGCTGCTCTACTTTTAAGAATCCCGCCAAACCAAACCATTGATTTTTAGCATCTTCCAAATTTGTTGCGAGCAAAGTCAATTCATTACTATTGAGAATCGGCAGCGGCGATTTACTATTTATCGTTGAATCAATGAAGTTTTGTTCTTTTTCAGTTCGTGCAGTTTCATCACCTTCATTATCGTCCATTGCAGCAGAAACTTTGGCTAGCTTCACTTCCGTAATCAACATCACCGTTTCGCTAAGACCGCACTCGATATCGCCATTGCACTCTTCCGCAACAATCTCACCAAACTCGTAATGCAGGTGTACTTGCTTGCCTACCAAATCTTGCTCACAAATATCGAACGTGGCAAATTCTGTTTTTGTTTCTCCTTTATCGTCTAAAACTTCTACATAACAAGCGCGATCGCCTGAAGTTAGCGATTGAATAGTGACCAGATTAGCCTGCTGAATTTCACAGGCTGTTGCTGCGAGAATCCCCATTGTTGAGGCGATCGCCCCAGACAAAAAACAAATAGAAGTTTTCATTCTCCATCTCCAAAATCACGCATATTCATTGTAAATAGTCTGCTGCACCCGCAAAGAATAAACCCTCCTGCCAAAAGACAAGAGGGTTTATCTTCTATTTAATTAAAGTCACTCAGGACAGTTAACCAAATTTCCCTGCCGTTGAGGCTATCAGGAAGGCTGCGTAGGTTAGGACATACCCCACCGTGAAGTGAGCTAAACCAACCACACGTGCTTGAACAATGGAGAGAGCAACGGGCTTGTCCTTCCAACGAACGATGTTCGCAAGAGGAGTCCGCTCATGAGCCCAAACGATAGTTTCGATGAGCTCTTGCCAATAACCACGCCAAGAGATGAGGAACATGAAACCAGTAGCCCAAACAAGGTGTCCGAAGAGGAACATCCAAGCCCAGACAGAAAGGTTGTTCACACCGTAAGGGTTGTAACCGTTAATCAACTGTGCGGAGTTCGCCCAGAGATAATCTCGGAACCAGCCCATCAGGTAAGTGGAGTTTTCGTTGAACTGAGCAACGTTACCTTGCCAAATACCGAGGTGCTTCCAATGCCAGTAGAAAGTCAACCAGCCTAAGGTGTTCAGCATCCAGAACATCGCGAGGTAGAAGGAATCCCATGCAGAGATATCACAAGTACCACCACGGCCAGGACCATCACAAGGGAAGGCATAACCGAAGTCTTTCTTGTCGGGCATTAGCTTGGAACCACGTGCATCCAACGCACCTTTGACAAGAATCAAAGTGGTTGTGTGGAGACCAAGGGCGATCGCATGGTGAACTAAGAAGTCACCAGGACCAATGTTGAGGAACAAAGAGTTTGAACCACTGTTGATGGCATCTAACCAGCCGGGAAGATAAACAGCGCCAGTGTTAGTAGCGATGCTGTCTGCGTTGGAGAGAAGTACATCAAATCCATAAAGTGCCTTACCAGAAGCCGCTTGGACAAACTGAGCGAAGACAGGCTCGATGAGGATTTGCTTTTCAGGAGTACCGAAAGCAACCACTACATCGTTATGAACATAAATACCGAGGGTGTGGAAACCAAGGAAGAGAGAAACCCAGCTGAGGTGGGAAATCAACGCTTCTTTGTGCTCCAACATGCGATAAAGCACATTGTCTTTGTTCGCTTCGGGATCGTAGTCACGGACGAAGAAGATTGCACCGTGGGCAAATGCACCAACCATCAAGAAACCAGCAATGTACTGGTGATGAGTGTAGAGTGCTGCCTGGGTTGTGTAATCCTTAGCGATAAACGCATAGGAAGGCAAGGAATACATGTGCTGAGCGACCAAAGATGTAACTACACCTAAGGAAGCAAGCGCAAGACCCAACTGGAAGTGCAGAGAGTTGTTAACCGTGTCGTAAAGACCTTTGTGTCCTTCACCCAACAAACCAGCAGGCGGCTTATGAGCATTGAGGATTTCTCTGATGCTGTGACCAATGCCAAACTTGGTGCGATACATGTGACCCGCAATGATGAAAATCACGGCGATCGCCAAGTGGTGGTGGGCAATATCCGTCAACCAGAGAGACTCTGTCTGAGGATGAAAGCCACCGAGGAAAGTCAAAATTGCAGTACCAGATCCTTGAGAAGTCCCAAAGAGATGACCAGCAGTATCAGCATTCTCAGCGTACACGCCCCAATTACCAGTGAAGAAAGGCATCAAACCAGCAGGGTGAGGCTTCACAGAAAGGAAGTTATCCCAGCCGACATGAACACCACGAGACTCAGGAATTGCAACGTGAACCAAGTGACCAGTCCAAGCCAAAGAACTCACACCGAACAAACCTGCAAGGTGGTGATTAAGGCGAGACTCAGCATCCTTGAACCAAGCAAGACTAGGACGGAACTTGGGTTGCAAGTGCAGCCAGCCTGCGAATAGGAACACAGAAGAAAGGATCAGAAGGAATACTGCGCCTTGGTAAAGGTCAGCGTTGGTTGTCATACCAATGGTATAGAACCAGTGATAGACGCCAGAGTAAGCGATATTGACGGGATTGGAAGCACCAGCTTGAGTAAAGGCATCAATTGCACCTTGACCAAAGTGGGGATCCCAAATCGCATGGGCGATCGGACGAACATTCAGCGGATCTTTGATCCACTGTTCAAAATTGCCTTGCCAAGCGACGTGGAATAAAGTGCCGGAAGTCCACAGGAAGATGATCGCGAGGTGACCAAAGTGGGAAGCGAAGATCTTCTGGTAAAGATTCTCCTCAGTCATCCCATCATGGGTTTCGAAATCATGCGCAGTGGCAATTCCGTACCAAATCCGACGTGTAGTTGGATCTTGAGCAAGGTCTTGGCTAAATTTTGGGAATTTAGTTGCCATAACTATGCTTGGAGGTTCTCCTCGTTAACAAAATGAGGTTTAAGGTAAATCATTGCTTCATTACCTTTTGTCTTCCCGCAGGGGAAGGAAAAGTGCCAATCGGTAGGGAAAGCAGAAATCAAGCTCTGATTTAAACTCCCCCCGACATTTGGCTGACGGTACACATACGAGATGTGCTAACCGATAGACAGGCTTCTCGCGAGGAAGAAGGCCCAAGTTGTCACGATCCCACCAAGGAGATAGTGAGCAACACCAACAGCACGACCTTGAATAATACTCAAAGCGCGAGGTTGAATTGCAGCAGCTACGTTGAGCTTATTGTGTGCCCAAACGATAGACTCAATCAATTCTTGCCAGTAACCGCGTCCACTAAAGAGGAACATCAAGCTGAAAGCAAAAACAAAGTGACCTGCTAGGAACATGATGCCGTAAGCCGACAGAGCAGAACCGTAGGAGTTGATCACCTGAGAAGACTGTGCCCAGAGGAAATCGCGGAGCCAGCCGTTAATGGTAATTGCACTCTGTGCAAAGTTACCGCCCGTTACGTGGGAAACGCTGCCATCAGGAAGCACAGTACCCCAAACATCGGATTGCATTTTCCAACTGAAGTGGAAAATCACAATGGAGAGAGAGTTGTACATCCAGAACAGACCGAGGAAGACATGGTCCCAACCAGAAACCTGGCAAGTACCACCACGACCGGGCCCGTCGCAAGGGAAGCGGAATCCGAGTTGGCCCTTATCGGGAACCAAACGGGAGCTGCGGGAATAAAGAAGACCCTTCAGCAAGATCAATACAGTGACGTGAATGGTAAACGCATGAATATGGTGAACCATGAAATCAGCTGTACCGAGGGTGATCGGCATCATGGCAACTTTGCCGCCAATCGCCACAACATCACCACCAAAGACTTGGCTTACGCCGGCGATCGCATTAGGTGCGGTACTACCGGGAGCTAAGGCATGGATGTTTTGAATCCATTGCGCAAAGATGGGTTGCAACTGAATCGCAGAGTCAGAGAACATGTCCTGAGGACGACCCAACGCACGCATGGTGTCGTTGTGGATGTAGAGACCAAAGCTATGGAAGCCAAGCCAAATACAAACCCAGTTAAGGTGAGAAATGATTGCATCACGGTGACGGATCACACGGTCTAAGAGGTTATTAACGTTCTTAGCGGGATCGTAGTCGCGAACCATAAAGATTGCGCCGTGAGCACCTGCACCGACAATTAGGAAGCCACCGATCCAAGTATGGTGCGTGAACAGCGACAGCATTGTGCCGTAGTCCGTTGCCATATAAGGGTAAGGGGGCATCGCATACATGTGGTGAGCGATGATAATTGTCAAAGAACCGAGTAATGCAAGGTTAACGGACAATTGAGCATGCCAAGAAGTTGTCAAAATCTCGTAGAGACCTTTATGGCCTTCGCCAGTGAAAGGGCCTTTGTGTCCTTCGAGGATTTCTTTGATGCTATGACCGATACCAAAACCAGTGCGGTACATATGACCAGCAATGATAAAGAGAACGGCGATCGCCAAGTGGTGGTGAGCTACATCAGTGAGCCAGAGGCTACCAGTTGTAGGGTTCAAGCCGCCCTTGAATGTCAAGAAATCAGCGTAGACAGCCCAATCAAGAGTGAAGAAAGGCTTCAGACCTTGAGCAAAACTAGGATACAAATCTGCCATCAAAGAAGCATCAAAAAACTCGTGAGGCAAAGGAATATCCTTCGCAGCAACACCAGAATCTAAAAGCTTGTTGACAGGCAAAGAGACGTGAATCAAGTGTCCAGTCCAACCCAAAGAACCACAACCGAGCAATACGGAAAGGTGGTGATTGAGCATAGACTCAGCATTCTGAAACCACTCCAATTTAGGAGCTGCTTTGTGGTAATGGAACCAACCGGCGAACACCATCAAGGCCGCCATAACAAGACCACCAATGGCGGTCACATAGAGTTGATAGGAGTTGGTAAAACCAGCAGCGCGCCACATGTAGAAGAGACCAGAGGTAATTTGAATACCGTGGAATCCGCCACCGACGTCGCCGTTCAAAATGCCTTGGCCAACAATAGGCCAAACGACTTGAGCACTAGGCTTGATAACACTAGGGTTATCTAACCAAGCTTCGTAATTAGAAAATTTTGCGCCATGAAAATACATGCCGCTGAGCCAAACAAAAACTACAGCAAGGTGACCGAAGTGCGCACTAAAAATTTTGCGCGAAATATCTTCGAGATCACTAGTTTGGCTATCAAAATCATGTGCATCGGCATGGAGGTTCCAAATCCAGGTGGTGGTTTTTGGACCTCGTGCCAGAGTGCGGTCAAAGTGACCCGGTTTGCCCCACTTCTCAAAAGAAGTTGGCACCGGATCCTTATCAACCTTTACTGCCATGAGGATTCTCCTCTCTAGACAATCGACTTAATAAAGGTTCTATCTAAATAAGCATATTTAAATAGATAAGCTGTGAGCGAATCACCAGCTTGCAAGGTTTCCAGTGATTTGAATTGCTCTTCCCTCGTGAGAGGCAAAAGCATTGTTGTAAATGATAGGGCTTTGGTTCGATGTAGATGGGTAGACATTAACAATATTTAAAAGAAGGCCGAATCTTTGGCTATCACGGCCTGAAATCCCTTTTTTTAGGTGGATTTCTCTAAGAATTACAAGCTTTTCTGTTACAAAAAGCAATATTGCGCAATCTTCTGTGATTTTTGCTGGCCTGTCGTTATGGTCTAAAAAAGTCTAGTGGGATTCGATGGGGTTTTTTTGATGGGTTGGGGTTGTGACAGTTGTCGAAATCCCCGTTATAGTTTTGAACTGTAGGTTCTTTGACTGGATTGGGACGAGATATGAAGGCACTTGTGTTTCGGAGATTGGGGGCAATGGGTAAGCGGTTTGCTGGAATGCTGCTGGGTGGCTGTTTACTTTTTGGGTTGTGGGGGTGTGGCGATCGCCTCGAGGCATCATCTCCAGTTAGCTTTAACGCGGGGTCTCAGCCCGTCGCAACCAACCAATTGGCAGAAGTCGGAACACCTTCTTTGATTCAAGAACTGCGAAAAGAACTTGATCAATATCAACCTCAATTGCAAATCCTTAGCCCTCGACCTGATGAGCTGATTAACAGTTCGACTGTTTCTGTGAAATTAAAAGTCGATGATCTGCCTTTATTCAAAGATCCAGACCTTGGTATGGGGCCTCACGTACATTTGTTTATTGACGACCAGCCTTATCGCGCTGTTTACGATGACACTCAGCCGATTGTTTTTGAAAAATTAACGCCCGGTAGCCACACACTTCGAGCCTTTGCCTCTCGTCCTTGGCACGAAAGTTTTAAAAATGAAGGGGCTTACGCCGAGACGGTGTTTCATGTTTATACAAAAACGACTGCGAATACGCCAGATTTTGATCAACCGTTGCTGACCTACAGCCGTCCCCAAGGTACATACGGTGCAGAACCGATCATGTTGGATTTTTATCTCACCAACGCGCCACTGCATTTTGTCGCTCAGGAAAGCCAAGAAGATGGTGTCGCGGATTGGCGGATTCGAGCCACGATTAATGGTGAGACTTTTATTTTGGACAATTGGCAGCCTTTGTATTTAAAAGGGTTTAAAAAGGGCGAAAACTGGGTCAAGTTGGAATTCATCGATGAGCAAGGAGAGCTGGTCAATAATGTTTATAACAGCCCGGTCAGAGTGATCGATTATGATCCGAAGCTCAAAGATACGCTTGCAAAATTGGTGCAAAACAAAATTGCTCTCAGAACGGCCAAAAAGTTGGTGACAACTAAGCCTTTATCGCCTGAGCCAGAACCAGAAATTATTGAGCCAGTTCAATCAGAGCCTGAGGTATTAGAAGAGTCTGAGGATGAAATCAAGGCGATCGCCCCAGAGATTGAGCCGACCGACAAATTAGAAAATCTCGAAGAAATTGCTCCAGCAGAAACAGAACAGCCGAACGAAGAATTGATTATTCCTAATGCTGTTGAGACTGTTGAGGAGCAACCAAGCGAAGAGCCAGAAGCACCTGACACGATTGAGACGCAAATAGAAAATTCTTTCGATGCGATTACTGAAGGATTCCAAAATAATCTAAAGGATGAAGCAGAGACAGGAAAACCAGCAACAACCTCTGAGCCTGTAATAGAAGAAATTGTAATTCCAGAAACTTTAAGTGGCGCTGAGGTCGAGCGTTCTACCGATAGTTATGGTGAGATTGAATTAAAGCCATAATTTTGGTCACAAATTTCAATTTCAATCTTCACTAAGGCGTTATGAAAAAAATTGCTTTTCTCGGCATGGGAGTCATGGGCACTCCGATGGCTCTCAATTTGCTGAAGTCTAATTGCGCGATCGCCGTTTGGAATCGGTCGATCAATAGTCCTCAGCTACGGCGATTCAAGGCCAACACAGTCGATGTTGCTGAGTCTATTGCCGCCGCAGTCCAGGATGCGGACTATATTTTTACTTGCGTCAGCGATGGGCCTGACGTGCATGAAATTTTGCTAGGTAATCATGGCGTTATTCATGCGGCAAAGTCTGATGCTTTGGTGGTCGATTTCAGTACCATTGGTGCTCCAGCGGCTCAGGCGATCGCTAACGAATTAAACGCTCACAATTTACGATTTCTCGATGCGCCAGTTAGCGGCGGTGATGTCGGTGCAGAGAATGGCACTTTAACGATTATGGTAGGCGGCGATCGCCCAGATTTTGATGAAGCTCAACCCTACTTTCAGGCGATGGGCAAAAGCATTTATTACTGCGGCAAAACGGGCAGCGGTCAAGCCGTCAAAATGTGCAACCAAGTGCTCTGTGCAATCCACATGGTCGCTCTTTGCGAAGCGATTAAACTTGCCGAATCTCAAGGCATCGATCCGAATTTAATGATTGAAGTTTGCCAAACTGGAGCAGCTGGCTCATGGGCGATCGCCAACCTTGGCCGAAAAATTACAGCAGAAGATTTTCGAGCTGGATTTATGGTTAAACATATTTTGAAAGATTTGCGTCTCGTCAAAGAAACTCTCGGTGATTCTGCTGAATTACCCGGTTTGGCGATCGCCACCCAAAAATTTCAAGATACTGCTGAACTCGCAGATGCATTGGAACAAGGAACCCAAGCAATGTTTCGAGCGTATTAGCCAAAGCCACCATTGATAACAAAAATGCAAGAAAAAAGACCTCCATTCAATCAATGGAGGTCTTTTTTTTATAAGCCGAAGCTTAGTATTTAAACAGCGAAAATCAAGCAATGATTAGTCGAGTTCGTCAATACCAAGTACGTACTCAGTTTCACGATCAATACCCTTCTCAAATCCACCTTCAGCCGCACGAGCACGACCAGCATGCCACAGGTGACCAACAAGGAAGAAGAAGCAAAGGATAAAGTGAGAACCAGCCAACCATTGGCGCAGGTTCACAAAGTTAAAGGAGTTAGGCTCAGTAATGATGCCACCAACAGAGTTGATCGAAGCATTAGGAGCATGAGTCATGTACTCAGCCGCACGGCGTAATTGCCAAGGCTGAATATCATTACGGATCTTGTCGAGATCAAGACCATTAGGACCACGGAGAGGCTCAAGCCAAGGGCCGCGGAAATCCCAAAAACGCATGGTTTCACCACCGAGAATAATCTCACCAGTAGGCGATCGCATGAGGTACTTACCAAGACCAGTAGGACCTTGAGCAGAACCAACGTTCGCACCCATAGATTGGTCACGAGCCAAGAAGATCAACGCCTGAGACTGAGAAGCTTCAGCGTTAGTCGGGCCGTAAAATTCACTAGGGTAAGCAGTGTTGTTAAACCAAACATAACAAGTCGCGATGAATGCCATCAAAGACAAAGCACCGAGGCTGTAAGAAAGGTAGGCTTCACCAGACCAGACGAGCGCACGACGTGCCCAACCGAAAGGCTTAGTGAGAATGTGCCAGATACCACCGAAGATACAGATGAGACCCACATAAATGTGACCACCAATAATATCTTCCATGTTGTCCACACCGATAATCGAGCCTTCACCACCAAAAGGAGCTTTGAACAAATAGCCAAAGATCACAGCAGGGTTGAGTGTCGGATTACCAATGATACGAACATCTCCACCACCGGGAGCCCAAGTATCATAAACACCGCCGAAGAACATCGCCTTAAAAACAAGCAACAACGCACCACAACCCAAAAGAATGAGGTGGTAACCGATGATGTTTGTCATCTGGTTTTTGTCCTTCCAGTCATAACCAAAGAAGCTGGAATACTCTTCGAGTGTTTCAGGACCACGGACAGCATGGTAAATGCCGCCGAGACCAAGAACAGCAGAAGAAATTAGGTGTAAAACACCAACAACGAAATAGGGGAAAGTACTAATTACTTCACCACCGGGACCAACACCCCAACCCAAGGTTGCGAGGTGAGGCATCAAAATAAAACCTTGCTCGTGCATAGGCTTCTCTGCAACGAAGTGAGCCACTTCGAAAAGAGTCATTGCGCCAGTCCAGAAAACAATCAAACCAGCGTGGGCTACGTGAGCACCGAGCAACTTACCAGACAAGTTGATGAGTCGGGCATTACCAGACCACCAAGCAAATCCAGTAGAGTCGATGTCGCGACCACCAGACATAGAAGAATTAGAGAGCGTTACCACGTGGTAATACCTCCTCAGGGAATACAAATTGTTCGTGAATTTGGTCTTGGGGTGCCATCCATGCACGCATACCTTCGTTCAGCAAGATGTTCTTGGTGTAGAACGTCTCAAACTCAGGGTCTTCTGCTGCTCGCAGCTCCTGAGAGACGAAGTCATACGCACGCAGGTTCAACGCCAAGCCGACAATACCAATAGAACTCATCCAAAGACCAGTTACTGGTACAAACAGCATGAAGA
>JBARRZ010000300.1:0-2680 GCA_049644465.1 Limnothrix sp.
GCGATCGCCTACGAAGATTTATCTGAACTTGATCGATATATTCTGCACCAAACCAGCAATGTGTTTAACGAAGTCACCGAAGCATTTGAGAGTTTTCAATTTTTCAAATTCTTTCAGAAAGTTCAGAATTTCTGCGTCGTTGATCTCTCTAATTTTTATCTCGATGCGGCAAAAGATCGCCTCTATATTTCTGACGCGAATTCCCCCCGTCGTCGCAGTTGCCAAACAGTAATTGCCCTGATTCTTGAGACTTTAACTAAGGCGATCGCCCCAGTGCTTTGTCACATGGCAGAGGATATTTGGCAGAATTTGCCTTATGAAACCGGACATAAATCGGTGTTTAATGCTGGCTGGTTTAAGCTCGATGAAAAATGGGCAGGCGATAAGGCGCTATTCCAGAAATGGGAACAGTTGCGGGAGATTCGTAATGGCGTTAACCAAGTCCTCGAAAAAGCCCGTACCGAAAAAATGATTGGTGCATCCCTCGAAGCCAAAATTTTGATGCGTGATGTCGATGGTAAACTCACCGATTGGTTAACCCCGCTCAATCCTAGCGAAAGCTTAAATGATGGCAATAATATTGATGAATTACGTTATTTATTATTGGTTTCCCAAGTAGAATTCGTCACAGATTCTTTGGATGCTGAACAATATCAAGACACCATCGAGTTAGCTGACGGAAATTTGCAAGTCGCAGTCAAAAAAGCTGACGGAGAAAAGTGCGATCGCTGTTGGAATTATTCCCTTAGTGTTGCCTCCTTCGCTGATGATCCCACGATCTGTGATCGCTGTAATAAAGCGCTTATTGGCAAATTCTAAATAACAAATGAGCGGGTTAAAATCCCGCTTTTTTTATATCTTTACTAATGGATTTTCAGCAACTTTTTTCGTCTTTATTAGCGCCCAGTCTGCGAATGCCAATTGGAATTGTTTTGGCTTACTTGGGGGCACTTGTCGGTAGCGCTGAACTGTTGAGCCGAACAACAAATATGAATCCTGAGCTGACTCGGAAAATTGTTCATATCGGTAGCGGTAACGTTATTTTGATTGCTTGGTTTGGCGATATTCCGGGAGAAATTGGGGTTGCAGCGGCAATTGTCGCGGGATGTGTTGCGCTAAGTTCTTACTTTTTGCCAATTTTGCCGAGTGTAAATAGTGTCGGTCGCCGGAGTCTTGGCACATTTTTTTACGCGTTGAGTATGGGCGTTTTAATTTGGTGGTTTTGGTCAATTCAGCAGCCGTATTTTGCAGTGCTTGGCATTTTGATAATGACTTGGGGTGATGGTCTCGCCGCTGTGATTGGCAGTAATTTTGGTAAACATCCCTACACAATTTTTGGCAATAAAAAAAGCTACGAAGGCACTGCAACTATGTTTTTCGTCAGCTCGGCGATCGCCCTACTAATTTTCTCTACACTGCCTCTTTTGGCTTGGCAACAACTTTTGATCGCCACAATTATTGCCCTTGCTGCAACATTTCTAGAAAGCTTTGCCCAGTTTGGCATAGATAATTTTGCTGTTCCAGTCGGTAGCGCGGCGATCGCCTTTTACCTTAGCCAATATTTTATCTAGATCTAAGCAGCTTTTGGAAAAGAAGTAATTTCGGCGATCGCCGATAGTTCTAGAGCATTATTCAAAATTTCTAAACCATTTACTTGAAAAGAAAGCCCTTCGAAAACTAAAAATTGAAAGTTCAAAATATCAAGTAACTGCTTCTCAATTCGAGCACCTACTGTTCCGCCTAATACTTCATTCCGAACGTAATCAACATCCTCTAAAATTACCGCTTGGCGATTGGGGTCAAAGACTGTTTTTAGTAGTAATTCTAAAGTCTCCGAATCACTCGTTCGCTTATCAAGGACTTGTGCTTGCAACTTAATCAAATCTGGCGAAGAAAACTCACATTCCAAACTTCTAACTTGTAAATCTTTCTCATGATCCTGTGCTAGCAGAGTCTCTAAAGCCTCTGCGAAATCTTTCGGCTCAATCATCAGCACAGCATGACCACTCGCTGGCTTTGTGAGCTGAATATTGCCCATCAATGCCTTAAAAGGCGCGACAGCAATTTCTTTAATTATGAGAGAAATTTTTTCTACTCTCAAACTTGATTGAGTGACTAATCCTCGACCTTCAATTGCTAAAGCATTGACCATTCCTTTCGCTAAATTCTCTGGCTCAATTTTTACATCAACAGAAAGTTTATCAACTTGCTTCATTTGACTAGCCAAAGCAACTTCTGCAATCTTGCTAATGGTCTGAGTTCCTAAACTGTCTAAATTGCTAAGCATGTAAATTCATTAATGAGAATAGCCGTTTAAATAGAATAACGTATTGCAAACAAGTTTTGCTTATGTCTCTCGATATAAATGTCAAAAAAAAGCCCCCATAAAGGAGGCTCTTACTCAAATTAAATTAATCAAACAATTTTTAGAGAGCATTACCACGAGGAAGAACTTCCTCAGGGAATACAAATTGTTCGTGAATTTGGTCTTGGGGTGCCATCCATGCACGCATACCTTCGTTCAGCAAGATGTTCTTGGTGTAGAACGTCTCGAACTCAGGGTCTTCTGCTGCTCGCAGCTCCTGAGAGACGAAGTCATACGCACGCAGGTTCAACGCCAAGCCGACAATACCAATAGAACTCATCCAAAGACCAGTTACTGGTACAAACAGCATGAAGA
>JBARRZ010000301.1:0-12613 GCA_049644465.1 Limnothrix sp.
AAAAAACTACTCATCATCATGCCCATCGCCACAGGCATCGTCTTGATTTCCACCGCCAAAAGTGAAGCTTCCGTCCTCGATATCCTGAAAAACGCTTGGAATCAGACCTCCCAAATGGTCTCTTCCACCTTTGAAACCTATGTGGGAAGCTATGTTGAAGATTTTCTTCAGGTTTATGTCCCCCAAGGCATTGAAGCGATTACAGGTGTATTGGGACTGCCAGATCCCAGTGAAATTTTCGCCGACATTCGTGAGGATGCTGCCCTCAATCAAACCGACATCAACGACATTTCGGAAGGGATTTTAAGACAAGCAGAGGTTGCCGCTGGCACTTCCAGCACCCTTGGAGAAATTGTCTTCTCTGCTGAAGGACAACAAAATACTGAGAAATTGGCTGAAACTTCCACGCAAATTTCCAAAACATCCGGTGAACTTGCTGAACAATGCCAAGGCTTAAAAATCACGCAGGAGGTCATGAAATGTATGACGCTCCAGATGGCGAATGAGTCGCAATTGTCCCGCATCCAAATCAATCAAAATCAGCAAATTCTGCAACAGCTTGCCGCGAACAATATTGCCCAAGCAAATGTCGCTAAAACCATGACCCGTGCAGAACGCACTAAGCAAGCTGAAAAAGATCGCGCTGCCAATCAAATTTTGCAGGAGGTGCAATTTAATAACGCACTAGTTGACGACCTATAGAACCAAGCTTCTTACAGGTTGATTAGACTTCTCAGATCGAGGGGTCTTTTTTTTGATGTTGAAAACTTTCAAGCTACGACTCGTCTTGAGTATTTTGCAAATCGGACTAGCAGGGGCATTTAGGGAGGACAGAGTTTTTGCTTCAGTTGAAGTTATTGTTTTACAAGGCCTTAGGTTTCCTTGCCCCTGCTCTCTTTCATTCATCTGTCATTGGCAAACTTGCGTCGCCATCTAGTAGTTTCATCGGTAGTGTTCAAGTGGTAAGAATCTGACTGGTGCAGAAAACTTTTCGAGTCGTGCAAGTTATATAGAGATCCCGATTAAGGACGAGAATAAAAACTATCTGTATGTGCTGATATACCCTTATTTTTCTTCTCAAACTCATCTCGAATGGCTATAGATCAATCTTTCTAGAACTTTTCTGCACCACTAAAGGAGATTAATGTGAGGAGTCGCTAAATCAAATTCAGTTCTGCCGCTCGTTTCACAGCAGCCCGACGATTGGTGACATTAAGTTTGCAGTAAATCCGCTTGGTATGGGTGCGCACAGTACTCAAGGCCACGAACAGTTCACTAGCGATTTCGGGGCCAGACAGTTCGGTGTTGAGCAATCGAAGAACCTCCAGTTCTCGTTGGCTGAGGGGTTCGATGAGGGGCTGGAGATCTGGGGAACGGGGGAGCGGGGATGGCTCTTTGTGCTGCTGCCCCCAGCTTTCTAAGGCGGTCAATAGCCGTTGGGTATAGGTAGGTGTGATGCCGCGAGTCCTAGCCTCCTGTAGCAGTGGCACCATCGGTGTGACCTGTTCTACAAAGATCCGCACATGGCCTTCGGGTTCGGCCAAGAGTAAGGCTCGTTCTAGGGACACAATTGCAGCCGCAACATCCCTCTGAGCCTCCTCCGCCAGAGCCAGAACCACCAGAATTTTGATCATGCTGCCCGTGCGCTCTTGGGCTTCTGCGGCGGCCAGCAATCGAGTCAGGAGACCGATGATCGGATGAATTATCTCGTCTGTACCGTCGCGCCTGTACTGAGCGATCGCAACTCTAGCCAAGGTCAGGTGTTCGTATTCGCGTAGATAGTCCGGCTGATCAATTGCCGACAAACCGGACTCTCGCACCCAGCTCAGTGCTTCAGCCAGTCTCCCTTGCTGCAACCACCACCGCACCTCTAGGGCCTCAATCGGGCGCACATTTGGCACGGGCGATCGCCGATACAGTCGCGCGGCCTCGTGCAGTTGGTCAAGGGCAGTGTCTAAGTCTCCCTGAGCCGCTGTCAATTGGGCCTTGACTAGCCACCACAGATAGTTAGCTACAGAGATCGAAACCTGTTCACGCAGGGACTCACCTCTTTGCAATAGCTGACCAGCGGCCTCTAAATCCCCCTGTTCGTAGCGAATCTCACTTAACGACAAATGCAGCTCTGCCGTCCCCTGCAGCATCGGCCCAGGCTGTTGCGCCGCCAGTTGCAACGCCTGCTCACAGGTTTCAGCCGCAGCCCGCAGCCGCCCCTGGGCCATCCCCATATTCGCGAGAATGAAGGTGGCAGCGACGGTAATTTGGATGCCGCCCAGCTTTTGAAACGCCATCAATCCCTCGGCGAAGGATCGGTGCGCCGCCTCGACATTGCCGCTAGCCCAGTAGGCCAGACCGAGGATGGCGGCAGTCGTGCCCCGTTCATACTCATCAGCGGTTGGCAATAGCGTCAGTGCTTGCTGAGCATAGGTGATGGTGCTGGAAAAATCCCCCAGCGCTTGGGCATGATAGGCGCGGGCATTGGCAATGGAGGCAGGTAAAGACTGATACTGCGCTTCATTTAGCCCAATCCCTTGTACTGATGGGGAAGCGGCGGGATTATCTGGAAAAGTTTGCCCTACCTGCGCTAATCTCCGTTCCGCATCTTGTAAACGGGCTTCAACCGCCTCTAGCTGGCCAGTATTCAACAGTACCAACGCATAGACCACACTCAGAATGGGGCGATCGCGAATCAGCGGTTCAGGGAGCACCTTCATCCAGCTCAGCACCGTGGCTTCCTGCTGACGCTTGCGCATGGTGGGCCACACCTGCTCCATCAGACCTGCCGCTCGTTCAAAATTTTCGGCGGACAGGGCATGACGAATCGCATCAGAGAATAAGTCATGCTGCTCACACCATTCACGAGCTCGTCCGTGTAGCTGGGGCAGACGTTCTGGCCACTCCATCAGGGCATGGGACAGGAGTACATCGGCAAAGAGATGATGGTAGCGGTACCACTGGCGCTTGTTATCTAAGGGAATGATGAACAGGTTGCCACGCTCCAGCGCTTCCAGCATTTCCTGCCCATCGTTTTGGTCAGTAACGGCATTACATAGAGAACTGCTTAAGCGCCCTAGGATAGCGGTTTGCAGCAAAAAGCGACGGACGCGATCGGATTGCTGTCGTAAGACCTCTTCCACTAGATAGTCCAAGATGTAGCGGTCATCGCCAGAGAAGGCCGCGATGAAGCCAGGTAGATCTTCCCGTCCTTGCATCGAGAGAGCTGCGAGTTGCATCCCAGCAACCCAGCCTTCGGTGCGCTTTTCTAAAGCAGCCACATCCGCCGCCGAAATCTCCAGCCCCATCACTTGGTTAAGAAAAGCCGCTGCTTCATCCAGCGTGAACCGCAGGTCGGTCGCCCTCAGCTCGGTCAATTCTCCGTGCGACCTTAAACGCGCCAGGGAAAAAGGTGGGTCGGCCCGGCTGGCAATCATCAAATGCATTTGAGGCGGCAAATGGCTGAGCAAAAAGACGATGCCGTCATGAATCGCCTGGGTTGCGATCACATGGTAATCATCTAGGATCAGAACAATATCTTCTTCTACAGCAGTCAATTCATTGAGTAACGTCATCAAGACTGACTCAATGGGGGGTGGCTGTGGCGATTGCAGTAACGAGCGCGATCGCCCTCCGAGATCAGGCTGAATGTTTTGCAGAGCGGTAATCAGGTAAGTCCAGAAAACAGCCGGATCATTGTCACTAGTGTCTAAAGAAACCCAGGCTACAGGGCGCGTTGGTATGGCGGCAAGCCATTCTGCGAGCAGCGTTGTTTTGCCAAACCCTGCTGGAGCTGAGACCAGGGTTAATTTGTGCTGCGGGCGGATGCGATTGATCAGTCTCGAGCGCGAGACCCGGCCAGCAGGCCATTGGGGGCGGTAGAGCTTGGTCTCCAGTAAAGGGAGTTCTGAAGTAATCGGTCTCGCCGAGCCAGTCATAGAAACGTTTTTGCTCTTTAAGAGTCCTCTAGCAACATGGCGAATCGGTTGAATTCAGTTTTTTTCATTTTGCAGAGATTGGGGTTTCCACACTAGTGATTATGTCCTTCATCGTTGCGAGTTGGAACATCAATGATTATGCGGTAACTGAACAGGAAATTTCTAGAATGACACGCTCTACCAATCAAGACTTTCAGGGTTCTGGTTCAATTCAATCAATCTTTAGTAACTAGGATCAATTGCTGGAGACATAGCTACCTGACTATAATATTAGACGGAAAATCTTTGTCTAAGATGACTATAGGGGATATAGGCCGAAAGTCAAGTTGCGGGATTATATCCCCTATGTAGAATGTTATACGGAAAAATTCTGGCTAATTGGATGCCTAAGCCAGGAAGTCACCCCCCTGACTCGGCTATACAAAACCGTGCGTGAAACGTTAATTTCACACGGCTCCTCAATGATTTGGTGCTTGTCACGCACACCTCTAAATTCAGAGTTAAAAGGGATTACAGTTGAGATAATCCTGATCTATCTCTGGAACTGAAACAGCAATTTTATCCGCTGCTGTTTTGGCATCATGGCAATGTCCATGAAGTAATTGAAGGTTGTCGTAACTATCCTTACCGCCTTTTGAACGGGGGATTTTATGGTCGATTTCCATCAAATCTTCATGATTGAAAAACAGCCCACAATAGGTACACTTTCCTTTTTGCATCTTCAAGAGTGTTGCCCTTCTTTTTGAAGCTTCAGGATGTTTACCCATTCTCGAACTCCAGTACACCCAATCACCATCAAACGGGCTTCGGCTTCCTTGCACCTGTATGTGTCTCACGATAGGAGTTTCACGGTGCTTGAGTAAGCGAATCTTCTGATTATGGGATTTAAATACCCAATTATCAGACCCTACAGTTTGCCAATATTTTTGACAACTCCATCGGGAAGACTTATTAGGGTGACGATGTTTTGCCCATGCTTTTAACTGGCTGAATAAAGCTGTATCAGCCTGATTAAATATGCATTTACTGACGACACCTGAGTAGTAGTTTGTCCATCCACGGATGACGGGATTCAGATGAGCGATTAAATCAGATTGAGGTACTGATTTATGTCCATCAATCAATTTACCTATCTTCTGCGCATGTGTCTTCAGCTTTGTTTTGCTTGGAGTAATCAGAGTTTTGTAACCAAGTAATTTTCCGTTTGAGCTTTTACCACTGTGATATTTTCCTACCGGAAATTGTCGAACAGTGAAACCCAAAAAGTCAAAACCAACATTATCTTCATACATATTAAGTGTATGAGAAATATGGGTTTTACTTGGTTTTAATTCTAGCCCCAATTCGTTTAACCACTCTGCCATAATCTGCTGACATCTTTGGATAACGGCAAGGTCTTTATGCAGAATCACAAAATCATCTGCAAATCTAATTAAGCTTATTGCTTTACGATTCTCCGATTTACATCCGGGTAAAGTAAGAGCAACTTGTTTAATTCGATTTTCCATACCATGAAGGGCTATATTCGCTAATAATGGCGAAATCGCACCCCCTTGTGGAACACCCATTGATGTTATGTTGTCAGATTTCTCTCTTAAAGCATATTCAGAGAAATCAATCACTCCCGCTTTCAACCATGCACGAATTTGTCGGCGGATGGTGGGGAATGTATTTAATTTTGACAGCAGAACATTGTGATTAATTTTGTCAAAACATTTCGCAATATCGGCATCCAACACATATTTAGGTTTGAACTTAATAGTGTTGAATATTGCCTTAATCGCATCATGGGCGCTTCTTCCTGGTCGAAAACCGAACGAGTTTTGCTCGAAGCGAGCTTCCCATTCAGGTTCTAGGGCTAGTTTTACTAGCGATTGCAAGGCGCGGTCGTACAGAGTGGGTATAGAAAGGGGTCGTTTTTCTCCCTTTGAGCCGGGTTTTGGTATCCACACCCTTCGAGTGGGAGTGGCTTTCTGACCTAGTTTCAGGGAATATACTAAGATAAGACGTGCTTTTGGGGACAAGTTTTTCAACCCATCCACTCCTGCCGTCTTCTTACCTCGGTTATCTTGTGTTACCCGACGAACCGCCAAACACTTTGCTGACCAAGAGTGCAACAACGTTTTTTGGAGTTGACTAACTGCTTTGACATCACCACGCTGAGAGGCTTTGTAGATACGCTTTTGCAACTTAAATACTTTCCTTTCTAGCTTTCGCCTGGGGATAGCATTCCATTCCACCGTAGTCTTAAAACTCGTTTTAGATGTATACATTGCTACTTGTACCTCTACAATCCAAATCACCGTGTCTCCGTCTGCATATCCTTCTCGTTACAGGAAGGCATTGGCTTCTGAGACAATCCCTCCCCCTGATGACTTCCGGTTGGCTACCTACTCCAAATTTCGACCAGTTTTGGAGAGTACATTAGGGGGTTACTTCGTTCCCAATTTTTCGTTTGACGCTGGTTTTAGGATTCTCTCTCTTCACCGAGTTTATTGTGAGTGCTTGTTGGTCTGTCGCCAATCAGCCAACCACTAATCTTTTCCCTTTTGGGACAAGCCTGTCAGCCTTTTGGCTTGTTTTGCATAACGATGATTCAATCAAGAGATTCGTTTGACTATCCATGACCAAAACTATGCTAGGCGGGATTCCACATTAGGCTTGCAGTTACCGCCATGATTCCCCGCTTCACCCCAACAAAGAACCACTTTGCTGAAATGGGGGACTTGCTGTCACTCCTGCACTTGGAGGGATGGAATTACACCATCACGAAAAATAGAGTTATCAAGGTTCTGTCGGGATTTCTCCCGAATATTTTCCTTGCCTGTCATCCCAGAGTATTTCAACTCATTTCGACAGAACGAATCACACTAGCGACCCGCAATCATAATGCTTTGATCTCTATCTTTGATTTAACACCGACCGCAGCTAGGCACATCCATCTCGACCAGCCAGTGCCATAGTTAAAGGAGTTGACGGCTTCAAGCCCTGTTGCTTGTAGAAAAGAGGCTAGCTGGTTAGAGGTATATCCTCTATTATGCAAGTGCAGGGACATAAGGACTTGACCTAGGCCCTTTCGAGTCACTGAGCCAATCAGCGGAGCCCCCGGTTGGCGATAGATATTGAAAGTCGGGAAGTTGTAGGGCTCTACGTCGGTCGTCGAAGTAGAGTCGGTGCGCATGGTCTATGGGCCTCACTACCGCCCGTCTATCGGCAGTGTGCTGTAGCTTATACTGACTTCTGGGAGGCTTATGAACAGGTGATTCCAAGCAAACGGCATCGAGCGGTAGGGAAGGAAACGGGACTGACCAATCGGATTGAGCGACTCAACTGTACGCTTCGCCAACGAATCTCTAGATTAGTGCGTGAAACGCTCTCATTTTCTAAGAAGTTGGAGAATCATATAGGTGCTATTTGGTACTTCATTCACCATTACAACGCATCCTTACCGCTTTAGGACTACCCATAATAGTATAAAGAATAATGTTCAACGCATAAAATTGTCGTTTAAGCCAAAGTGCCATACTGTGACTGACGGCATGAAACTTTTATTATTTCTTCGCTACAACAAAATAACTAGATGCCCCTTTATATAACTTTTCAGTGTCAATTGTCTGAAAATCTCGATTTACCAATAAATCATCTAACTCAGAGCTTTTAAGTCTTCTTATAGGAATTGGGATTACTCCAATTTTGCATAATATCCGAACAAGCTGAATCTGAATATCAACTAAAAATGCCATTTTTTCCTGTAAGCAAGGTGTTACAGAAATAAATAAGCCCTCAGGTTTTAACAATTCATATACCCTTCGCATAACTACCTGTGGATCAGCCACTGTGTGCAACATATTGAAAGCCAAAATCACATCAAACGATTCTTTTTTGTATCTTTTATCAAAAATATCCGTTTGCACGAAATTTATATTTTCAACTTTACTAGCGACTGCTTTCCGTTTTGCAATTTCAATCATCTTAGATGATATATCAATAGCATGAATCTCTTTCACCCGATTGGCAATTTCACAGGATGTTGTACCAGTACCACATCCATAATCCAAAACAATATTATTGCCGTTGAGATACTTTTTAGTATTTTCTCTGGATTTACTATGAATATATTCAAAGCGCTCTTCTGTTTTATCATAATTTTTTGAAGCCCTATCCCAGAACTCTTTCGATTTATTCATTTTATTCTCCATTATTAACTATTTATACTTTCTATTGTTCCAATTCCATTTTTTAATAAAACATAAGAACGACTGCGAACAAGAGTTAAACTACTTTTAATATTGAGACTTTTACCGTTTTCATTTCAATCATTAATCCGGCAAGACTTCACATACAAAAACCTGCCGTTGAACCAGCCCGTAAGCATGACTTTCTATCTTGATTTAACACCGACCGCAGCTAGGCACATCCATCTCGACCAGCCAGTGCCATAGTCAAAGGAGTTGACGGCTTCAAGCCCTGTTGCTTGTAAAAAAGAGGCTAGCTGGTTAGAGGTATACCCTCGGTTGTGCCAGTGCAGGGACATAAGGACTTGGCCTAGACTCTTTCGAGTCACTGAGCCAATCAGCGGAGCCCCCGGTTTCAGGACTCGGCTCATCTCACGCAACGTTTCTACGGGTTCAGCCATGTGCTCCAAGACATGGGCAAAAATGACCGCGTCGAAGGACTCATCGGCAAAGGGCAAGCGCCTGATATCCCCGCATCTCAAATCGAGACTCGTGCAGCGATTTTTCAGAGTCTGTTGAGCTTGGGTCAACATGGGGTAGGAAATATCGACGCCGGAGACATGGGCTGACTGAGCAACACTTTCTAAAAGTGCAAGACTGAAGGCTCCTGTTCCCACCCCACAGTCGAGAATTTTTGACGCTTGGTTAAGATGACTCAAGTAGGGGCACACAGCCTGACTTTTGAACAGCAGATGATAATTGTGGAGCTGACCGAGACGGGCCAAATTGTCCTGCCATTGATGGGCGGATGCATCGTAGATCGAGCGAAGAGTGTCGATGCTGGGCGCGGCTTTCCAGTGCTCTAATGTTGGACTTGTTGTGTTTAATAGCATGGCTAAATTGAACCCTCTTGTTGCAGAAGGCTAGACGCTTTGTTGATTTGATTCAATGGATGGAGAGGTGTGGCAACCCTAGAACACAGAAGATCTGAACGCTCGGGCCGAATGGGTCTGAAGCAAGGTTTGTAGTGCCTACCCTGGCATGAGGTAATGCTTATGGGCCAAAGTCGATAACAACTTTGTCCTAATGTTTGCCTTAACTGAAATATTGGATCAGCTTGGGAACTGCGCTGGGTGGCCGTCAACTACGACATGCCAATTTCATTCCCGTTTACCAATGCAGGATTAGCGGCATGGCAGGGCGATAATCTTCCGTACGTCCCGAGTCATGATGATCCAACGTGATTTCTATGAGATGTTCCTGGCCTGATCGCATTGAGAGGCGATCGGCTTGTGAAGCCAGCTCTAACACCCCTTCAGTATCTATTGAAGGCGTGGAAATTATGACCTCACTAACTGTCTGAGGGTTGCGGTTAGGTTGTGGTCTGGGAACTCCCGGATCGTGGAATGGGAAATAGAAACAGAGCGGTTCAGCAGTATTGTGAGAATTTGCGCCCACATGGAAACCTTTGGGTGGTGGAAAGTAAGCAGGTTGGTAATGCCAGCTAGGGAAGGGCATGTCGGGACTGGCATTGTCTTTGCGAGGCACAAAAATGATGCCGAACGGTGAGGCGGTGGGATCGTCAGCTCGCTCAGCAAAGTGTAGGTTTCGACCCGGCCCATTTCTCGCTTCGTCGGCATCCTGTACCCAGATAAACTCCAACATGCCGTTGGCAAAGTAAAACCGACGGTTGGCCGTGCCTTGACCGGGGTGAGTGTTTCTCGGCCCTTCTCGAAAGCCGTGTTCAAGCAGCCGATCGGCCACCTCAGCTTCCGGATCAACCAGTATAAAAACGTGATCTAGCTCTAGAGTCATGATCATTTATCCAGGCTTTTTGGCCACAATGAACACTGCCTTGTCTTTGGCGAGTTGCCACTGATAGTCCAGCTCGAAACCGGCATGGGTCAAGCTGTCCTCCAATTCTTTGGTGGTGAAAACAGCGACAAATGGGAAAAATCCGAGGAATCGGCCAATGGGCGCGATCAGCTTAAACCAGCTCATGGTTTCGCCTAGACAGGTGGTACTGGTCACGAAAATGCCCCCCGGTTTGAGCATTTGATAGACCCGGGCGATCGCCACCTCCTTCTCTTTCAACAAATGCAAAATGCTGAGTCCCAGCACCGCATCCAGGCTTTGATCAAGAATGTCGAGATCTTCAATAGTGGCTTGCTCAAAGGTCACGTTATCGATGTGATCAGCCTCGGCCTTGCCCTGGGCGATCGCAGTCATATTGGCTGAAAAATCAATGGCGCGGATGTGCTTCACATAGGGCGCATGGAAGATGGCCGTCGACCCTGTACCACAGCCAATTTCCAGCACTTCCATATCGGATCGCAAGTAGTCGCGGGTGACCGCTAGTTTTTTCTGGTAAGCGGCTTCATCCGCAATCGGCTGCTGAGCGTATTTCTCTGCAACTTTGTCCCAAATTTGAGGGGCTTGAGCCATGGTTCAACTCCTAGGTAACGTAACGTCAGTTTGTGCGGCGATGGTCTGGTAGAACGAAGCGATGTCTTGGCGCGATCGCAGATGGTAAAAACCTGCTTTGTGGTCTTAACTTGCTCCACATAGTCCCGATATTTGGGTGTCAGTTTGGTATGGCACAACCGAACCGTGGTGTAGGAATTTAGCGTCCCTTTCAATAACGGATTCCCCTCCGGCCAACCCGCAGGCGGAACCCAAACCCCTTGCAGGAATCGCTTCGTCACCCACCAATAATGCCGCCATACGGGCATATCGAGATACACCAAGGTATCGGCCACTTTCAGTCGTTTCCATAGGGTATCCATAGAAAATCTGACCGCCCCTAGTTCTTTAGCTAGAGACATAGAGTATGTCGTTTTTCCTACTCCCATCGGACAACAAACTAATACTATTTTCACTAACAACTCCTTTGGGAATAGAACGCTTTGCACAGTGGCACAAGATACAAGCATTCAGCACCGTAGGTGCGTACTGCTGAAACTCTTGACACCTTACAGTTATGCCTTAGTCGGGTGCTGATCAAATTGCTTTGCCATGTCGCCAATTTTGAGCCAGTTTGGCTTTTCCGTAATAAACTCATGAAAACTATTTTCAAGTCCAATATCTCCGTCTATGCAGTTGGCCGCCAAAGGAAATGAATCCTCTTCTGACAACACCTCTCCAAGTGCGGAACCGCAGACTGAGCAAAAGCACCGATCGTACTTATAGGGAGATTCAGCCTTGTAGATGGATATTTGATCACGTCCTTGAGTGATCTGAAACGATTCAGACTTGACGAATACGAGAGTGCTGGCACCAACTTTTCGGCATCGACTGCAATGGCACGTGCCCATCATACTGGGCACTTCAGTTAACTCGAATTGAACGGTTCCGCAACAACAGCTTCCTTTTATCATTGCGATTTCTCCTCCTAGGTTTAAATCAGAATAAAACGGTTTCTTTATTTCTCGCATCTGAGGCACGTCCATAAAAATTATGCTTCCTGACTGGTTGAGTAGTTCTTGGGAACTGGGTTCCGCCACCGCCAGGCCGACCAGATGATGAAGGATAAAGCAGCGATTTCGATGACCATGTGAAAGGTATCGTCTAAATCGGTGGTGCCGTTATTGATTTCAAACGCGAGGGTAATCACAGCGGCGACGATATTGGCCCAACGGTTTGCACGATAGGGCAATAGTCGAGACAGGAGAACCATGGCGATCGGCACTTCAGCCACGAAACCGCCAAACAGCAACAGTTGTTCTGTGATTTGAATTCCATTGAATGTCCCGGTCATCACCTTTTCAATGAATCCAGGCTCAACAAATTCATGGAGATCTCGAAATATCGTATTGAAGAGATAAAACATCCACAGCGTCGAGAGCTTCGCCTTCGTTTCCATTGTCAGTATCTGTTTTTGCAAATTCATGGTCATCCTCCTTTTTGGATCTCTGATCAAGAATACAAACGGATGTGGGGAGCCGTTGTCCCCAGATGTGGGGATTTATGAAGGGATCTTGTGGGGATAATCGCCTAGATCAGCTCTGGCTCCGCCACTCGTTTTACAGCGGCCCGACGATGGACTAGCGGGGGCATTTGAACAGATTGATTAGACTTCTCAGATCGAGGAGTCTTTTTTTTGACGTTGAAGACTTTCAAGCTACTGGTAGGGTCGTTAAATTACCGAGTTTGAGCATCACAATTAGATGTTCGATCCGCTCATATTCATCTAATTCATGCTGTTCTTCTAGGGTTAAATTGCCTGCGTGATTACGTTCGATTATTGCCTGTAATCTTGTTTGCATTTCTGGGGTGGGACGAAATTCGCTAATCTCTTGGGGAGTGGGATTACTAATAAGAAAATTCAGGATATAGCTATAAATATGAGCTGGCAAGACGGGTTGATTTAATCCCATAGACAACACTTCGCCAAGGCGATCGCTTTGGGCTAGGCTTTGCACCTGTTTCGCAAGGTCATCCGGTAAATCGAGAAGAATCTGTGCCATGGCTCAACCAGAATACTGTCTCTCTATTCTATATTGGCAAATT
>JBARRZ010000302.1:0-22350 GCA_049644465.1 Limnothrix sp.
CTCATAAATTCTGGGTTGTAGTAGGACAAAATGTAGGCGATCGCCAGCAATATTCCACTCAGAAAATGAAATTTGACGGCAAAAAATTTACTATTACTAACTTTTTCGGGTTGGTCGTGATAAGTACGCACATGGTTAATGAGTTGATAGGCAAAAGGTGCGCTACCAAAGGTGATCAACATCCAAGGCGACCAAATGCCAAGGGCAATTAATCCACAGGTTAAGCCCACAACGCCAACCAAACTGTAGGTTAAAACTTGTGCTCCCCGATGGGTTCCGAGGCGGACGATGGGGGATTTTTTGCCTGCGGCGAGGTCATCTTCGACTTGGTGGAAATGGGAGCAAAACAAAATGATGCTGGTCGTGAGCGCCACCCAAACAGCGGCACAAAAGGCATTTACCGACAAACTTTCCGCCTGACTATAAAACACGCCCAAAGCTGTAATGACATAGGCAATAAAACAAACAAATTCGCCGATCCCAAGATAGCCAAGCCGGAATGGTGGCCCCTGATAGGTATAGGCGATCGCCGCCGCGAGAGTCAGCAAACCCAGCACCGTCCAATCCTGTTGGAGGTAGCTAATCGAGGCAATTCCCGCCATCCCCAGCAACAGAAAACCATTGGCAATCCAGAAAATCAGATTACGATTTCCCGTCAGATTGACCACCGACGAAGCCTTATTGACATCAATGCCCGTATCCGAATCGAACACATCATTGCTTAAATTCATCCAAGCAATCATGCAGATTGATACCGCCAGAAAAATGCCAAAGCGGAGTCCATTGTAGGAGCCAGTCTCTCCGTAAGCCGCCGCTGTCGCCACGATGATCGGCGTTACCGCCACGCTATAAATGGGCGGTTTGATCGCCGCAAGCCAAAGTTTTTTACGAGAAGGTTCCACAACGAGAGTCGGAGGATTTTCAGTGAGCATATTTTCTTAAACGAGCAAATTCCTCACAAAAGTGTACCGCAACCTTTATTACCTGAGTTTTCACATGAATAAACCGCTAATACGCAATCGCCATTAGTTCGCATAAATGCTAACCTGAAATTATGCGGGAAATTGCTTTTTAGTCGAGAAAAAAAGATTATTTTGCAAATAAATAGACACCTATGAGCGATCTACAAAATTATAAAAATAAGCGTGCACAACAAAATCCAGCTTTTTGGCAGGGATACGAAGAACGTTTAGAAACCTTTAAATTGGGTTTGCTACTTAAACAAGCTCGCTTAGAAGCTGGCATGACTCAGGCTCAAGTTGCGGCAGAGTTGCACACTACAAAATCTGTCATTTCTCGTATGGAAAATCACGCCACAGATATTCGCCTATCGACCCTAGAAAAATTTGCAAAAGCGGTGGGCAAAAATCTGCGTGTAGCCTTGGACTAACAATTAACCTCAGCGATCTTCTACAGCCAGTTGAATGAGCTTATCGACAAGTTGTTCAAAAGGAATGCCAGTATTTTTCCAGAGCTGAGGATACATGCTGAGGGACGTAAAACCGGGAAGTGTATTAATTTCATTGATCAATACTTCTCCCGTTGCTTCCACGTAGAAAAAATCTACCCGACCGATACCTGCACAATCGAGGGCTTGGAACGCTTGAATCGAGGCTGCTTGGATTTTTTCGACAATATTGTCAGGTAAATCAGCCGGAATTTTCATCTGGGATTGACCGTCGGTATATTTGGTCTCATAGTCGTAAAAATCGCTCTCAAAGGTGATTTCACCCACCACCGATGCTTTGAGATTATCGTTGCCGAGGACAGCACATTCTACTTCGCGGGCATTGACACCAGCTTCGACAATGATGCGGCGATCGTACTTTGCGGCGAGATCAAGGGCTGCTTCGAGTTCGGCGCGGGTGCGGACTTTGCTGATCCCAACGGAAGAGCCGAGATTTGCTGGTTTGACAAACATTGGATAGTCGAGTTTTGCTTCGACGCGATCGCCGATTTTCGGGAAGACGCAGGGGCTAGACCAGACTTCGGAACGCAGTACGCCGACATAATCGACTTGGGCTAATCCGGCTTGGGCAAAGATCATTTTCATGGCGAGTTTGTCCATGCCTGTGGAAGAGCCGAGGACGTTGCTGCCGACAAAGGGCTTTTCCATGAGGGTTAGCAAGCCCTGTAATGTACCGTCTTCACCGTTGGGGCCGTGGTTAATGGGGAACCACACATCGATGCTGGGGGCAGCAGCGGGGAATTGCCAGCGTTGGGCTGGATCGACGGTTTCGGGGGCGTAGGATTTGCCTGTGTCGAGAATATTTTGGGAAAAGTCTGGGTTGTGCCAAATGCCGCTTTTGTCGATGTAGAAGGGGATTAGGTCATATTTTTCGGGGTTGTCGCCCATCTGGAATGCTTTGGCGATCGCCTGAGCGGAGATGATCGACACCTCATGTTCACCGGATTTCCCGCCGAAAAGTAACCCAACCCGTTGCTTTGCCATTGCTGCCACACCGTAAACATCGGCATTTATTATAGGGGCAAGCGCACCCCACGGATGGCAAAATCAAGCAGTTCCATGGGATGCCACACCGAAATATCCTTGCCCTGTTGCTGGAGATGTTTCTGGATTTGCAGGCTACAACCGGGATTCGGAGAGGCGATCGCCTGCGCCCCCGTATTCGCCAAATTGCGAGCTTTACTATCACCCAATTCCGCTGCGATCTCTGGTTGCAACAGATTAAACACTCCCGCACTCCCACAGCAAATCGTCTTGTCTGCCGTTTCTCGTAATTGCACATTGGGAATTTGTTGGAGCAGAGCGCGGGGTTGGTCTGAAATTTTTTGACCATGGAGCAAGTGGCAAGCATCTTGATAAACCAAAGGGAATTCTTGCTCTGTAATAGCCGTCAATTCTGCCGTTAAACCCACCTTTGCCAAAAATTCTTGCGCACCGCATACTTTCGACACAAATTCTTGCGCTTTTTCGGCATATTCTGGGTCATCTCGCAAAATTCGCCCATATTCTTTGAGCGTGTGACCACAACCCGCCGCGTTGATAATGATGAAATCCAAATCTTGATCCGCAAAACTATCGATCATTTGTCGCGCTAGAGTCTGTGCCTGTTCATCCTGACCTTGGTGAGCGGGTAACGCGGCGCAACAGCCTTGGGATTGGGGGATGACCACTTCGCAACCATTTGCGCTCAAAACCCTTGCTGTGGCTTCATTAACTGGCGAGAAAAATAGCCGCTGTACACAACCAAGGATCATGCCGACTCGATAGCGCTGCTCGCCTTGGGCGGGGATTATGGACGGTAAATTTTGCTTACTTTTTGCTAAATCCACCTGCGGTAGGATCATTTCCATCGCTTCGAGCCGCTTTGAGAATTTCAGTAAACCGAGTTTTCGCACCAGCCATTGCAACCCAGAATTCTGATAAAACCACAGCAACGGCAAAAATAATTTCAACCGCAGCGGATAGGGGAACAGACTAAAAATGAGCCAGCGAAACAGGCGATCGCCCAATGACCTCGTATAATTCCGTTCAATCTGCGATCGCATCGAGGCCAGCAATTCACCATAATCTACCCCCGACGGACAAGCTGACGTACAAGCCAAACAGCCCAAGCAAGAATCAAAATGGCTTACTGTTGCCGCATTAATCTCAGCTTCCCCTTTGGCGATCGCATCCATTAAATAAATCCGACCCCTTGGCGAATCCATTTCTGAGCCGAGTACGCGATAACTCGGACAAGTATCCAAACAAAATCCACAGTGGACACAACTATCAATCTTCTTTTGCTCTGGGGGGTGTGCCGCATCAAAGCCGCTCGATTTCGGTGCAGAAAGGGTCATAGCTTACACAAAACGTCTGTAATCACTATAAAAGCTGGTGGTTGTCCAACAAAAAACCTCCCAGACAATAGGAGGCTAAACCTAACATATTTCGCAATCGCAGCTTCGGTTCACTGTTGTTTTTCTCGTTGCCAAATGCCGTGGCGCTGGGCGTAAAAATCAAGAATTTTCTCCACCTTTTGGCGATCGCCTTCCCCAAAATTTTCAGGATACGTGATCAACATCGCTCCAATCTGGCTCTGATGATAATCAAAAGATGGCGATCGCTGCACTTCCAGAGCAATTTGAATCCCCGGTAATTGACGTAGATGAGCGGCAACTTCCCGGTACACCGCTAAGGGCAGACCCTTACAGACCAAGCTTTCCGTCATTATTTGTTGTTGTAACGCACTCGACAATGTCACCGCTATCATTCTCCCTCAAGCCACTATTGAGGATTTTACCTCTAAAACAGAAGTCGCCTTAAAACATTAAGACGACTGCATCACAATCATTCGCGAACTGTAATTAAGAATTCGGCCCTAAGAACCCGGTGCGTCCATCGCTTCAGAATCACTGTCAGCCTTAGCATTACGGTCAGCCAACAAGACATCCTCAATTTGTTTAAAAATCTCGATGCCATTCTCTTCAAGCACAATCACAGGAGAATTGCGACGAAAATCGACCCGTTTTACTTTCACCTGACCATTCGCGATCAAATCACCGACTTTGACGTAACGGCTGTACTCCTCGTTAGGAGCTTTAACCATGACGTTATCCACACCATTTAGTCGAATAACACCTGTTACATCAGTTCGTTCCGCGAGAGTCGCTTGTGGTAACTCCGGCAAAATAGGCAAAAGATCGAGACGTCCCGAATTTGTCCCAGTAGCATTTGGGTTCGCCGCAACGCTATTCGAACCCGTAGTGCCGCCATTGTTCGAACCAGCCGTAGCACTACCACCACCACTATTGCTCCCACCACCAGTATTTTTACTAGCCGGAGAAATCGCCGCAACAGAGGCACGAGCCTGAGGTGTTGGTGTAACAGGCGCTAGGCTTCTCACTGCAGGAACATTACGATTAGCGACAGGTGTCGCAGGCTTAGGCTCTGGTGCTGGTGGTGGAGCGAATGTCACTTGAGCACTAAAAGGAAAGTCAGAAAATGGGTCGGTACGCCCTTGAGCTGTCACTTTGCGTCGTGCATCAGCATCAGTAGAAGGAATAAAGACTGAGGACGTCGCTCCGGAGGGAGTCAAAATATCAGAGGTTTCTTCTGTGATTTCTGCGGCAGCCGATTCAGCTTCTTGTGCCGGTGTTGGTGGAACTGCGATGGGCTGACTGCTACCATCTTCAGCCTGCGGTTCTGTTAGGGTGTCTCCATCATCGCCACCACCACCGGGTAGCAACGAACAACTTCCCAAGGTTAAAGTGAGGGCGAGAATTGGCAATAGGACGGATACTTTACGCATAACAGAAAACCTCGACGTACATCACGCTGAGTGGCTTATTTAACAAAATCATAAGTGATTGTGCATAAAAACAGTATGCCCAATCGACAAAATGCTATCTATGTGGTGGATTAAATTGCTTTAAATATTCACCATATATGTAAATCATACTCTGACTTTTTTTGATAAACCAATATTGCTCTGTCGGATTGATAAATATTTATGGTCAAATTACATCACAGTCATGCTTGGGATCTGTCTGTACCGGAGGCACGGGAGGTACAGAATAAGCTCAGCTCGTTTGTGGTTACGCAAGATGATTTCAATCAGCCAATCACTTCTGTTGGTGGTGTAGATGCTGGTTTTGAGGACAATTTTAAAACAATTCGTGTGGCAGCTGTCGTTTTATCTTTTCCTGAGCTGGAAGTTATCGAAACGGTTGTTGTTCGTCAGCCAACGACTTTTCCTTATGTTCCGGGTTTCTTGTCGTTCCGAGAAGTGCCTGCAATTTTGGCGGGACTAGAAAAGCTCAAGCATTTTCCTGATTTGATTTTGTGTGATGGGCAGGGTTACGCACATCCTCGGCGGTTTGGTTTGGCTTGTCACTTGGGTGTTTTGTTGGATCATCCGACTATTGGTGTCGCGAAATCTCGCTACATCGGCACTCATCGTGATTTGCCGCTGGAAAAGGGTGAATGGGTTGATTTGGAAGACCGAGGGGAAAGAATTGGTGTGGTTTTGCGGAGCCGTAGGAATGTCCGGCCACTTTATATTTCGGTAGGCCATCGTGTTTGTCTCGAGACGGCGATCGCCTACGTTTTAGACTGCACCCCAAAATACCGCTTGCCCGAAACAACCCGGATTGCCGATCATCTTGCATCCCATGCCAAAGACGTCTGAACATCAAAAATGGGAGTACTCCAATCAAGAAATACTCCCAAGCCAGCAAAAAATGCTATTCGATTACTCTACTTAAGCGAGCAAAGCCTAGTACAACTCTTCCTCTTGGTGAGTTGTGATTTTCACGTCAGACTTAGGATAAGCAACACAAGTTAGAACATAACCTTCTTTGATCTGGTCGTCATCCAAGAAAGACTGATCTTCTTGATCAACCGTACCGGATTCGATTTTACCTGCACAAGTAGAACAAGCACCCGCACGACAAGAAGCTGGAAGCTCAATACCACCAACTTCCATAGCGGAATCTAAAATGTACTCGTCATCAGGAGCATCGTAGGAAGTTTCGCCGTCAGGAGTGATGAGCGTAACCTTATATGTAGCCATGGATATTTCCTCAAGTGTGAAAGTTTTTAGTCCAACATTTTTCCCGATAATCTAGAGCCTACTTACGCTGCTCAAGAGTGTCAGGAGAAATTGTTAAGTTATTTTTAGATAATAGGGGAAAAAAAAACACCTTTGAACTCGCATTAGGAATGAAGTTACTCTGTAGAATTAACATAAGCATCGCTTATCTTTTTTCTATTCCTCAAAGCCTAGGTAAGTCTTGAAGCCTTATCGCTACGAGGCTTGCAATAGCTAGATTCGGCTGTGAACTATGAGTTTTTCTTTTCGAATTCTGCCTTTGTATTGGATATTAACTATATTTATGATTTGCTGAAGCTATGGAGCGGTCTTAATACAAATTCTCTTCCTTATGAGTGGCAATGACACAGTCTGCGGTGGGATAGGCCACACAAGTGAGGACATAACCTGCTTCTACTTGCTCGAGGGTTAGGAAATTTTGATCGCCTTGGTCAACGGTTCCAGAAATGAGCTTCCCTGCACAACTAGAACAGGCACCGGCTCGGCAGGAATAAGGAATATCAATACCTTGAGTTTCTGCTTCGTCGAGAATGTAGGCATCGTCGGGAATATCTATTTGGTGCTCTCCTTCGGGGGTCTGGAAGGTTACTTTGTATGTTGCCATGATGTTCTGTGGTTGTTCTGGATAGATTTAAAAGGCCGAGGAAAGCGGGAGATGGACGGGTTGAGGTTTTTAGTCTGCCCGAATTGTTTTTGATCTTGTGCTGGCACGGAAAGTGGATTTCTGTGACGGTACTGTAAAGAATTGGATTCAATTAGCGTGTTTCATATTAGCAAAGCTGATGTGCTTACCCCAGTGGTTGATTTGGAATTGTTAATGATTGCTTCTGAAACGCCTGATTTCCCGATTCTGAATGGGGATTGCTGAAGCAGTAATGAGGTGTTTGTTTTGAATGAAAATCATTAGTTATGGTGGAAGAGGGTTGGTTGAGGTGTCCTGCTGTAGTTTGAAGGCAGGTTTGTCTTGGCTGTGTTGAATTGGTGAAGAGGAAAGAGTATATGGAAATGGTTAGGGTTGGGATTGTGGGGACGGGTTATGCGGCTAAGCGGCGGGCTGAGGCGTTCCGGGCGGATGGGCGATCGCCTCTTGTTGCGGTATCGGGTTATCGAGAGTCTTCGACGGTTGCTTTTGCTGAAGAATATGAGATGCAGGCGGTGCTGGAGTGGCAAGATTTAGTCAGCCGGGATGATCTTGATCTGGTGGTGGTTTGTAATATTAATCGCGAACATGGGGCGATCGCCAAAGCAGCTTTAGAGGCAGGGAAGCATGTAGTAGTGGAATATCCTCTGGCTTTAGAACCCGAAACAGCGGCTCAGTTAATTCGGTTAGCGAAGCAAAAAAGACTGTTGTTGCACGTCGAGCACATCGAGATATTAGGAGAGTTGCACCGGACGATTCAGGCCTATTTGCCGCGACTGGGCAAGATTTTTTACGCTCGCTACATTACGCTTGCGCCAAAACGCCATGCGCTACCCCACTGGACTTACCATCATGGCGATTACGGCTTTCCTTTGATTGCTGCATTGTCACGAGTCAATCGGCTGATCAATTTATTCGGTGAAGTTTTGCAAGTTACGGGCGAAGCCAGTTTTCAGGCGGATGATTTGAATGGGTATTATCATTCTTGTCTGTGCTCGGCTCAGCTCAAATTTCAGGGCGGTATTATCGGCCATCTCACCTATGGCAAAGGCTCGTTGATTCAATCAGGCGATCGCCAATTCACTATTTACGGTGACCAAGGCACACTCGAATTTAACGGTAACCGGGGCACTCTGACCCAAGGCGATGCGGTCGAAACCATTGAGTTGGGGAGTCGGCGGGGCGTTTTTAAACAAGACACCATAGCTGTGCTCGACAATTTAACCGAAGGCAAACCCTTATATATTCAGCCAGAACAAAGTTTGTACGCGCTCCAAATTGCTGACCAAATCCGCGAATCTGCCAACCGCCGACGTTAATCTTTTGTGATCTTTACGGTTAGAAGAAATCAAGTCTCGATAAAATTAGAGCAGTCTTTAAAAATTCGGTCGGAGTGGCGTTTGTGAGTCTAAATTTTTTGAATCGATTCCCCTTATTGGTTGGAACGCTTACCTTGGCGATCGCCCTGAGCAGTTGCGGTGGTGACTCAAACTCAGAAGACTTAACCCTCACTGCCCCAGAGCAACCTGTCGCAAAAGTGCAAGGTGAACCCCTCGAGACCACACCGGATGATTCCACAGATGTCTCCGCCACGAAAAAAGCACTCGAAGCCGGATCCTATTGCTACCGCACCGACACCAAAGTATTACAGGCGATCGCCGAATTTTTAGTTGAGCCGAACAATAGCGTTACCGGAACCCTCGAAGCCACCGTTACCGACGAAGCCAACGGTTATTACACTTCCTACGATCAGCGATTCGCAGGCGTTCTAGACAGCGAAACCCTTGATGCCGCGATCACCACAAATATCGAATATGACGTCCAAGAGAGCCAAGAAACATGGACGCTAAATAAAAATCAGCTCAGTAGCGGTGATTCTGTTTTTCTGAAACGTGTTGATTGCGAAGAAATCATCGCCATTAAGGCCAACAAAAAAGCTCTCAATAAACCTAAAACCGTAGCCACAGCGCCTACCCCTGCTCCTAGAACACCTAGCCAATCAGCTTCCACTCCCCCCGCTGCGCCTAAACCTAAGGCGATCGCCCAAACCCAGCAAAAATCACCGATTAACGTTCAGTTTGCCAGCGGTAGCATCGAAACCGTAATGCGAGGAGCAGTTGGTGCAAATCAACAGCAAGTCTATTTACTCAATGCCACAGAAGGCCAAAACATGCGTGTCAACATCATCACTAAAAGCGGTAAAGCAAACTTTGGCGTCAGAGTAGGTAACGGCGAAGTTATCGAAGAGCAGCTAACCGATTACATCGATTTCACCCTGCCTTTCAGCGGTCAATACATCATCACTGTTAATGGGGAAAGTGCAGGTGCAGAATACGCTTTAGCTATTCGGATCAAGTAGTGACGCGGAGAAGGGGAGAGCTAGAGATGAGAAGATTGCGTCTCAAGTAGAGATTTTGATTAAAAAAATATCAATTTCATTCTGTCCCAGCTTCTCCAAACCTCCCTTTTCCCAAAAGATTTTGCTTCGAATCCTCAAGCCAAATTCAAATTGTTTTTAGGAAAATATGCCACGGCTGAAATGGTCAGGACGAACAAGACCGATACGGCGCTTTTCAGTTTCTGAATTTGATTGGCTCTGACTAAAAATATTGAAATTTAGTAGCGAATTCTCGGATCGATAAGGGCATTGACAATATCGATCGCCAAACTGAGCACCACGACGATCGCCCCAAAAAACACCATAATGCCTTGCACAGTGGGATAGTCGCGTAACGAAATCGCCTGATACAGTCGATTGCCCAAACCCGGCCAAGAAAAAGTTACTTCAGTTAATACCGCACCACTCAGTAACGCTGCGAAAGTTAATCCCAACACAGTGATGATGGGAATAAGCGCATTTTTTAACGCATGATTCCAGAGGATTTTATTCTCTGGGATGCCTCTTGCCCGCGCCGCTTCCACATAATCCGACTGTAGTGTTTGGCGTAAATTGACCCGGACGATTCTTTCAAAAATGCCACTCAGCAATAATCCCAACGTGCAACAAGGCAGCACGAGATAATACAGAGCGGTGCGCAATTGCAATAAATTGCCAGTCAAAATGCTGTCGAGAGTATATAGCCCAGAAATAGTTGGCGGCGGCACGACATCGAGCGGAAATCTTGTTCCCAGCGGAAACCAACCTAATTGCACTGCGAAAACAAGTTGTACGACCATCCCCATCCAAAACAGCGGCAAAGCGTAGGTGATGATGCCAAAAAGACGACCGCCAACATCAAAAATTGTGCCTTGCCGGGACGCAGAAAGCATCCCCACACTGACACCGATGGTTACGGCGACAATCATGCCAAAGAGAGCGAGTTCTACAGTTGCGGGAAAATGTTGTTGAATGACATCCCAAACGGGTAAGCCACGGCTGGTCAGAGATGAGCCGAGATCGAGCTGGAGTAAGCGACCTAAATAGCTGATGTATTGCAACCAAAGTGGAGCGTCTAAGCCTAATTGTTCGCGTAATAGTGCTTTTGCGGCTTCGGGGGCGCGGTTGCCGAGGATAGCGTCGGCGGGATCACCGGGGGTTGCTCTCAGTAGGAGGAAGACAACGCTCACGATGGTAAAAAGCATCAGGGGCGCGAGAAGAAGCCGGGTTGCAATGTAGTACTGAAGGGCTTTGCTACGGGAAGACATAGGTGCAAAAACTGCTCTGGAATGATGGGGCTGCTGGAGAAATTATAGGGAATTGGGGGGCGATCGCCTGTCTTCTTTTTGTTCGCCTACTGGCAATCCAGAAAAGCGTAATCAAAGATGATCGGGGAACTAAGCTACAATACAAGCCTGATTTCGCAAAGATAAAACAGTTATGGGCAATAGTTTCGGCCATTTATTCCGCATCACCACCTACGGAGAATCTCATGGGGGCGGCGTCGGTGTCGTGATTGATGGCTGTCCACCCCTCGTCGAAATTTCTGAAGCCGAAATCCAATTTGAACTAGACCGCCGTCGCCCCGGCCAGAGCAAAATCACAACGCCTCGCAAAGAAGCCGACTCGTGCGAAATTATGTCCGGCGTGTTTGAAGGCAAGACGACTGGTACACCCATCTCTATTTTGGTACGCAACAAAGACCAGCGTTCTAAAGACTACTCCGAGATGAAACAAAAATATCGCCCCTCCCACGCCGACTTTACTTACGATTCCAAATACGGCATTCGCAACTATGAAGGGGGTGGCCGTTCCTCTGCACGAGAAACCATCGGTCGTGTCGCAGCCGGGGCGATCGCCAAAAAAATTCTCCAGCAATTTTCCGGCGTCGAAATCATTGGTTACGTCAAACGCATCAAAGACTGCGAAGCCCCCAACATCGACCCCAACACCGTCACCCTAGAACAAGTCGAAAGCAACATCGTCCGCTGCCCCGACCAAGATGCCGCCGCCAAAATGGTAGACCTCATCGAAGCTATTCGCCGCGATAAAAATTCTATCGGTGGCGTTGTCGAATGCGTTGCCCGTAACGTCCCCACCGGATTAGGCATGCCAGTATTCGATAAACTAGAAGCAGACCTCGCCAAAGGGGCAATGTCGCTACCTGCCAGCAAAGGATTTGAAATTGGTTCAGGATTTGCCGGAACCTTGCTTACAGGGCATGAACATAATGATGAGTTCACGATTAATGAACAAGGCAACATCCGCACAAAAACTAACCGCTCCGGCGGCGTTCAAGGCGGTATCTCTAACGGAGAGAATATAATCCTAAGAGTAGCCTTCAAACCCACCGCGACTATCGGTAAAGAACAACAAACCGCAACTCGTGACGGTGCAGAAACAACTCTCGCTGCGAAAGGTCGACATGATCCCTGTGTCCTCCCCAGAGCCGTCCCGATGGTTGAAGCAATGGTTGCCCTTGTTCTTTGTGATCATCTCCTGCGTCATCAGGGTCAATGTAAGACACTTAATGTTTAGACAGTATGACTAAATCTGCACTTGATGAATTTGTTGTCCAATTTTGGGGTGTGCGCGGCAGCGTGCCTTCGCCCGGCTTTGAGACAATCCGCTATGGCGGAAATACGTCCTGCATTGAAATTCGTGCTGCGGGTAAACGCATTATTTTTGATGCTGGCACAGGTCTCAGAAATCTGGGCAAAGAATTAGAGGGACAAAGCAATTTAGAGTTGCACATGTGCTTCACTCATTATCATTGGGATCACATTCAAGGTTTGCCCTTTTTTGAGCCGCTGTTCAAGCCGGGTAATTGTCTGCATGTCTATGGACAAGTGCCGGAAGAGGTGCGTCCGATGTCTCTCAAAGACCATTTTTATCAGCGTGTGCTCCATGCTAATTCGCCGATTCCCGTCGCTGAGTTAGAAGCTAAGCTTGTTTTCCATGAGTTGCATTGTGGTGACACGTTTAATATTGGTGATGCTGAAATTTCGACAGCGCCGCTGAATCATCCGAATGGTGCGATGGGTTATCGGGTGTCTTGGCAAAATAAGGCGATCGTTTATTGCACTGACACTGAGCATTTTCCTGACCATTTAGACGAGAATATTCTCAATTTGGCGCAGGACGCGGATATTTTGGTTTACGACGCGATGTATACGGATGAGGAATATCATGACCCGAAGTCGCCAAAGATTGGTTGGGGACATTCGACATGGGAAGAAGGGGTGAAAATAACGCAGGCGGCAAATGTGCGCAAACTAGCTGTTTTCCACCACGAGCCGAATCATACGGACGATATACTCGACGATATTTCGAAGGATTTAGCGCAGAAGTGTGATCATTCTTTCTTGGCAAAGGAAAAGGCGATCGCCAGCGTATTTGACTAAGTTGCAAGTATTTAACGCAATAAAATTATCCAGATCGGCAATGTGAATAGCAATACAATTGTCCCGGTTGCGAGAGAGCTGACGGCCAAATCTTGGTCGAGTTTGTAGGTTTCACTGACGATTAAGGTTGCGAAGGCAGGCGGCATGGCAATTTGCAAAACTAAGGCGAGACAGATTGATTTTGGGATGCCAAAGAGAGGCAATAGCAGGCTGAAAATCAAGGGGACAATCAGCATTTTAATCAGCAGACTGCTACGAATTTGAGTGAGCTTTTGGCTTATTTTGAGACGACTCAGACGCATCCCAATCAAAACAATTGCTAGCATGATTACGCCCCACGCAATGGCATTAAGGCTGGTTTCGATGAAAGCTGGGAAGGCGATCGCCCGAGATATCAACCCTAAAACCAAACTCCACAACGCTGGGTTGATTAATACTTGCGTTAGCATTTGGCGATAAATTTGAGTTTGTTCGCTTGTGCGTCCGTAATAAGCCGCAATCATCACGCCGATGCCATAACCCCACAGCAGGCTACCGAGCAAATCGTAAAATAAAGCCCAAGCAAAAGTTGCTTCACCGGCGATCGCCAAACTGATCGGAAAGCCAAGATAACCCGTATTACCAATCGTCGAAACGAGCAGAAAACTACCCTGAGCCGGTTTTGAAAAAGTCTGTTGTCCCAACCGCAACCAGAGCCATGCCAGCCCCAAACACAAGCCCATTGCGCACCAAGCCACCACCGGTGCAATCCAGATAGTGCTCGATAGTTCAATTTGTCGCACAAACACAAACACACTAACCGGGACGCCGACCCAAAATAGCCACTTCGCTAACTTTCCGGCGATCGCCGCCGATGTAAACCGACCAATAGCCCAACCACTGCCAATACCAATCCCTAACTTCAAGTAAATCGTGACAAGCTGGAGTAAAAGAAAGTTCAAAATTTAATGTTTAAAATTCGTAAAAGAAGTATTGATGAAGATAGTACTGAATTTATTTCGTGCGTGAGAATTTTTTCTAAGCTTTAGATCAGCAAGCCTTCTGGATTTGCCTTGAAACAACTGCAATATAGATAAAGTACAAAAAATAACCAACATGAATATTTGGCAAAAAAGTGTTCTAGCGGCAAGCGTGGCTTGTCTCAGTAATTTCGGGTTAGCAAATGCAGCCCAAGCTTTAGAATTTTCATTTGCCTTTAGCGGCATTGACACCACAAATTTAGTTGACGCTGATTTGATCTTGCGTTCCGGCGGTGACGCTGATTTTACGACCGCAGATTTTAAAACCCCTTTTAATCTGGATGAAGCGGGTGAATTTTTTGAACTATTTGTCGAAGGGTCTAGTTTAGGAAAATATGCCTGTTATGATGCTGACGGTATTACGAATTTAGACGGTGTTTTGTACGCTGGCGATGGTTGTGATTTTGATATCAAACTGTTTTCACTTGTTGATATTTTTACTGAGCTTGAGCGAGATTTTCTCGATTTAATCGCTGATGGTTCGCTACTTGTCCAGACATTTTTTACGGGTGAATCGAATATTTATCAAGGTTATTCACTAGAGGTCGTGGTGATTACCTATGCTCAGACTGCACCAATTAATGCTGTGCCAACGCCTGTTGCTGTGTTGCCAATGGTCGGTGGTTTATTTTTGCGGGCAGCGCGTCGTAAGGGTTTGCATTAGCTGCTGGAATAGTGTTTTTGGTTAGGGTATTTTTTTTAGGGAAAAAGCAGCATAAGATGGAACGATCAATGAAGGGAGCGGGGATTTAGGGATAAGCGTGTCTGAAGAACTTGATGATCTTTCGGTATTGGATGGGATGGATATTCCTGAGGTGGTCAGGGATACTCAACCGGAGCTTGAATCTGCTGCACCGCAACGGGGTGGTGGTAAGTCTTGGTTATGGCTGGGTTTAGGGGCTTTGGTGTTGCTGTCTGCTGGGGCGATCGCCGCATGGCAAATTTTATTGCAGCGCGCCCAAACTGTTGTCACGGAAACGACTGAACCAGTAACGGCGATCGCCCCGCCCCTAAATGAGCCAGAAGAGCCGGAAGTCGAGCAACTATTAGGACATTTTGCCTACGAAGAAGCCTCAGATGATCAGCTCGTTGCGGTTACTGCCGATGGCCGCTTGAAATTACGGCCTGCCGCCCATGAAAAGTATCAGCAGATGCGAGATGCCGCTCGCCGTGATGGGATAAATTTACTGCTTATTTCTGGCTTTCGCTCAGTTGAAGAGCAACAGTATTTGTTTTTTGAAGTGAAGGAACAGCGAGGGCAAGACACGACAAAACGAGCCGAAGTGAGTGCGCCTCCCCGCCACAGTGAACACCATACGGGCTACGCCATTGATCTGGGTGATGGCAACGTTCCCGCCACGAATTTGAGCCCAAATTTTGAAGAAACAGCTGCGTTCCGTTGGCTGCAAAATAATGCGGCGCGATATAGTTTTGAGTTGTCTTTCCCGCGCGACAATCCCCAAGGGATCGCCTATGAGCCTTGGCACTGGCGGTTTGTGGGCGATCAAGACAGTTTAGAGACTTTTTATCAATCGCGTAATGTTGCCGAGACTACTCCCGAACCAACTGCCCCGACAACACCATGAACCAATCAACAAGTCAACCCCAATGGTGGGTACAACGCTGGCTCGAATTATTAGATTCTTACCGTTTTAAAAAGCGCTTGGAACGGGCCAGAATTTACGCGAAAGAAGGTAATGTTCTGAGTATTGATTTTGTGGAAGCGAAGGCGATCGCCTTAGTACAGGGCAGCGAAGTTGAACCGTATCGTGTTTCTTTAAAACTTGAACCTTTCACCGATGAAGATTGGGGCTTTGTGATCGAAACGCTAGGCCAAAAAGCGATTTTTTCAGCGCAACTATTGGCGGGCGAAATGCCAGAATCGATCGAGCAAGTTTTTACAAAAAATGGTCTTAATCTATTTCCCTTTACCCTAGGGGATGTTCGCTCAAAATGCAGTTGCCCCGACAAAGCCAACCCTTGCAAACATATTGGCGCGGTTTATTATCAGTTGGGCGATCGCTTCAGTGAAGATCCCTTCGTGATTTTTCAATTGCGAGGGCGAACAAAAACTCAAATTCTTGATGCTCTCAAACAGTATCGTCTCCAGCAAGTTGACCCGACAATTACAACTAGCAAAACAACGATAAAAACAAAAACAACCCGCAAAAAAACTGGCGCAAAAGAAGAGATTGATATTGAAGCATTCTGGCAATATGATCAGCCGCTCGATCCGAGTTTGGTAGTGCTGATTCCGCCAACAGATGGCAAAACAACTTTAGACGTTTTAGGTGAAATGACGCTTAACTATGAAGATGCCCAAGCGTTTCAAGCCTATTTGCAGCAAGTTTATAATGCGGCCAGTCAGCAGGCTCTCATGCAAGCTTTACAAGGTGCAGCTTAAAAAATCGTCGCCGAATTCAATTAATCACAAATGGATAAAAAATCCTCTTACAATCAGCAGAGATCGAGGGAAATTCGGGGTAACGAACAATTAAACGATCTGTTGATAATGCTCGGAGCGTGATCTGATGAACATGATTTTGTTTGCAATTGCTGGTTTTATGGTGGGTGCAGCGGTTTTTTATCTGTTGCAAATGAAGGATTTAGAGCGATTAGATCGCGCGGATGCAGATCTTAAACAAGTGCAGCAAGCTTTGGCGCATGCGGAAATCGAGCATGAACGGCGTCTGAAAGAAATGCTGGTGACTTTACAAGCGGATTATCAAAAGAAGGGCGATCGCCGCGTGCTCAATCTCAAAGCAGAGTACGAAGAAAAAATTCGTCAATTAATCGCAGAGCTAGATCCAAATGCCGAAGCAATAGCATTTACTAACTCAATTGTGGCGATACCATCCAAGCCGCAACCCTTCGAGCCGCCTATCTTTGCCGCAAATATCCGCTCTCGCCGCTCTGTACCCCAAATCCCAACTTTTACCCCAACAGGCAAAGTTTCCGAGCCACCGATTTTAGCGAAGCGTGATGCTCGCGAGGTGCTAAATGTCAGTATTTTGGACAAGTTTCGAGAAATCGAAAACGAATAATCAAACAATCGCGATTGCTTTAGCCGAAGCTCAGTCCCATTAATAATCTCGCAACTTCTTGGCCCTGTTGCATAAACAAATAATTGCCGGTCGCATAGCTAATAAAACTCAGCACCGTCAAGATCAGAAATACTTGCCCTGTTCGCAAACCGCACAATTGCAGATCAATATGACTAAGGATGCCAGCGGAAATCAGTACGAAAAATCGGGCAAATTGGTCAAACCAGCAAATAATAACCACTGCCGCAAAAGCCCAACCCAGTACTGAAAGGATTGCTTTAGTGTCCGATCGTAGCCAACTGCCAAATAGCAACCGGATTAATTTTAGTGGTGCGGCTAGCAAAATCATTAGAGATAAGACCAAGAACAGCCCAAATCCCCAGCTCATCTGAGCGGCGATCTCCCGATCAATTTCCCAGAAGAACCAACCATCATGGGTCAAAATCCAATCCTGCCAAGTCGTCGCCATCATGCCCGCAATCCAGCCAAAAACCCCGTAAGTCAAGCAAAATAGCCCCAAAGAAACCCACGGAGAACGACCAACATTTGCGATCGGAGAGCCAGAAGACATCGATACCCTTTTCCCATAAATCTATTATTTCCAGCATAACGATATTAATCAGCGCCGCCATAAAAAATCGGGACTTCCTAACAGAAAGCCCCGACTTGGTAAATTATTGATCGATATTTTGCTTTAAATTTAAATCAAAATTAGGACATCGACTGAGTGATGAAATCGAAGTAAGGGCCTGCGGCTTGGGCTTCTTCTCTATCCAATACGCCAAGCGCAGCATCTTTGAGGCAACGAATCGCATCAATCATGCCAGTAACAGGTACATCCAAGGAATTGTACATTTCCTTAACACCAATCAAACCAGTCTGTTCTATCGGCCCCTTATCGCCGGCCAACACGCCATAAGTGACGAGGCGCAAATACCAACCATAGTCCCGGAGACATTGGTTATACCGCTTAGTGGTCGCAGCGTTACCGCCGGATGTGCGATATTCCGGGTGGACATTGAAAAGTCTCTTTTGGGCTTCGTCCACAATTTTCTTTTCGTTTTCAGCTAAAGTCGTGGCGATGCGTAAACGCATTGCACCCGTTTCTAAAAAGCTCTTAATGCCTGACAGTTCGCCGCTGCTGGGGTAGCGGAGTTCGTCATCGGCTTTGAGGATTACTTGACTAACGACGCTCATATTATTGAAGTTTTAATAAATGGATTCTTGTCTAGTGTAATAACTTAGACCATTGTCTCACAAGGAATTCAGCCTGCTACGATCGCCACAAAATCTTAAGAAAAGTAAACTTTCCAGCAATTATTTACTGAAATAACGAATTATCACCAAGTTTCGATTCTTGTGAATTAATTTTTTTGGTTATTTATGCTGCTGGGCGATCGCCGCCGTTTTTAGGCCACCCCAACCAATTAAGAATAACTCTCGATAAGGATTTTGAACGGACTACTATTGTCCGTTATTTTTTAGTGAAAAAGAAATATTTAGAAAGGCCAGAACATAAGGAATATCAAGGATTAGCTGTGGCTTTTTTGAAAAAATATCGAGAAATACTTTGAAAAAACTTGACGATTTCCGAAACTGTGAATAGTGTATTAATTAATTCACTATTGAGAATCTTTATTAAAAACATGAAAATTATCCAGTCTTTAGGAACTCGTCATATTAGCCAATGTCTCTATCTGGGCTGTTTGCTTGATAGTTCGGAAAATGCTGTCGAAGCTTCTATCGATAAGGAGCCGGTAACTTTGCCTGATGACGCAGAAGTGGTGATGAGTCCTTCTCCCCACGATGAGTCCCTCTCGATTTAGGGGCTAAAAAATATTGTTTGGACTGAATATTAAAAATTTAACATCAAATATTTCGGCCAATTTTGGAGACATTGACTAATGTTTGTAGCTGATTTTTTCTACTGGATGTGTGCTGAATGTCTTGGTCTCAGCGTTATTTCTCTCCCAGAGCGAGAGGTTGACTGTGACTAGATCTACATCATTGGGGCAATCAAAGCTCCAAAGCGATCTTGGAAGACAACCTTCTCAACAAGGCAACAATTTCAATTCCCGCAAATTTTGTTTTTAAATTCACAAGTACTTTCCGGCGATCGCCGGAATGATGACCCGCAAAATATCTTGCGCTATTTTATGAGAATGATTATCATTGTCTCTCTGAGTCTTTTTATAACTTTCTCTGTAAAATCCCTATGAACTCTTCTTTGCCTGAACATTTGCCGGCGATCGCCACCTTTGTCGCAGTATTAAGCCTTGCTCCCCAAGCAAAAGCAAATCTCGACTCGGCAGAATTATTAGCCCAATTGGATCAATATCAACAGGAAGTAAAAGCTGGCGAACTCGCTCAAGTGAATAGCGTTTTTCAGTTGCGGGATGTGGCTCCCAGCGACTGGGCTTTTGATGCGCTGCGCAACCTGGTCGAAAAATATAATTGCATCGTTGGTTATCCCAATGGCACTTTTCGTGGCGATCGCCCCCTCAGTCGTTACGAATTTGCCGCAGGTTTAAATCCTGTATGCAACAAATTGAGCGATTAATTATTGGCGGAGGTAGCGATGTCGATGCCGCTGATATTACTCGTCTGCGAGCGCTTGTTCAAGAATTTGAAACCGAACTAGCCACCCTCGGCGCCAGAGTTGATGACGTAGAAGGTCGGGTCGAATTTCTCGAAGATCATCAATTTTCTACCACCACAAAATTAGAAGGAAAAGTAGTTTTTGCCGCCATCGGAGCCGAAGGTGGCGCTGCCGACGATGATCAAATTACGTTCGGTAATCGCGTCCGCCTCAATTTAGACACCAGCTTTACCGGACAAGATAATCTCCGAGTTCGCCTCGCTGCCGCCAATGCAGTTAGACCAAATATTGGCACGGCAGAAGGTGGTCTAGCTTTTGCAGATGACGCAAGTGGCGGTAACAATGTCGAAGTTGATGCTCTCGTTTACGCATTTCCTCTGACAAAAAGATTGAATGTGGCGATCGCCGCCAATGCTGGAGCCTCCGATGACTTTGCCAGCACAATCAACTTCCTTGATGGCGATGGTAACGAAGGTGCTCTGACAAATTTCGGTACGAGAAACCCTATCTATTATCAAATTGAAGATAAAGGCATCGGGCTGGAATATTCTCTTTCCGACAAAATTATTCTCAGCGCTGGCTACATGGCTCCCGACGCGAACAATCCTAGCGAAAAAGCCGGACTTTTCAATGGTGCTTATGGTGCATTAGGCCAATTGCACTTTATCCCTTCCGACAACTTAGAATTTGGCCTAACCTACCTCAACAGCTATAACCTCAGCGATACTGGCACGGGCAGCAATAATTCCAACGTACGCGCCTTAACCAACAACGAATTGCCCACTTCTAGCAATTCCTACGGTGTCGAAGCCTCATGGAAAATTGGCGATAAATTTGTCCTTGGTGGTTGGGCAGGCTATAGCAACATCAGAGCTTTATCTTCCCTTGGCGGCCGCGTAGACCGAGGCTCTTTCGATGTGTGGAACTGGGCTGTCACTGCTGCATTCCCTGACTTCCTTGCCGACGGCGCTTTAGGCGGCATTGTCGTTGGCATAGAACCGAAAGTGACAAATTCTTCTGTTGTTGTTGATGGTAACAATCTCGAAGATCCAGACACATCCCTCCATGTGGAAGCTTTTTATCAATATCCACTGAACGACAACATTATGATTACTCCCGGCATTGTGTGGCTGACCGCTCCAGACCACAACAGCAGTAATGATGATGTTTTTATCGCCACAATTCGGACACTATTTAGTTTTTAAAGCACCTTTTCAATAGCCTTAAAAACTCAAGATTTCCTCTGTGTTGAGTAGTTAGTATTTTCTGACTACTTTTTTTCTTGAGTTGGGCTAGGCAGTAAGAAGGAAAAATGTTATTGTCGTAACAGTGTCTAAAACACTTGCGGGTGTAGTTTAGTGGTAAAACCTCAGCCTTCCAAGCTGATGATAGGGGTTCGATTCCCCTCACCCGCTTCGCTAATTATTTTTTGAGAATAGACTAGCCAAGTCTACTTTGTTTTCATAGAATGGTTAAACCGTGGAGAGATGGCAGAGCGGTTGAATGCGGTAGTCTCGAAAACTATTACTGGGGCAACTCAGTCGGGGGTTCGAATCCCCCTCTCTCCGTTCTTTTTTTTGTCTGAATTTTGGCGCGCTTCAAGTGCTTTTGCAGCAGATTGAGCTGGGTTTGCAGATGGTCTGTGTTGGCCGTCTGTCCGCCATAGCGCCAGTTGAGATAAGCATTTGTTAGTTCTTCGATGATCCTAATTGCGGCAGGATCATATTTTTGTTGTAATCGTCCTAAAAATTCTGTTGGGGTCTGGGATGTTTTTTTCTGAGGTCCACGTTTTTGGAGCTGGACGAGCATTTGTTGATAAAGCTGTTCCATTTGAGGCAATTGGGCAAAGCGACGACGATTCAGCCAATTACGGATTTGTCGGAAAATAAACCAGCTTCCCATGCCTGCAAAAGCAAGGGCGATCGCCCCAACTACAGCCCCGACCGCACTGCCCGAAACAAAACGCCAGAAGCGAAAGATTAGAGTACCGAAAATTTGTAAAGCACTTGTCCATAAACCCTCGAAAAAAGCCAAGATGGGCGACGGCACCCAACTAGCGACCCACTCCCAAAACCATTTCAGTACGCTAAATGTACCCGATTCTTCAAAGGAAGGTGGCACGATTTCGTGACCGGGTAACGGATCAAACGAAAACCAACCTTGCCCGGGGAAATAGGCTTCTGTAATGGCATAGGCATCGGTGTTGTGGACGAGATAATAACCCGTAAAAGGATTGAATTCACCTTGGCCAAAACCTGTGGCAAAGCGAGCGGGAATGCCAATTGAACGCAACATAATTGTGAGCACTGTGGCGTAGTGGTCGGCGTAACCCCCTTTGTATTTGAAGAGAAACGCATCAACGAGATCTTCTCCTTCTTCAAAAAATGGAACTTCCTGTGATTGAGGAAAACGCTGTTTCAAACCTTGGGTTAAATACAGAGCTTTCTCGTAGGGCGAAGTAATTTCGCTATTGGCGCGGGACAAAATATCTACTGCCATCTCGCGCACTTTTGCTGCAATTTCGGGAGGGACTTCTAAATATTTATCGGCGATCGCCTTCGGATACTCTGAACCCGATACGCTGAGTTTGCTCCGCTCCCGATAGGGTACTTCCGAGACGACAGTATAAGTCAGACCTTCTAAAATACCGAGGGGCGATCGCAGGTTACCAAGTGGATCAATCCCAATTTCACTTGTTGGAAAATAC